>CAZSWK010000012.1:0-7976 GCA_964610835.1 uncultured Anaerolineaceae bacterium | reverse complement strand
AAGTGGCGGTCGAACAGTCGCGCTGCCAGGCCCACGCCGCCCGGCACCGAGTCGTACAGGTAGATGACCGGCAGCTCGGCGTGTGGCGAGCGCACCTGCGCGACGACGCCCAGGTCGTGCGGGTCGGCCATCAGCAGTACCGACCCGACGGTCTGCAGCGCGCGACCCGCGCCGGCTAGCGCCACGTCCAGTTCGTCGCGTCGCCAGCCAGCCGCCGCCTCCGCAGTCAGGGCCAGCCAGTAGGCCGTGGTGTGCAGCTCGATCTCGGGCAGGTGGATGCGCCCCCAGCCCAGGTTCTCGTGCGTCTCGAGGCGCAGCTTCTTGAATATGGTGGCGAGGCTCGAAACCATCACCTCGCCGTGTGCCCGCTGCGCCGCCGGCCCGGCGGCCGCACCCGCGAAAGTTTCGAGCGGCTTGAGCGTGACCGCCAGCTCCGCCTGCGTGTAGTAGTCGACGTCGACCGGCCGGACGTAGGCGCGCTTCTCGTCCCAGTCGAGCCGATCGACGTGGTACTGGCGCGACTCGTGCAGGTAGATGGCGTTCTCGTGGACCAGCGTGCGTGCCGAGAAAAGATCGACCTCGCCGATGACCACCGGCCGCGGATGGCCCAGCGTGTCGATGATGACCACGTTCTCCGGCGCCGCGACGCGCAGCGAGATCTCCGACGCGGGGAAGTTTTCGCTTGCCCAGTACCAGCGTCCATCGTCGGCCTGGCGGACGTGGCCTTCCTCGGCGAGGAAAGCGAGCAGTTCGTCGGTGGGCACGCCGGCCAGCGAATCGTCGGCCGCAAAGGGCAGTTCGAAGGTCGCGGCGCGCACGTGCGCGAGCAGCACGTGCAGGTTGGTCGGATCGAGCCGTGCCTCCTCCGGCGATGCCTCGAAAAGGTACTCGGGGTGTGTGGCCACGAACTGGTCGACGGGGCCGGCGCCGGCAACCAGGATCGCGACGCTGGCCTCGCGGCGGCGCCCGGAGCGGCCCATCTGCTGCCACGTGCCGGCGATCGTGCCCGGGTAGCCGGCCAGGATCGCCGCGTCGAGCCGTCCGATGTCAATGCCCAGCTCGAGCGCGTTGGTCGACACCACCCCGAGCACTTCACCGGTGCGCAGGCCGGCCTCGATCGCCCGACGTTCCGTGGGCAGGTAACCGCCGCGGTAGCCGCGCACGCGGGTGTGCGGACCGCGACCCTCGCGCAGCGCCTCGCGCAGACCTGTCAGCAGCAGCTCCACGCCGACCCGCGACCGACCGAACACGATGGTCTGCCGGCTGGCGCGCAGGAACGCCAGCGCCGCCGAGCGGGCGAGGCCCAGGGCACCCGGTCGGATGCCCGTTCGCCGGTCGAGCGCCGGCGGGTTGAGCACCACGACGTGCTTCTCGCCGGCCGGTGCGCCGTTGTCGTCGATGACCGTGACCGGCCGGCCGGTGAGCGTCTCGGCCAGCGATCGTGGGTTGCCGATGGTCGCCGAGCAGCACACGATCTGCGGGCTGGAGCCGTAGTGCGCGCACAGCCGCAGCAGGCGGCGCAGCACGTTGGCGACGTGCGACCCGAAGATGCCGCGGTACGAATGCGCCTCGTCGACCACGATGTAGCGCAGCTGCTCGAAGAGCTGAAACCACTTGGTGTGATGCGGCAGGATCGCCGCGTGGAGCATGTCCGGGTTGGTGACCACCACCTGGCCGGCTGATCGGATGACCGACCGAATGGGCGCCGGCGTGTCGCCGTCGTAAACGCCCGCCTGGATCTCGATGTCGGCTGCCTGCGCCAGTTCGCGGAAGACGGCCAGCCGATCCTGGCTGAGGGCCTTGGTCGGGAAGAGGTACAGCGCCCGCGCCGCGGGATCGTCGACGACCGACTGGAGGACGGGCAGGTCGTAGCACAGGCTCTTGCCACTCGCGGTGGGCGTGACGACGGCGATGTCCTGGCCATTGCGCAGCGCCTCGAGCGACTGTGCCTGGTGCGTGTAGAGCATCTCGATGCCCTGCGCGTGCAACGCGCGCACGAGGCGCTTGTCCAGCCACCCTGGGAAGGGCGCGGTGCGGGCGGGGCGCTCCGGGAGCACGCGATGCTCGACGAGCGCGTCGGCCACCTCGGGGAGCGCCAGGAAACGTTCGAGCGTTTCGACCGTGCCGGCGGGCGCATAGAGCCGCATCGGGCCCTCCCATTTAGACCAAACGTTCTGTTTGATCGGACAGGTTACCACGAGTGGTGTTGTTCGTGCTGGGTCAACGGGGGCCCGGCACGAGTTCACATATGGCGATGCTTCCTGCGGATCAAACGTCCGTTGTGGGGCTGGCCGACCGCGTGTCACGGGGCGTTCAGACGATTTCTGATCCGCCAGCTGCATCAGTCGTCCGCCGTCGGGCATCCGACGGCCGGATTGGGCTTCCCACGACCTCCATGACCGGCAGATGATCCGCTTGGGAGATCAGCCTCGGGGGCGCGCAGTTGCGGGTTCCAGTTACGGTCATGGGCCGGATGGCACTGGCCGGCGCAGCGGTGGTGAATACGGTCGGCGCATGCACTCGCACGTTCCGCGGATGGGCTCGTGGCGCGAGCGCTCGTGGATAGTGGGCGTCGGTGGCGTGCTGGTCCTGGGCGCCGTTTCGCTGGTCGTGGGGATTGCCGGGCCGATCGTCTTTGGGCTGACCGGCGGCGACTACGGCGGCGGTCTTGCCCTCTTGTTCATGGCCATCCCGCTGCTGGCGGCAGGTCTGATGCTCCTTTACCGGATCCCGTTCGGCCGGCTGGTTGGGTCGGTCGTGTGCCTCGTCTATGCGGCGTTCCTGACCGTAGTTTGGACGACGCCGTTGCGTGGTCTCACGCCGCCACCCGGGCAGAGTCGTGCACCGCTGGATGTCGGGCTCATCGTTCTCTCGGCGGCGTTCCTGGCGCTCGCCGTGCTGGTCGCGCTCGGAACAGCGCCGCCACGGGGCAGCTCAGCCGGTCAGGCGGCTCCGGGAGGCTGAACCCCTTCCGGCGCAGTGCGATTGGCACGGAGCAGCCAAAGGCCAAGAGCGATCTCCCAAACGGCCAGCAGGATCCAGCCGACCAACACGAGGCCCGCCGCCAGGATGTCGACGAAGTTTGGGCCCAGGCCGCCGGACGACGGCATCAGGAGCGGCACGAACAACAGCAACTCGCCGATGGCGCGTACTGACAGCAGCATTGCTACCCAGTAGATGCCCGCCAGTGGCGTGGCCGATCCGGCGCGCCTCGCGGCCGCTATGAGCCAAATTGCGAAGAGAACGTCGCAGGCGACGGCCAGCCCGACGCGAAACACATCGTCCGTGTAGAAGGTGCCGCCGAACAGCGACAGCCAGACGCCGCTGTAGACAAGCCCCGCCAGGATCGCGAGCGCATTCAATGATGTCGCCATTCGACGACCGCGCGAGGGCACCCACAGGGCCCATGCGAGCACCGCCGACGCCATGCCCAGGCCCGCTATGGCACCGATGGCATCAACCGTCACCCACCCCGGATCCAGGATGCGGGCCACGGTCAGGGCGATGAGCAAAGCCTGGACAGCTCCGAGCGCCACGACCAGTGCGGCGAGCGGACGCTCTACTGCCGAACTTCGCATAAGCAAGGGCAATTCTGCGCCGCGGGTGCTAGCGTCGGGGCGTGGACCCTTCGTCGCTCGCCGAGCTCGAGCATGAGAACTGGATTGCGTACCTGGCGGCTTCGGCCTCCATGAACGAGCGTGGCCTGGTTGTCCGCGACCGCGGCATCGTGACCCTGCTGGGCCACGTCGCGATGCGCTTCTTCAACCAGATCCTGGTGGAGGATCCAGGCGCGTCGGCATCGGCTCTCGGGCAGAGCGTTCGTCTCGCCAGGGAGCGCGGAGACCTGTTCGTGGTCAGTCTCCGCGATGGGCCCGACGATCGGTTCAAACCACTCATGGCCGATTTCGGTCTGGTGAGCTCGGACCGCGCGGTGACGCAGGCGATGACGCTCCATCCCGTGAGCCACCGGGCGCGATCAGCTAAGCCGGAAGCGGGTCTCGAAATCCGGCGAGTGACCGATGAGCCCGGACTCGAAGCGCACCGGCGCGTTGTGACCGACGGGTTCGGTGCAGATCCATCGGTCGCCCAGGCGATGCTGGGAATCGGGTTACTCGAGCGTCCCGAGTGTGCCGTGTACGTCGGCTACCTCGAGGGCGAGCCGGTGACGGCCGGCCTGGGATGGCGGACCGGCCGGACGATCGGGGTGTACAACATCGCGACGCTCCCGACGGCGCGACGACGTGGATTCGGCGAGGCGATGACCGCTCGCGTGGTCGCCGACGGCGAGGCCGCCGGTTGCGACGTTGCTGCCCTGCAGGCCAGCTCGATGGGACGGCCGATCTACGAGCGAATGGGGTTCCGACTCTCGGTCCGGTATACGGGCCACGTGGATGCGTCGGGGAGCGGGCGCTAGTCGGTAGACACGCTCTTGAGCGCGCCCTCCGCCAGCGGCGGAGGCAGGTCCGGCTCTGCAACGGCGTCCCGGGCTTGGCGCTCGAGCTCCGCGCTCATCTGTTCGACCAGAGCGGCCTGGGCGGCGTGGAGTCCACGCGTGAACATTCCCTCTGCCAGCCGCATGAGGATCCGCTCCCTGAGGGTCTTGGGCGCCGCGCCCCGCATGTGCACGATCGTCCCGCTGGGCGTGGGCTCGAACTCGGTCGTCTGCAGAAAGCTGAGCGTGCCCAAGGGGGTGGGAACGGTGTTCCGGAGGCTGAAGTAGTCGTAGGGTCGCCAGTCGAGCAGCTCTTCGATGCTTGCGTTCTTGCCGTGCGCGCAGTGGTTGACCGCCCCCACGCCGCGGCGGTTGCCGGGTGCGACGCACTCGACGCTGGTCATTCCCGGCGTCCAGGTGAGCCGTCGGCCGGGCGTGGTGAGGAACTCCCAGGCGACCTGCGGCGGCGCCGAAATGGGCATGTTCCATTCGAACACGGCGTCGCTCTCCTCGACGATGACGCGCGTGCGCGACTCTTCTTCTTCCCAGCGCCGGCCCAGGTCGTGGATCCAGAAGGGGACCGCGCCGATGTGCTCGTACGTCTCGCTGGAGGGACGCATCCCGAGCGCGGACACGTCGACGTCCATGGCGTCGACACACTGTTGCGTGAAGAGCGAGTAAGCCGCGATGCCGGTGGATGCAACCACCTCGTTCTTGAGCAGCCGGTGGACCACGATGACATCCGACCCGACCAGTTCCTCACCGCCCGCCAGCTCCTGGCGCATGATCGTGCCGTGGTGGACGACGAACTTCAGGTTGAGGTCGGGGATGTGCGTGCACGCCTTGCACGGGCAGGAGGTCGCCTGGCGCACGTCGCGGCGTCGCCGCCGGAAGCCGAAGTAGCAGCGCTCGATCGAATCGAGCAACAGCGACCCGTCGATCTGGTCGGTGACGACGTACATGAACGCCGCGTCGCCCTCCAGCTTGGCCAGCCGGAAGCCGGGCTGCAGCGTGGTGACGATGGTGCGCATGAGATCGGCCAGGATGTCTTGCGCGTGGTCGAGCTCGACACCCACCAGGTAGCTCGTGTATCCCGAGATATCGGCGATCAAGAGACAGGCCCGCTCCGTGGCCATGGGCGAACCCTCCGGGTTCCAGCAGCGCGTGTAGGTGGGTGATCACACGTTAGCGCTGGCCGTCCTTTGCTGCCAGCGCGGCGCCCGCCGCTCGGGTCCAATGGACCGGCGAAGCCGAGGATTGGTGTGACCGATGAAAACGTCCGGCATGCCAGCGTGCTGGATAGCCGTGCATTCATAGGTCGCCGGAGCCTCGCGTTGCCGGCCACCGGGCGATTCATCGGTGCGACCGCTAGCCGGCGCGGGAGCGGCATTCCCGTTGCCAGCCGCTGGGGGATTCATCGCTGACTCGCTCAGCGGCGTGGGCCGCGGTACTCCTCGTCGCTGACGTGCTCGGCCCACTGCGACTCCGGAGTGCCGTCACCGGGCGCCTCCCAGATGGCCAGGTGGGCCATGAAGTCATCGGGCGTCGCCCCGTGCCAGTGCCACTCGTCGGCCGGAACGCGGACCGTGTCGCCGGCACGGATCGTGACAACGTCGCCACTACGCGATTGAGTCAGTCCGACTCCCTCGGTCACGTGCAGCGTCTGCCCCAGCGCGTGTGAGTGCCACGCGGTTCGGGCGCCGGGGGTGAAACGGACCGTGTTCACGCGGAGCCGCTCACCGCTGCCGATCTGGTCGATCCACACGTCGCCGGTGAACTTGTCCGGCGTTCCCTTCCGGCTGGCCTGCTTGCGCACGATCTCCATTTCTCACCTCCGGTCTGAGTCGGCTGTCCTCGCACAATCCTGCGCGTCGAGAACGGAATCCGCGCGCCGGGCGTCTGGAAGGGCGCGATGATGGGGGCAGTCACCATCGGTGGGAGCGCTTGGGAGGGCGTGCAATCGGCTGGCATGCTGGAATCGGAGGCGTTCGCTCGGCAGCTTGAACTCCAGCTGGACAGGGCGTACCGGCTGGCCGGACTGATCCTGGGCAACGCGGCCGAGGCAGAGGATGTGGTCGGCGACGCGCTTGAGCGCGCGTGGGCCCGGCGCGCCCAGCTCCACGACCCCGAACGCCTGCAGGCGTGGCTCGACCGGATCGTGGTCAATGCCTGTCGCGATCGCATTCGCCGGCGCGCACGGGTGCGCATGCTGCAGCTGGATGCGACGGCCGACCCGGTGGGCGAGCCCGATGCCTTCAGCGCGCTGTTCAGTCGCGACGAGCTGCTCCGCGCGGTGGACTCGCTGCCCACGGACGAGCGCGCGGTCATCGTCCTTCATTACTGGGCCGACCTGACGCTGGAAGCCACCGCCGACCGCCTGGGCTGGCGGACGGGCACGGTCAAATCACGCCTGCATCGGGCGCTCGAGGAGCTGCGCGCGTTGATGGCGCCACCTGATCGGAGGGAGTCGGAATGACCGACGATCTCGAACGCCGACTGCGCGACCGCCTCCAGCACGCCCAGCTGCCGTCCGCACCTGACAGCCTGCACGCGCGGGTGGCCCAGGCCGCCGTCACCTCCCCGGCGCAACGGCGCCCATCATTCCGCGGTCGCTGGCTGCTGCTGCCCATTGCGGCGCTTCTTGTGATCGCGCTTGGCGCAGGATTGCTGGCCGTCGGCGGGCGGCCGAGTCAGTTGTCTGTTACTGCCCGCTCAGGGGACTTTCAGCTCACCCTTTCATCGGCAAAGTCCGTGTACGCCATGGGCGAACAGATCGACGTGTCGGCGTCGGTCGAGTACACGGGTCCGAACGACTCCATCCAGGTCTACGCCACCTACCAGAGCTCAAAGGAACCCGCCATCTTGTTGGGGCCATTCGTTGGCCCCCTGGTGTACTTCAGCGCCGAGCAACTAGACGGACCGATATCGCTTCCGGGTATCGGCGACCCGACATCCTGCACTGCCGAGACGCTCAAGAGGGGCGAGCCTGTCACGCAGTCAGTAGGCAACGACCTCGAGTACTACCCCGGGCATCCTCTTCCCGCGGGCACGTATCGCATAACCGCCGACGCGTCCTTCGGCAGCAGCTGTAACCATCCGATCGACCTGAGCGCCTCGCTGGTTGTTCAGGTGAGCAAGTACGCAGCCTCGTCGTCACCAACCGCGGCCGCCAGTTCCGCACCCCCCATACCCTCGCCAACCACGAATGCGACCTTGCCGCGACCCATCTCGTTCGCTGCCGGGATAGCCCTCACCGTTCCAGCTGGCTGGACGGTCATGGACAACGATCTTGCGCTGCATTACGAGCACGTGCTGGCCTACCTGGGAACCGGAAGTGGTTCGACGACATGCGGCTCGGACTACATCCCTGGCGCGGGTGGAACGTGCTCGGAGCAGATGTCGATTCCGGTCAACGGCATCGAGGTGAAGCTGTCCGAATGGGTGGGGCCGCCAAGTCCTGAAACGCGCGTCGAGCAAGTGCTGGGACAGGATCCGCTTGCCTCGCCGTCCACCGTCGCCGGGATGCCCGCGGCGGTTCGCGACG
>CAZSWK010000011.1:32862-43811 GCA_964610835.1 uncultured Anaerolineaceae bacterium | reverse complement strand
TTCGACTCGATCCGCCCGTCAGGTCCGGCCAGCCATGGACCGTGCGCCTCCGCCCACGCGACTGATCGCAGCGCGACTGACCTGGCACGCGCCCGACCGGGTGCGCGACTTGCCGTAGTGCCCCGGTAGCGCTGGCTGTAGTGCCCAAGTAGGTTGTTGACGCCCGCGCAGCCTGCCCGCCACAGCAGCCTGCTGCCCTGCGGGCGCCCCAGCCCGGCTGATGCGCACAGCGGTTCAAGCAGGACCGATTCCCTGCACCAACCCGGCTGCCAGCGACCAGTGCGCCGGCTTTACCTGCACGCATTGGCCATGAGCGATGCGGCGCACGCATCACCACGCTCGCCATGGGGTGCCCCGATGGCGCCTCAGGTGGGTGGGCGCGGTGAACTCTGACGACAACGTCCGGGGGGACTAGGACTAGGCCCCCTCGGAGTGCTGCCACGAACGGTGGCCACCGCGGAACAGGGAAATCACCGCGCCGACCAGCGAGACGGCAACGCCAGCGGCGAAAGCCAATCGCAGCGCGTTGATGAAGGGACCCAGGTCGACCCCCTGCGAGCCGGCCTGCGTGCCGGAGAAGATGGCGACCATCACGTCGGGCTTCATGGCCGTCGTGATCAGGCCGATGGCCAGGGCGATGCTGACGACGAAGCCGGTGTTGGTCAGCATGGCGCGCATGCCCGAGCCCATGCCGCGCTTGGCGGGCGGCACGACGCCCATGACCGCACTCGTGTTCGGTGAGTTGAACAACCCCGACCCGGCACCCACGATCAGCTGCCAGACGACCAGCTGCCACAGCGGCGTATCGACGCTGATGGTGGCCAGACCGGCCAGCCCGAGTCCGGTGATGACCATGCCCGCTGTGGCCAGCTCGCGCGAGCCATAACGGTCGGCCAGCACACCACTGATCGGCGATAGGACGAGCATGCCCACTGCCAGCGGCGCCAGCTCGATACCGGCCGTCACCGGGTCGTCGCCCTTGACGCCCTGCAGGTAGAAGACCAGCAGAAACAGCACGCCGTTGCGGGCGATGCCGTTGAGCATCGCGGCGAGGTTGCCGATCGCGAACAGTCGGTCGCGCAGCAGGCCCAGGTCGATCAGCGGCGTGGCCACGCGCCGCTCGGTCCACACCAGCACCGGGAGCGAGGCCACGAAGACGACGAAGCCACCGATCACCCACCACGTGCCCCAGCCATACACGCCGCCGAAGGCGAGCGAGGTCATCAGCGCCAGCAGGCCGGCAAGATAGACGCCCGAGCCGGCCCAGTCGAGCGAAACCTCCTTCTGGGCCGGGTGCTGTTCGACCAGGATGAGCAGCGCGGCCACGATGCCGGCCAGCCCGACCGGGAGGTTGAACCAGAACACGAACCGCCAGCCGAAGGTCGTCAGCCAGCCGCCGAGGATCGGCCCCAGGATCAGCCCGGCGCCGATGACCATGGCGTTGATGCCCAATGCCTTGCCCAGCTCCTGCCGCGGAAAGGCATCGGTCACCAGGGCGGCCGAGTTGGCGAACATGAAGGCACCACCAACGCCCTGCAGCACGCGCCCAACGATCAGCAGCAGCGCACCCGGCGCCAGGGCGCAGAAGACCGACGCGGCGGTGAAGATCGCGAAGCCCAGGATGTAGGTGCGCGAACGCCCGTAGCGGTCGGCCAGCCGGCCGGCATTGAGCACCAGCACGGTCGTCACCAGCACGTAGCCGACCACGATCCACAGCAATGCGAACAGGTCTGTGTGCAGGTCGCGCAGGATGTCGGGCAGGGCGATGATCAGCGTGCCACTGGTAAGCGACGCCAGCAACGCGCCGATGCTGGTTACGAACAGCAGCCACCAGCGATACGAGTCCGACGCCGCGTCGACGCGGCGCAGGCCGGCGAGCGACCTCGCCCAGCGATCCGCAGCCATGAACCGCATATTCGCCCATCGCCGCGTTCCGTGCCGCGCGTGGCGCCGGACGGCGCCGGCGTGCCACGGGCGTGATCGTATCGGCGGCCTAGACTGAGCGGCGTCGTGACTTAACAAGTGCCCACCAGGAGGCGAACATCCAGGTACTCGTCGCTGCGGCACCGGCCTTCTTCGCCGCGTTGGTCGAGTTCGTTGAGGCGCTGACGATCGTGCTGGCCGTCGGCGTTACCCGGCAGTGGCGCTCCACCCTGGCCGGCGTGGGCGCGGCGACGGTCGCACTCGTGCTCATCGTGGGCATCTTCGGCTCGGCCATCGTGCTGTTCGTGCCCATCGACGTGCTCCGCCTCGTCGTCGGCGCGTTTCTCCTGGTGTTCGGCCTGCAGTGGTTGTGTAAGGCGGTCCTGCGGGCGGCAGGGGCGAAGGCCAGGCACGACGAAGCGGCCATCTACGAGCGCGAGTTGGCCCAGCTCACGGAAGAACCACCGGTGCCTCTCTCGGGCATGGACTGGATCAGCTTCACGGTCGCCTTCAAAGGGGTGCTCCTGGAGGGACTCGAGGTCGCGTTCATCGTCGTCACCTTCGGCGCGTCCGCGGGCCAGCTGGGTCCGGCCGTGCTCGGCGCGGCCGTCGCCGGCCTGCTGGTCCTCATCGTCGGCACGCTCGTGCATCGGCCCCTGGCGCGCGTACCGGAGAACGCCCTGAAGTACGCGGTCGGCCTGATGCTCGTCACGTTCGGCACGTTCTGGGCGGGCGAGGGCATCGGCATCGATTGGCCGGCAAGCGACGCCATCCTGCTGGTGCTGCTCGCGGCCTACCTGCTCACCAGCCTGGCCGCTGTCTGGGCGGTGCGCGGCACGCTCGCTGCGCGGCGAGCGCCGGTGTCCAGCACAGCCGCGGACTGACCGGTGCGCTATCTGCGCGCGTTCGGCGCCTTCTGGTACGACTTCCTGATCGGCGATCGGCCGGAGCTGTTCGCCGGCCCGATCCTGGCCCTCGCGGCGGCATGGCTGCTGCTGCAGGTCCATCTCGGTTCGGGCATCGCCGGTCTCGGCCTCTTTGCCGCGATCGTGCTCGTGGGCGCGATCAGCCTGTACCTCACCGTCCCGAGGCGCGGCTAGGAGCTCAGGCCTCCTCGCGCTCGACGCGGCGGCGCGGCGGTGGCGTCTGGCGCGGCTGGGGAAGCTTGCTGGTGGCCGCGACGAAGGAGGCCTGGCGCGCCCATTCGGCGACCTGCTCCTGCTCCTCGACGGACAGGATGCCCAGGCGGCCCAGGGTGGCCAGCTCGTCGCGGATGTAGGTCTTGAGCATCTCCGGCCCGTCGGTGTTGATGGTGAACTTCACGCCATGCTGGCGGAAGGTGTCGAAGATCCAGCGGAACTCGTCCCAGCCCGAGACGACGCGCGTGTTCAGGTTGCTGGTCGGGCAAACCTCGAGGGTGATTTCGCGCTCGCGGATCATGTCCATCGTCCGCGGGTCGAAGGCCGACTTGACACCGTGGCCGATGCGCGACGGCTCGAGCTGCTCGATTACCTTCGCGATCTCCTCGACCGGCCCCGACTCGCCGGTATGCACGGTGATGCCCAGGCCCTTTCGCCGGCAGCGCTCGAACAGGCGCCTGTAGTCGGCCGGCCGAAAGTCGGTCGTTTCGGGGCCGGCGATATCGATGCCCACCACACCGCGGCTGCGGTAGGTGATGGCCTTCTCGGCGATGATCTCGTTGAGGTTGTAGGGAAAGGCACGGTCAAGGCAGAAGATGAGCCCGGGCGCGACGGGATATTCGAGAACCGCGCGGTCCATGCCGCGGATGGCCGCACTGATGATGTGATCGAGGTCCTGCTCGCCACCGCGGTTGCGTTTCATGGGGTTGAAGCGCAGCTCAATGGTGGTGATGTTGTTCTTGCGGTAGGCGCCGCCGATGACCTCGTAGACCGAACGCTCGACGGCGATCGGTGAGGACTGGATCAGCTCGGTCCAGTGGAACAGCTGGAGGTAGCCGTCGAAGCTACGGCCGCGGCGGGCCGAGACCGTGATCAGCTGGCGGAACTCCCAATAGTCCTTGGTCGGCAGGCGGATGCCCTGCGCGTGGGCGATGCCCCACATGATGGCCGGCGCTACCGAGCCGCCCAGGTGGGTGTGCAGCTCAGTCAGTGGCCGGTTGCGCGGCAGTACGGTGGGCACACCCCGATGCTAGCGGAGCGTGCCCCTGGAACGTTGGACTAGAACGGTCCGTCGACCCACTGCTTGACGACGCCCGGGCAGTAGTTCCACGAGTTGTCCCACCACTGGCCGTTGACGTAGTAGTTGTAGCTGGACGAGATCAGGTACGAAACCGTCGACTGCACGGTCGCGTTGGCGCGGTACCAGAACAGGGTCACCAGGATCCGGTACTGGACCTGGCTCTTTGACCAGTCGCCGGTGGGCACGGTCACGCCGACCCGCATGTTGTCGAAAGCAGCGGCCCTCGTTGTGGTCGCCACTGCCTTCTGGATCTTGCTCGTGTAGGTGGTGGTCGACACCGAGCTGCTGCCCTGGTCGATCAGGCGGCTGACGGCGAACTGCCAGCCCACCGTTTGCCGGCCGCCGCTCTTGGACAGCATCCGCGGTGGCGTGACGACGATCCTGCGGAACTGCGCCGTGAATGACCAATTGAGGTCCGCGTTGGTGTGGTACTTGCATCTGACCGTGCTGCCGTGGTCAGGCGGCGTGACCGCGCCCGTCGTCGGCGCCGCGGCCACCGCGACCGGCGTCAGGGTCATCAAGCCAAGCCCTACCACGGCTAAGGTGATCGACAGCGATCGATTAGGGCGCAGTTGGGCTGTTTTCATCGGTTCCTCCGGGGGTGTGTATGACCAGTTGATGCTCACCAGGGCTGAACTGACAGTCGTGCCGCTACTGAGCCGGGTACTGAGACGCAGCTACGTGGCCGGCACCGAATCAGCGGAGGCGTGGCGAGCATCAACTGGAGGTGATCGATCCGACGAGGATTTCGCTTGGCGCGGCTACCACAATGGGCGTGAACGTCGTCTCGCCCGAGGGGGTACCGGCTATCGCGCATGACCGGGCTGAAAGCGGTCGCCCGCCGCAGCAACCTGATGCCCTACTTCGTAGCGTGGCCGACGCCGCCGCCGGTGACGAGTCGGCGTTCGCGCGCATCGTCGCCGCGCACCACGACGACATGGTGCGCGTGTGCCAGGTCATCACCCGCGACGCTGACGTTGCCAACGACGCCGTCCAGGAGGCGTGGGCGATCGCCTGGCGCCAACTCCCTCAGCTGCGCGAGCCACAACGGCTGCGCTCATGGCTGGTCGCGATTGCCGCCAATGAGGCGCGCCAGATATTGCGCCGTCAGCACAGGCAGGTGGTTACCGAGTTGCCGGTCGAGGGCCCGCGTGACGAGCTGGAGGGCTCGCGTGTGTGGACGGGCCGCATCGACCTGCGCAACGCACTGGCCCATCTGAGCGTCGACGATCGCGAGCTGCTTGCCCTGCGCTACGTCGCCGGCTTCGATTCGGCCGAGCTCAGCCAGCTGACCGGCCTGTCACCGTCAGGCACTCGCGCCCGCCTGCAACGCCTGCTCGCACAGCTGCGCGACGAGCTCGATGGCCGCAATGTCTGACGATAGGTTCGACCCCGCTTTCGAGCAGCGCCTGGCAGGCGGGCTGACTGATCTCGCCGATGAGGCAACGCAACCGTTCGACCCGGCGCAGATTTCGCGCGCGGCGATCGGACGCGCCGGCGCACGCAGCCGTCGCCCGTCAGCCGCCATCTGGTTGCAGTCTGTGGTGGCCGTTGCGGTGCTGGCCGTCGCCCTGGTGGCCGTCGGAGTCGCGGGCGGCTTCATCAAGCTGCCAAACAATGACCTGCACCCCAATCCCTCATTCGTGCCCTTCACACCAGCGCCGAGCGGCTCGCCGGCACCGATTGCCTCTCCGTCGTCGCACGCGCTGCCACCGACGATCGTCCCGGCGACGCCCTCCCCCATCGCGGTCGTCACACCGCCGCTGACCACGCCGGCGCCGACTCCTGTGCCAACGCCGACATCCAGCCTCGAGCCTTCGCCGAGCAGTGAGCCGACGCCCACACCGAGCCCCACCATCGCGCCGGTCCACGCTGTCGTCAGCATGGCCGTGGGCGCCTCGCACGCGTGCGCCCTGGCCGATGACGGCCGCATCTTCTGCTGGGGCTACAACGACATGGGCCAGCTCGGCGACGGCACGCAGGAGTACCGCGACTCCCCGACGGTGCCCGTCGTGGGTATCGCCGACGCGACGGCGATTGCCGCCGGCATCCGCTTCTCGTGCGCCGTCCGGAGCGATGGCAGCGTGTGGTGCTGGGGCGAGGACCCCGGCAGCGACAGTTCGTCGGCCGTGCCATGGCAGGTGCCGGGCATCGATGACGCGACCGACGTGACCGCGGGTGGCGCCTTTGCCTGCGCGCTGCGCAGCGGCGGCGGGATCGCCTGCTGGGGTAACGGGCAGGCCGGCCAGCTGGGCAACGGCGTCTTCGAGAACAACAGCGGGGTTCCCGCGGCCCAGGCCGTGGTGGGCATCGATAACGCGGTCGCGGTCAGCGCGGGCTGGGCTCATGCCTGTGCGCTGCTGGCGGACGGGACGGTCCAATGCTGGGGCGCGAACGGCGACGGTGCCAACGTCTATGGGTCGCTCGGCGATGGCAGCTCGGACGTCCGCCGCTCGACGCCGGCGCCGGTGGTCGGGCTGGATTCGGCCGTTGCGATCAGCGCCGGCGGCTGGACCGCGTGTGCCATTCGGGCCGACGGCACGGTCTGGTGCTGGGGCTACGGCGAGCAGGGCGACCTGGGCGATGGCAATGGAACGAACAGCAGTACGCCGGTTCAGGTCACGGGCATCGACGACGCTCGGTTGCTCGCAGTGGGCGACTTCCACGGCTGTGTCACGCGCAGCGACGGGAGCACCTGGTGCTGGGGCGACACAGCGTGGGGGTCGGATCCCCCTACCCTCACGCCGGTCGAAGGCCACAAATCAGCGACCCTCGTGCCGGTGCAAATCGCGACCGGCGGCCGCCAATACATGATGTTCATCGACCAGCGCGGCCGGGCGTGGTGGTGGGGATTCGGCACTGCCCAATTGCCGGAGCGCTGGCGCGTCGGTCCGTGACGATGCATCAGCGGGACTGCTGACTTGCCCTGGCTACTGTTCGCGTTCTGACGGCCAGCTGCCCATCACCTGGCGCAGCGAAGCGAACTCTCCGATGTGATAGCTGTTGTGGTTGCCGACCAGGTAGAGCTCACGCAGCACGGTGTGCCCGGGCGTGCCGCCGATCGGCGCCGTGAGGTCGACCGCCAGATCGCGCGCGATTGCCTCCAAGGCGGCGAGATCGGCGCGGAATGACTCGACGCTGCTGGCAAAACCTGCTTCATCAGTCTCCGCGTCGGGGGCCGGCCAGTAGCCGATCGGCCAGCTCGGGGACTTGTGGTGCCGAGCGTCGCGGATGTATTCGAGGATGTCCCACTGGGTGATGCGCAGGTGCTCGACGATGTGCCACGGCGTGTAGCCAACATTCGGCCCGCGGGCGTTGATCGCCCAGGCCGGAAAGTCGGCCACGGCGTCGTCGAAACCCATGTGCGCGGAGGTTCCGCGCAGCAGCGCAACGACCAACTGCCGCTGCAGCTGTTCGTCACTCACGGCAGTGGGCTGTCGGACGGCGGTGGGCTGTCGGACGGCGGTGGGCTCGGAGTTGGCTGGTCGGTCGGCGTCGCGCTCGGCGTATCCGTCGGAGTAGCCGTCGGCGTTGCCGTGGGAGTCGCCGTTGGTGGTGGCGGCGGCGGCGGCGGGGTCGGCGGAGGTGTGGGTGTCGGCGGTGGCGGAGTCGGGGTCGGCGGTGGCGGCGTGGGCGGCGATGGCGATCGCGTCGGGGGCGGGGCTGGCGTTGGTGGCAGCTTGTCGGCCGGCACCAGCGTGCCGTCGGGCGGATCCCCGCGGCGGCGTCCGAGCCACATGATTGCGTCTTCTGGCTGGTAGTGCGACTGGAACGAGTCGACGTGCAGGATCGAGCCGTCGGCCGAGCGCACGATCCGGGTGACCGTCGCGTCGAAGCCGTCCATCGCCGGCAACCAGATCCGCGTGCGGCCCGGCTTGACCTTGTCCGAGTAGTAGACCTGGACGCTGGCATAGCGCGGGCGGCTGATGAACGGCGCCGAGAAGGTCGTCTTACGCCGGTCGGAGATGCCCCAGATCTGGAAGGTCACGCTGCGGCGCCGCCCGATGCCCTTGACCTTGATCGGGTACGGCGAGTCGTTGGTGAAGACCACGTTCTTGCCCTTCAGCCGCCTGTTGACCCAGATCGTCGCGTCCAGGCCGACCGGGTAGCGGCTGATGTAGAAATCGTGGTTGGCTCGCTTGTTGATGTCGAAGCCGGCACGTACCGCGGCGTTGAACATTGCCGTCGCGGCCGAGCACAGGCCGCCGCCCAGGATGCCGTCGGGCACGATCTTGCCGTGCACTATCGCCGCGCCCGTGGAATAACCGTTCCTCTTCGTGTAGGGCGCGGTCAGCCGCGCAAAGTTGAACGTCTGACCTGGCTGAATGACCGTTCCATTGATGAGTTCCGCAGGGCGGCGGATATTGCGCCCGCGCGCGTTGAGCCCATTGGGGTGGAAATGGACCGTCCACGAGCCCAGCAGCACTTTGCCGGTGCTCGCCGCGACGCCGGCCATGTCACCGCCCGGCGAGGTGAGGAGGGCGCCCATGGCCAGGACCAACGCCATCGCGAGCGCCAGCCACGAGCGCGGGTTGTGTAGTACGGGCGAAGCGAGTGACCTACGCGGCCACGGCTTCAGGCCGTCCACCTCTCGCGTCCCTCCCTGGGAACCTGGTCGCGAGCATGGTAACTGGATCGAACGAGCGGCCCGGACTCAACATGACGAAAGCCCATGGCCAGGGCCTCGGTCTTCATCGCCGCGAATTCGTCCGGGTGGTAGTAGCGGATGACGGGCAGGTGCTTCTCCGATGGGCGCAGGTACTGGCCGATGGTCAGCACATCGCAGTCGACCGCGCGCAGGTCGCGGAATGCCTGGCTCAGCTCCTCGCGCGTCTCGCCCAGGCCGACCATCACGCTTGATTTGGTGTGCACGGCATGGCCCAGCTCGTTGGCCATCTGCTTGGCGTCGCGCAGCACACCCAGCGATCGCTGGTATCGAGCACGCTTGCGCACGGGCTTCTGAAGCCGTTCGACGGTCTCGATGTTGTGGTTGAGGATGTCCGGGCCCGCCTCCATGACGGTGCGCAGCGGCGCCTGTTCGCCGTTGAAGTCCGGGATCAGCACCTCGACGCCCATGCCCGGGCACTTCTGGCGCAGCTGCCGGATCGTCTCGGCGAAGATGTGCGCACCGCCGTCGGGCAGATCGTCGCGCGCGACGCTGGTGACCACGACGTGCTCGAGGTGCATCTGGGCAATCGCCTCGGCCACGCGGCGGGGCTCGTCCTCATCGCTCCAGTTGGGCCGACCGGTCTTGACCGCGCAGAAGCCGCACGCCCGGGTGCACACGTCGCCGAGGATCATGATCGTCGCGGTGCGCTGCTCCCAGCACTCGCCGATGTTGGGGCAGTGGGCCTCCTCGCAGACCGTGTTGAGCGTCAGCCCGCGCAGGACCTGCTTGAGGTCGTGGTAGTTCTCGCCGCCCGGCAGCCGGGCCTTGATCCACTCCGGGTGCCGGCGCAGCGGAATCGTGCCGTCCGCCGCCGGTTCATTGAACGCGCCGCCACCCATGGCGATCGTCGGCGGCTCATGCGGCCCATGCGCATGCCCGCCCGTGCCGGGCGGCTGGAACATCGGCAGTTCGCGGGCCATGGTTGCGCGCCCTCCGCGGCCTACCAGACAGCGGTCGTCGAGTCGACCGCTTCGAGCCACTTCTTGACGTCGGCTGCGAAACGGCCGGCCTGCGCGCCGTCGGTGGCTCGATGGTCGAAGCCCAGGCACATGTTCATCATCGGCCGCACGCCGATCAGGTCACCGTTGGGCGTCTCGACCACCACCGGCCGCTTGACGATCATCTCCATGGTCAGGATACCGACCTGTGGCGCGTTGATGATCGGCGCGGTCGTGATTGAGCCCGTCCAGCCGGTGTTGTCGAGCGTAAACGTGCCGCCGGAGATGTCGTCCAGGGTGAGCTTGCTCGCGCGCGCCCGGTCGGCCAGGTCGCGGATCTGGCGATTGAGGCCGTGGATCGACAACCGATCGGCGTCCTTGACGACCGGCACCACCAGCCCGTCTTCGACGGCCACGGCGATGCCCAGGTTGATGTGCTGGCGCAGCCAGTGGCCCTCGTCGGTGTAGTGGGCATTGAAGTCCGGGTGGCGCTTGAGCGCCTCGATCGTGGCCTTGGCGACGAAGGCGTCGTAGGTGAGCGCGATGCCTTCCTGCTCCTGGTAGCGGCGCTTGACCTGGTCTCGGAGCGCCACGGCGCCGGACATATCGACCTCGATCACCGTGTAGGCCACAGGGACCTGGTGCGCGCGCGTCATCTGCGCCGCGATCGAGCGACGCATTGGAGACGCCTGCTTGAGCACGTCGCCCTGGGCAGCCGGGGACGGAGGCGGTGGGGCCGACTGTGTAGCCGCGGCTGAAGCGGGCGCTTGAGCCCCGGGCTGGGCGGCAGGCTGCTGCGCACCGCCCGACTCGACGAACTTGCGGACGTCCGACAGCGTTACCCGGCCGCCATGGCCGGTGCCGGCGACCAGCGCCAGGTCGACGCCATGCTCCCGAGCGAGGCGCCGCACGGCCGGCGTCGTGGGCCCGTTGTAGGAGCCCGGTGCGTGGCCGTTGCCGCCCGGGGCGCTGGGCGCGATCACTGCGGTGGCCGCCGAGGTGCTGACAGGCTGCGCCGTTGGCTGCTCGATGGAACGTTCCGGCACACGCTCCGGCCGTTCGTCCGACCCACCGGGACCGAAGCCGCCGCCGTACGGCCCGACTGCTGCTGGCGACGGTGCCGCTTCGGCCGCAGCGGCGGGCGCCGTGGCTGCTGCGGGCTGCGCGGCTGGCGCGGGCTGCGCGGCTGGCGCGGGCTG
>CAZSWK010000011.1:0-32762 GCA_964610835.1 uncultured Anaerolineaceae bacterium | reverse complement strand
CCGTGGCTGCTGCGGGCTGCGCGGCTGGCGCGGGCTGCGCGGCTGGCGCGGGCTGGTCGGCTGCCTCGCCGGCACCATCAATTACCGCTATCTCCGTGTTGTTGGGCACCGTCTCGCCTTCCTGGACGAGGATCTCGGTCAGCGTGCCCTCGTACGGCGAGGGGACCTCGGCGTTGACCTTGTCGGTGATCACTTCCACGATCGCCTCGTACTTGGCGACGTGGTCACCCGGCTTCTTGAGCCACTTGCCGATAGTGCCCTCGGCGACGCTCTCGCCGAGTTGCGGCATCTGGACCTTGGGCATGGACGGCTATCTCCTGGTTGCGCAGCGCGTGTGAGGCGGCTTGTTTCGTGTGTGGCTAGTTTCCCCCATTCGGCGCGGGAGCGTCCAATGGCGGCGAACACGGCCCGTCGGAGGCATCGATGAACTGGCGTGACTTCGAGTCGGCCGCGCCTCCACGCATCCATAGCATCAGCCATGTGGCGCGGACAAACTCGCAGATAACCGGCCGATAAGCGCCCGGCGCCACCATCCCCTCGTGGATGATCAGCGTGTCGGGCGCATCATGCGCGCCCTGCGGCAGCGCCGGGGATGGCGCCAGGTCGACCTCGCCGGGGCGGCGGGGTGCTCGCAGAACCTCGTGTCACTCGTTGAGCGTGGCCACCTTGACCTGCTGTCCACGCGCGCGCTGCGCAGAGTCGCGGCTGCGCTCGACGCGACGCTCGGTCTCGAGATTCGCTGGCGTGGCGCGAGTCTCGACAGGTTGCTCGATGAAGGCCACGCAGCCCTCGTGGCAGCCGTCGCCGAGTCCCTGCGCGGGCTCGGCTGGCTCGTCGCCATCGAGGTCACCTACTCGGAGTTCGGCGAGCGGGGCTCGTTTGACCTGATCGCGTTCCACCCGGTGGCGAAAGTGCTGTTGGTTGTCGAGGTCAAGACGGATCTGCCGTCGGCTGAGGCCACGCTGCGCAAGCTCGACGAGAAAGCACGGCTGGCGACGAGGGTCGCCCGGGATCGGCTTGGCTGGCAGCCGACTGCCGTTGCCCGCGTCCTGGTGGTGCCCGAGTCCGCCACGCTGCGCCGGCGCATCGCGCGACACCAGGTGCTCTTCGGGCGCGTGCTGCCCCAACGGAACGTCGCGATCCGGCGCTGGCTGGCGCATCCGGCTGGCCCGATGTCGGGGCTGTGGTTCCCGTCACTTAGAGATCGGCGGGTTGGTATTTCGGGAAGGCGAACGCGGGAGCGGGTCAGAAGGCCGAAATCAACCGTTACCAACCCCCGGGTGGGTATTCGATGACAAACGAGCGGTCAGACGGGGATAAGAACCCGGCCGTCTCTAGACGACAAGAAAGTGACCCGGGCCACACGAAGTGACCGGGGCGACGCGAAGTGACCCGAGGGCCACACGGGGGTGGCGGGTCAGGCCGACAGGCTGAACCAGAAACGTGTGCCGTCGTCGGCGGAATCGGCGCCAACGCTGCCGCCAGCCGCCTCGACCAGCTGCTTGACGATGGCCAACCCGATGCCGGCCCCGCCGCGCGCCCGGTCGCGCGACTTCTCAACGCGGTAGAAGCGCTCGAAGACGCGCCCCAGGTCGGCCGCTGGGATGGTCTGCCCGCTGTTGGTCAGCGAGACCAGGATGTCGCCCGGCCGCCGCTCGGCGCGCACGAGTAGCGTGCCGCCGGCCGGCGTATAACGCACGGCGTTGGAGATCAGGTTGGCCAGCACCTGGGCCAGATGGTCAGGGTTGGCGCGCGCCGGCAGCCGTTCGGGCACCTCGATGGTCAGGCGCAGGCCGGCGCGCTCGATCGAAGGCTGCGCGAGGTCAAGGGCAGAACGGATGGCGGCCGACAGGTCGACCTCCTGCAGCGCGGGCGGGTCCTGGCGCGCGTCGCCCTCGGCCAGCGCGTCCAGCGAGCGAGACAGGCGGACGAGGCGGTCGGCCTCCTCCCACAGCGACTCGTAGGTCGCCTCGTCGGCCGAAATCACGCCGTCGCGCAGCGCCTCGAGGTAGCCCTGCAGGTTGGTCAAGGGAGTGCGCAGCTCGTGCGCGGCATTGGCGATGAAGTCGCGCCGGATGCGCTCCTGCTCGTCGAGGCTGGCAGCGAGCTGGTTGAAGGAATCGGCCACGTCGCGGATCTCCTCGGGCCCCTCGCGCGGAACACGCACCGAGTGGTCGCCGGCGGCGAGACGGCGCGCCGCACTACCTACCTGCGCCAGGGGCCGCGCGAGCCGGCGCGCGAGGACGATCGACAGCGCGATACTGGCCACGGCCGCCACCACGACCGCAACCAGGACCACGTTCGTCACCGACTCGTCGTACATCTCGTGCGCGTGCTCGGCCGACACACCGGCCTCAACCATGAGTTGCTGGAAGGCATTTGCGCCGACCACCAACACGCCGACGAGCAGGATGGCCAGCCCCACGGCGGTGGAGATGAGCGCCGCCAGCCAGATGCGGGCGGCGATGCCACGGCCGATCATGATGCGTTCACCGAGCGGGCGGCGCGGTAGCCCACGCCGCGCACGGTGGCGATGTAGCGCGGTGCCTCGGCGTCGTCGGCCAGCTTCTCGCGCAGCCGGCCGATGTGAACGTCGATCGTTCGGTCCAGGATGTCGGCGGCGTCGCGCCCGTAGACCGCATCGAGCAGCTGGTCGCGGCTGAGCACGCGTCCATCGGCCTGCAGGAGCGCCAGGAGCAGCTGGAACTCGGTACGTGTCAGGTCGATGGGCACGCCGTCGCGGCGGACCTCGTAGCGCGCCGGATCGACTGCCAGATCGCCATGGGTCAGCTCGACGAGTTCGGCGGTTGTTCCGGCCGGGCCCTCGTCCGCCGCATCGGTGCGACGCAGGATCGACTTGACGCGCAGCACCAGCTCGGCCGGCGAGAACGGCTTGGGCAGGTAGTCGTCGGCACCGTCCTCGAGGCCGCGCAGCCGGTCGGCAAGCGCTCCGCGCGCGGACAGGATCAGGATCGGTATCTTCTCGCCCTGATAGCGCAGCTCGCGGATGACTGCCCGGCCGTCCAGCTCGGGCAGCATGAGGTCCAGCACGGCGAGGCGCGGACGTTCGCGCGCGATCGTCTCGAGCGCGGTCGCGCCGTCTCCGGCGGTGACCACGTGGAAGCCCTCACGCTCGAGGTAGGTCCTGACCAGGCGCACGATCTTGGCATCATCGTCGACCACGCGGATCGGCCGGCCGCCCGACGCTCTTGACATGCGGCCATCGTACGACCGCTCGCGTGACACTCCAATGACGCTGACATGGCGTGTGGACCGGCAGCCCGCGGCCCAAGGCATCGGCTCTATCTGGGCTAGTTTCGCTGATATCACCGCTACGGAGATGTCCGCCACGATGCGGCTCGCCCGCATGCGGCGCACCGGTGGAGAGGATGGGCTAGGTCGCCGGAGGGGCCGAGTTATCCCTGTTTCTGGCCCCGAGCAGGTGGATAGCGGCGTCTACGACGAAGTTAGCGGAAGTTGTTGCGACCCGCATGCCACCGCACGAGGCAATCGGCCACGGCGGACCCCTAGAGCCGCTTCTCCATCTGGACGCTCGTCTCGACGTAGCCCTGCCGCAGGTACAGCCGCCGCGCACCCTCATTGTCGCCGAACACGTGCAGGCCGAGCGTCTTGATGGCGTTCGCGCGTGCCCAGTCCTCCAGCGCCGCCAGGGCGCCAGTACCCAGCCCCCGACCGCGGCGCGAAGGATCGACCTCTATGTCGTAGATGAACGCCCGCTCGGGCCGCGACGCTTCGACGGCCACCCACAGGATGCCCGCCGCGCCGCCCGTGTCATCGGTGATCGTCCAGATGTACTGACCCGGCGTCGAGCGCCCGTCCGGCAGGAGCTCCGCGGTCTGCTGCCGGGCACGTTCGAGCGCCTCCTCCTTTGTCCAGTGCCCGGCGCGCGCCAGGCCAGCCGCGTACTCCGGGATCAGTCGCTCCAGCCAGCGCTGATACGCAGCTTCCGTGATGGATACCAGCCTGACGGCGGGCATGGCGCGTGCGCGGGCCAGGGCGATTGCGCGGGCTAGTACGCGGCGAGCCGCCTCACGGCGTCGACGATGCGCTCCGGGTTGGGCATGTACCAGTCCTCCAGGACATGGTTGTAGGGCACGCCCGGGACGTCCGGACCGGTGACGCGGACGATTGGCCCGTCGAGGTGATCGAAGGCTTCCTCGGCCAGGATGGCCGACACCTCGGCGCCGAAGCCGCCGAAGCGATTGTCCTCGTAGACGATCACCACTTTGCCCGTCTTACGCACCGATTCGAGGATGGTGGCGCCGTCGAGCGGCCGCAGCGTACGCACATCAACGACCTCCGCCGACACGCCCTCGCTCTGGAGCAGCTCCGCTGCCTCGAGCGCGTAGTGGGCCATCAAACCGTAGGCAATCACGCTGACGTCGCTGCCCTCGCGCGTGACCTTGGCCGTTCCGAGCGGGATGGTGTAGTCGTCGTCCGGCACTTCGCCGCGCACCGAGCGGTACATCTTCTTGTGTTCGAAGAAGAGCACGGGATCGTCGTCACGGATCGCCGAGCGCAGCAGGCCACGCGCGTCGTACGGGTTGGACGGTATGAGCACCTTGAGGCCCGGTATGTGGGCGAAGAACGCCTCCACCGACTGGCTGTGGTACAGCGCACCGTGGACACCGCCACCGTACGGAGCGCGCAGGGTCATGGGGCAGGTGAAGGCGCCGTTCGAGCGGTAGCGCATGCGCGCTGCCTCGGACAGGATCTGGTTGAAGGCCGGGAAAATGAAGTCGGCGAACTGGATCTCCGGGACGGGCCGCAGCCCGTTGACGGCGGCACCGACCGATACGCCCACGATCATCGATTCGGACAGCGGCGTGTCCAGCACGCGATCGCCGCCGAACTCGTCGTACAGCCCGTCGGTGGCCAGGAATACGCCACCCTTCTTGCCCACGTCTTCGCCGAGGACGACGATCGAGTCATCGCGGCGCATCTCGCCGGCGAGCGTGCTGCGCACCGACTCGATGAGGGTCATGACCGCCATGTCAGCCCTCCCCCTCGTCGGCCAGGACGCCCCACGGGCCGCCGTCGCCCATGAAGCGCGCCCCGGCCCACAGCGGATCGTCCATGCGCGCCGGCGGCGCGTCGCCATAGACGTAGCGCTGGGCCGTCGCCGGATCGGGATCGGCTTGAGCCTCGGCCCAGTCGGTCGCGTCCTCGACCATCTTGCGCGCCGCGCTGGTGATCGCCTCGTCCGCTTCGTCGTCGAGCACGCCGGCATCGCGCAGCTGATCGCGGAAGAGCGGCACGGGGTCGCGGCCCTTCTCGGCGGCCAGTTCCTCGGCGGAGCGGTACTTCTGCTGCTGGTCGTCCGACGAGTGCGCCGTCAGCCGCGTCACTTTCGCCTCGATCAGCGTCGGCCCCTTGCCCTTACGCGCACGTTCGACCGCTTCCTTGCCGGCGCGGTAGCAGCCGAGCACATCGACACCGTCGACGACCACGCCGGGCATGTTGTAGCCGGCGCCGCGCGTGGCAATGTCGGGCACGGCGGACTGCAACGACATGGGCACGCTGATCGCATAGCCGTTGTTCTCGACCACGTAGACCACCGGCAGCCGGTGCACGCCGGCGAAGTTGAGGCCCTCGTGGAAATCGCCCTGGTTCGAGGAGCCCTCACCGATGTACGTCATCGCCACCTGGCCCGTCTTGCGCAGCTTGGCGGCCCAGGCGATGCCGGTCGCATGCAGCAACTGGGTCGCCACTGGCGACGACACGGACAGGATCCGGCGCTCGGCCACGCCGTAGTGGCCGGGCATCTGGCGGCCGCCCGAGGACGGGTCAACACCGCGCGCGAACTGGGCGAGCATGATCTCGCGGGCGCTCATGCCGAAGGTGAGCAGCGACGCCACCGAGCGGTAATACGGGATCATCCAGTCGCGGCCCCTGTCCAGCGGATAGGTGAGCCCTGCCTGGGCGCCCTCGTGGCCCTGGCCGCTGATCACGAAGGGAATCTTGCCCGCGCGGTTGAGGACCCACATGCGCTCGTCGACCAGGCGGGCCTCGACCATCAAGCGGTACATGTTCAGCAGGTCGTCGCGCGACAGCCCCAGATCGGCACCGAGGTCGCCGCCGCTGCGGCGCTTGCTGGGAGCTTTGGTCGCCATGATCCTCCTCGTGGGCTGCGGATTGTGGGTCAGAAGTTGATCGATTTGCCGTCGACGGCGAGCGCGGCCTCGCCGAGCGCCTCGGACAGGGTGGGATGAGGATGGACGGCGGCGCCCACCTCCCAGGCCGACGCCTCGAGGAGCATCCCCACGCTCGCCTCACTGATCAGATCTGTCACATGGCCGCCGATCATGTGCACACCGAGCACCTCGTCTGTCTTCGCGTCGGCGATGACCTTGACGAAGCCTTCCGTGTCGCCGTTGATGAGCGCCTTGCCGATAGCCTGGAAGGGAACCTTGCCAACCTTGACGGCGACGCCGTCGCGGTCGCATTCCTCTTGGGTGCGGCCGATCGACGCGATCTGCGGTCGCGAGTAGGTGGCGCGCGGCATCTTGTTGTAGTCGACCGGCTCGGCTTCGGCACCCGCGATGGCGTGGACCGCGGCGATGCCCTCGTGAGCGGCCACATGCGCCAGCAGCAGGCCGCCGATTACGTCGCCGATGGCGTACAGGTGCGGTTCGCCGGTCCGCATCTGGCCGTTGACCTGCACGAAACCTTTCTCGACCGTGGCGCGCGTTGAATCCAGGCCGACCTTGTCCGAGTTCGGCGCCCGGCCGGTGGCGACGAGCATCTGCTCGGCGCGCAGCTCGCTGGGCTCCTCGCCCTCGGGCCCGACCATCAGGCAAACCCCGCTCTCGTCGACCGTCACTGCGCCGCTATCGAACCGGGCGTTGGTCATGACCTTGATGCCGCGCCGCCGGAACGTGCGCTCGAGCTCCTTGCTGATGTCCGCGTCCTCGAGCGGGGTGACGCGCGGCAGGTACTCGAGCAGCGTCACCTCGGCGCCGGCGTCGTGGTAGAAGCTGGCGAACTCGACGCCCACCGCGCCGGCGCCGACCACGACGATGCTCGCCGGCAAACGCTCGCCGTGGGTCGCCTCGTCACTGGTGATGATCGTCCGGCCATCGGGCTCCAGCCCGGGCAGCGACTTGACGCGCGAGCCGCTGGCCAGGATGACGTCCGCCGCATCGAGTACGCGCTCGCCATCGGGCTTGCCGTCCTCGCCGAGGGTTTCGACGCTGACCTTCTTGCCGCCCTGCAGCGTGCCGCGGCCGTGGATGTGCTCGACCTTGTTCTTCTTGACCAGCGAGTCGAGGCCGCGGGCCAGCCGATCGACCGTCTGCTGGCGGCGCTTGGCGACCACGGGATAGTCGAAACGCGCGCCCTCAACGGGCACGCCCAGATCCGCCCCACGCTGGATACGCTCGTACAGCTCGACCGATTCGAGCATCGCCTTGGTCGGGATGCAGCCCCAGTGCAGGCAGGTACCGCCGAGCTTGGGCTGGTCGTCGACCAGCGCCACCTTGATCCCCAGCTGCCCGGCGCGGAAAGCGGCCGAATAGCCGCCGGTGCCGCCGCCGAGGATGATCAGGTCGAAGCTGTTGGAGGATCCGACGGCCACGCGGGTTCAGCCGGTCGGTGATGCGGGGGTCATCGCGGCCGATGGTACGCGGGGCCCCAGCAGCCTGCAAGGAACGCGATACTCAGGCGTGATGGGTGGCACGGCGCATGGCTGAGGTACTGCTGTCGCTGGCGCTGATCGCGCTCGGCTATCTGATCGGCTCGCTGCCCAGCGGCGTACTTGTGGCGCGGCTGACCGGCGCGCGCGACCCGCGCACGGTGGGCAGCGGACGCACGGGTGGCACCAATGCCTTGCGCGCGATGGGCTTCCGGCGAGCCATCGCGGTGGCCGCGCTCGATGTCGCCAAGGGCGCGTTGCCGGTGCTCCTGGCGCTCTACCTGGGCGCGCCACGACTGGCCGTGGCGCTGAGCGGTGCCGCCGCCGTGCTCGGCGCGTGGGCCTCCGTCTGGCTGCGCTTCCACGGCGGCCGCGGCGTGGCGACCGGCATTGGAGCGCTGCTCGTCATACAGCCGCTGGCCGTGCTGCTCGCTGCACCGGTGTTCTTCGGCGTGATCATCTGGCGGCGCTTCGTGTCGCTCGGCTCGTTGTCGGCCACGGTCGCGGCGGTGATCCTGTTGGTCGCCTTCGTGTGGGCCACCTGGAATCCCCCGGCCGACATCGTCTTCGGGTTGCTCGCCGGATCGATCGTCTGGTATGCCCACCGCGACAACATCGGCCGGCTGCTGCGCGGCGAGGAGCGGCGTTTCGATCTTTTCGCGCGCAGCGAGCGCTGACTGGTCAGCTATCGCCCTTGCGCATGGCCCACAGCGCACGGGCCAGGATCACCACGGTTACCACGACCAGGCCGACGATGACCACCGGTGCCAGGCCAATGACGTCGTCGAGCGCCGGTACCAGCCCGGTGACCAGCTCCACGATCAGCACGGCGGCCACGATGAGCGCCGCGGCCAGGACGACATCGCGGTCGCGAACCGGCCGGCGCGATGACTTCATGCGCCCATTGTCGCCGCTAGGCGGCGTCGGCCTGTGGCGGGATGCCGATCGGTGCGACCAACACCCGCCCGGCCAGGGCACGACCGGTGTGCGATGCCAGTCCGTGCTTGGGGCGGTGGAAGGTGACCGTCACGTCGGCGCGCACGTTCGGATCGGATGGCGCACCCGAAGTGAGGTCAAGCGCCGTGGGGGTATCGATGGCCAGGATGGGCACCCCCAGCTGGCGAGCGCGAAGGCACAACTCGACCGCCTCGGCAACCGGGTCGCGCAGCGACCCGCTCACACCGGTGCCCAGCAGGCCGTCGATCACCAGCGCGGCGCGTTCCAGACCGTTGAGCAGCATGTTGACATCGCGTGCCGTGGTGGCGTGCATGCGCTCGACCTGCTCGCGACCATTGAGCCGGCGCCAGTTGGCGCCGGCATCCGCTGTCCCAGGGCGTGACTCGCTGGTGACCAGCACGACGGCCGTGCGCAGGCCGGCCTCGCCCAGGTGCCGCGCGGCCACGAAGGCATCGCCGCCGTTGTTCCCCGGGCCGGCCAGAATCAACACTGCAGCGGAGAGCGGGCGATCGGCCGACTTCAGCAGCGCACGCGCGGCGGCGGCGACCGCGGTGCCGGCCTGCTCCATCAGTTCACGACCGCTGACACCCATCCGTTGCGCGCGGCGGTCGGCGCCGCGCATCTCCTCGGCGGTCATCGCCCGCCGCGCGGCAAACGGGGCCCAATGTGCGGCCAGTGCGTCGAGGTCCAGTTCCTGGTCGGACAGGTAGGAATCCTCGGCGGGCAGTGGCGGTTCCCGGGACGTCAAACGCCTCTCCTCTCCCAAACGGCTTCGCACTAATCAGAATGACGCTGGCGCCGTCACGCCGCAATACACGACTCGGGAGGGCGGAGATGACCTTCAACTTCGATCTGCAGAACGCGATCAGCTCGTTCATCAACAGCCCGGAGTGGGAGGGAGTGCTGCGCCTCGTCGTGGCCGGTGTGCTCGGCGCGCTGGTCGGCTGGGAGCGTGAACTGGAGCGCAAACCGGCCGGCGTGCGCACCTACGGTGCGGTGGCCATCGGTGCTGCAGCCTTCACCTATATCGGCATTCTGGCCTACGGGCCGGGCGATCCCGGCGGCCGGCTGGCGGCGCAGATCATCACCGGCATCGGCTTCCTTGGCGCGGGCACCATCATCCGTGCCCAGGGCCAGGTCATCGGCCTGACCACCGCGGCCGGAATGTGGGTTATCGCCGCCATCGGCATGGCCATCGGCGCCGGGTTGTTCATCCTGGGCACGGGCGGCGCGCTGGCCATCTTCGTGTTGCTCAGGTTCGTGTATCCGCCGCGCGATGACATCGGACGGGCTGCTCCGCGTTCCCCGAGCGGTGGTGACGAGGCGGAATCCTGAGGCACGGCGACGAGACGATCTTTGCTCGCCGATCGTCTGACCACTGTGAGCGAGAGCCCGTACCGGTCGTGGGCGTTGCACGCCCCGGTCGCATCTGACTGAAAATCGAAGACGGTGTATCGGGGACAGGCGGCGCGCGGAACTCGTTCAGCCGGCCGGCGGCGCAACGGGCACGGCCGCAACGGCAATCTGCGCCACCTCGCGCTGGCACGTATGCGTGCACGGCCGCGGCAGCGTGGCGGCGCGCCGTTCCTGCGTGTCGGCATCGTGTTCATCACCCTGGGCCTCTTCTCGGTGGCCATTTTCCTGACCGTCGCCAGCATCGCCGCAGGCTTCAACTTCGTCGACCAGATGAACGCCTCGCTGCCCGGCGTGTCGAATTTCGAGACACTCGACTACGCGCAGCCGTCGGTCGTCTACGACCGTACCGGGACGATCGTGCTGGCCACCTTCCAGTCGGAGCAGCGGCGCGTGGTCACCTACGACCAGATACCCAAAGTGCTGCTCGACGCGACGATCGCCGTGGAGGACCGCACCTTCTGGGAGAACGACGGCTACGACCCCAATGCCATCCTGGTGGCGCTGATCGAGAACATTACCGGCCAGAGCGACCGCGGCGCCTCGACCATCACGCAGCAGCTCGTCCGTGCCCGGTTGCTGCCGGCCGACGTGGTCGCCCCCACCGCCGACCAGTTCGTGCGCAAGATCAAGGAGATCCTCCAGGCGCGCAACCTGACCCAGGCCTTTCCCGGTGTCGCGGGCAAGCAGCGCATCATCACCGCCTACCTCAACCAGATCTACTACGGCCATAACGCGTACGGCGTGGCGGCCGCGGCCAAGGTCTACTTCGGCATCACCGATCTCAACCAGCTGACACCGGCCCAGGCAGCGCTGCTGGCCGGCCTGCCCCAGGCGCCCGACGACTACGACCTGTTCAAGTACGCGGTCCGCGACGCCCAGGGCCGCCTAATCGTGCCCACCCAGGCAGGACCCGGTGAATCCCTGCCGGCACCGGTCCAGCGACGCAATTTCATCCTGGCCGGTCTCGAGGCCGGCTACGGGCACTTCATTCGCCTGACGCCTCAGCAGTACCAGGAGGCGATCAACGAGCCGATCGTGCTCGACGAGCAACCCGCCCAGGTGCAATGGAAGGCGCCGCAGTTCGTCTGGTACATGAAGGCCGAGCTCGACCAGTTGCTGGCCGATCGGGCGCCGGTGGAGAACGGTGGCTACAAGATCATCACCACGCTCGACATGACCGCGCAGACAATCGCCGAGAAATACGTCGCCGCGGGCACGATCCTGACCAACATGCCCACCAAGGATCAGATGGAGCAGGCAATCACCGATGAGGGCCTGCAGCAGGATCGCGGCTGGATCGAGAAGCTATACGGGATCGACATCCACAACGGTGCGCTGGTGTCGATGGACGCGCGGACGGGCGACATCCTGGCCTACGTCGGCAGCGCCGGCTACTACCGCAGCGACCTGGCCTCGCCCAAGTTCGATCCCCAGTTCGACGTTGCCGGCTACGGCTACCGGCAGCCCGGTTCGGCCTGGAAACCCATCCTCTACAGCGCCGGCTTCGACGCCGGCAAGATCACGCCGGGGACGCTGCTGCCCGACGTGGTGACCGAGTTTTCGCGCGGCTGGTTCCCCAAGGACGCCGACAACCGCGAACGCGGCCCGGTGCTCATGCGCCAGGCCCTTTCGTACTCGCTCAACATTCCGACGATCCGGGCGCTGGACAAGATCGGCGTCGACACCGTCGCCGCGGAGGCGCAGAAGATGGGCCTCACGTTCGCGCGCGGCGACAAGCAGCTGCTCCAGGCCGGGCTGGCGGGCGCCATCGGCACCGCCGAGACGAACATGGTCCAGCTGACGTCAGCCTACGCGGCGCTCGCCAACAACGGCGTCGAGGTTGGCCCGCGCACGATCCTGTCGATCACCGACAGCAACGGCAACGCCGTCCCGGTCACCGGTCAGAACGCGCCGCGCCAGGTGCTCAGCCAGCAGACCGCGTGGTTGATGAGCGACATCCTGAAGGGCAGCACCGACCCGAGCGTGAACTCGATCTTTGGGCCGTCACTCGAGATTCTCAACGGCCCGCCCAGCGCCACCGACTCCAAGATCGAGAGGCGACCGGCGGCGGCCAAGACGGGCACTACCGACTACCTGGCCGACCTGTCGGTCTACGGCTACCTGGCACCGCCGCCCGATCCCAATGCGCCCGAGCTGGTGACCTCGGTCTGGATGGGCAACAGCGACCATAGTCTGCCGAACGGCGGTGACCCATCGATCATCGCCGCCTACGGCCCCGGTCGAATCTGGCAGTCGTTCATGCGCGACTACACCGCGCAGTGGCCGGTCTACAACTTCCCGCCGCCGCCGTCGGGCATCGTCTCGGCGACGATCGACGCCTGGTCGGGCGGCGCGCCCGGGCCGTGGACGCGCGCGACTCGGACCGAGTACTTCATCGCCGGCACGCAGCCCGGCGGCCCCAACCAGGTCGACCCGGCGGGCCTGCTGTACACCAACGAGTGCGGCGGCTGGTACGTCGACCTGCTCAAGGCAGAAGCGGGCCAGAACCAACGCTGGCTTGACGCCGACGCGAACTGGATGGAGCGCGCCCGTCACGGCATCAACCGGCGCGGGCCGGCGGGCAGCTACACCGCATACCTGTTCGGCCAGCACGATTGGGGCGGACCCATTGCGCCCACCCAGTGCAGCCAGCCGCCGCCCACCGCACCGCCGCCCACCGCACCGCCGGCCACCGCCACGCCGGTCCCGGCGCCAACGGCGCAGCCGTCGGGCTAGACGTCCCGCGGTGCCAGCGTCGTTCGCTGTAACCACGCTGCAAGTGCGCGCAGCGGCGGCTTCGCGATGACCACTGGCGCGGCCCGAGATACTTGTGCTGATGGTTGCGCAGGGAGGAACGAACATGGCCGATCAGCAAAACGAGATCAACAACGGGTTGGATGAGGGCCGCGACGGTGCCGGACGAGCGAAGACGGCCGTCCTCAGCAGTGCCCAGGACGTGGCCGGCCGGCTGCGCACGACAGCCTCGCGCGCGGCGGTTCGGCTGCCCGGTTCGATGTCAGATGCTCAGGTCGCAGCGCGCGGCACGCAGCAGGCACTCGACCAGATGTCCAGCGAGACGCTGCTGCTGGGGACCGGCTTCTGGGTTGGCCTGACCGCCGGGCTGTGGCTGAGAGGGGCCAACCGGCTGCTGGTGGCGCTGGTCCTGCTGCCGGCGGCGGCGATGGCCAACGTGTTGCTGCGAAGGCGCCCGGGCGCCTGAGGGCCGTCTCCCCCGGTTAACCCCGGGGTCGATCAGCCGCGCGCGGCGCTCGCGACCGGCTTATTGGACGCGGCGCTGCTCGCTTCGCCGCCGCCTGCGCTCTGCGCGCGGTGCGTGCTCGAAGTGGACGTGCGTGTGTCGCCCAGGTTGCCCTCGACGTCGAGCACGTAGCCGATGCCCTGAAACGTCTTGATCGGGCCGGCCTCGCCCGGCGCGGCGCCCAACTTGCGGCGTACCCGGCTGATCCACACACGCAGGTACTGCAGATCGTCGCGGTATTCCGGCCCCCACACCTTGGTCAGTAGCTCCGTGTGGAGCACGACCTTGCCGGCGTGCGCGGCGAGATGCTGCAGCAGCAGCCACTCGGTGCGACTGAGCGTGACCAGCTGGCCACCCTTGGTCAACAACCGCCGTTCGAGGTCGATTTCGATGTCGCCGAAGGCGACGATGCCGGCCCCCGGCGCGACGCCGCTGGCACGGCGCAACACGGCACGTACGCGGGCAGCCAGCTCATCGGGGTGGAAGGGCTTCGAGATGTAGTCGTCGGCGCCCAGATCGAGGCCCTTGGCCTTGTCGCTGGTCGAGCCCTTGGCGGTCAACAGGATGACCGGCACGGGTCGCCACTCGCGCAGTTGGCGCATGACTTCGATGCCGTCGAGGTCGGGCATCACGATGTCCAACAGGACGATGTCGGGACGGACCTCCTCGGCTTTCTTGAGTGCCTCCTCACCGCCGCTCGCGGTGACGACGCGAAAGCCCTCATCGTGCAGCGTGAGCGCGACCAGCTTGGTAATACGTGGCTCGTCATCGGCGACGAGAACCAGTGGTTGACTATTCACACGACCTCCTATACCCATCCAGATTACGCCCGCGACTGAAGGCCCTGGCCGCCAGGGGTCTAACGAAAACATTTCAAATCGCGGCCCGCATGGCGCCCACGTGATCAGGGCAGTTGGACCACGGCGACCGAGTCGGGCGGCAGATGAACTCCCGTTGTCGTGAGCGAGATGGCGTCCTCCGACGCGAGCATCAGCCGGCCGCCCAGAGGCAAGCCGACCTCGAGCGCGACGGCACCGATGTTTACGACGGTCGCCAGGGCGCCGCGCACCAGGCGCAGCCAACCGGCATTGGGGTCGAAATCGACGGTCACCCCATCGAGGCGCCCGTCGCGTAACTCGGGGCGCGCGCGGCGCAGTGCGCTGAGTTGCCGGTACCAGTCGAGCAACCGCGCGTGCTCCGGCTGGCCGACCTCAGACCAGTCCAGCCGCGATCGGTCGAATGTTTCGGGCGACTGGGGATCGGGTACGTCCTGCGGCCGCCAGCCGAACGCGGCGAATTCTGCGCGTCGACCTTCGCTGACCAGCCTGCCCAGCTCGGCGTTATGGTCGGTGAAGTACTGGAACGGAGTCGAGGCGGCCCACTCCTCACCGGCGAAGATCATCGGCACGAACGGCGCCGTGAAAACCAGCGCCGCGCCGGCCATCAGGCGGCCACGACTCATGAGTGAGGCGCTGCGCTCGCCGCGCGCGCGATTGCCCACCTGATCGTGGTTCTGCAGGTAACCCAGCAGGCGCCTGCCGTCCAGCCGCGGATCGGGCCGGCCATGGCGGCGTCCGCGGTACGGTGAATAGTCGCCCGCATAGCGGTAGCCGCGGCTGAGGCAGATGGCCAGGTCCTCAAGCCGGCCGAAATCGGAGTAGTAACCGGACTGCTCACCGGTCAGCAGCGAGTGGAGCGCGTGGTGGAAGTCGTCGCTCCAGGCCGCGTCGAGGCCGTAGCCGCCAACTTCGACCGACCGGATGAGGCGCGGGTCGTTGAGATCGCTCTCGGCGATTACCAGCAGCTGCCGGCCGAGCTGCCGGCCCAGCGCGTGGACCTCGGTCGCGAGCTGCTCCAGGAAATGAACTGCCGACGTGTCGACGATGGCATGCACGGCGTCGAGGCGCAGGCCGTCGGCATGGTAGTCACGCAGCCACATGAGCGCGTTGTCGACGAAGAAACGGCGCACCTCATCGCTGCCCGCGCCGTCGAGGTTGACCGCTTCGCCCCAGGGCGTCGCATGGCGATCGGTGAAGTACGGGCCAAAGCGCGCCAGGTAGTTGCCATCCGGCCCCAGATGGTTGTAGACGACGTCGAGGATCACCGCCAGGCCACGCGCGTGACACGCATCGATGAGTGCGGCCAGGCCGAACGGGCCGCCGTAGTCGTGGTGAGGGGCGTACAGATCCACCCCGTCATAGCCCCAGCCCCGCCGGCCGGGAAACTCGGCCACGGGCATCAGTTCGAGATGCGTTATCCCGAGCTCGACCAGGTGGTCGAGGTGCTCGATGGCGCCGGCGAACGTGCCGGCCTCACTGAAGGTGCCCACATGGGCCTCGTACACCAGCCCGTCGGCCAGCGCCGGCGCCTGCCAACCGTGGTCGTGCCACTGGAACTCGCCCGGGTCCAGGACGCGCGACGCCCCGTGAACGCCGGCCGGCTGCCAGCGCGAGCGAGGATCCGGCAGCGGCTCGCCGCCCTCGAGGCTGAAGCGGTAGTCGGTGCCCGCGGGCAGGTCGTCGGCCGCCTGCCACCAACCAGCCGGCGCGCCGCCCACCATGAGCATCGCCGCTCGCTGCTGATGGCCGGGTTGCTCAACAACGAGATCGACGCGCGCCGCGAGGGGCGCCCAGACGGTCGGCCTGCTCACAGGGCCGCGGGCATCAGCAGCGCTACCGGGAAGTCCGACAGCAGGCCCGCCACCTGCACCCGCCCGCCGCGTTGGCGCCGGCCGGTGAACTCGTTCTGCCACTGGCCCGTGGGCAGCTCAAGGGAGGTCCGGCCCCAGCGTCCACCGAGCCGCTGGATCAGCCTGGGCACGACGACGACCGCCTCGCCGCCGCGTGCGAAGGCAACCACGTGGTCGGCCCGCGAGCCGGTGGCGCGCAGCGGCCGGTAGCGACCGGATGGGCCGAACAGCTCAGGCCGGCGCCGGCGCAAGCGTAGCGTCCGCTGGATCAGCCACAGCTTGGTAAGGCCCTCGTCGAGGCCGGCCAGGGCCTCCTGGGCGGTGGCAGTTCGGGCGCGCGTGAGCAGATCGCGGCGCAGCTCGAAGTCCACCTCGCGGCGATTGTCCGGGTCGACCAGGCTGAGATCCCATAGCTCGGTGCCCTGGTAGATGTCGGGCACCCCGGGGCAGGTCAGCTTCAGCAGCGTTTGCGCGAGCGACGTCAGCTGCCAGGCCGGGGTGAGCTCGGCAAGCAGCGCCTCCAGCCGGCGAACGAACTGCCGGTCGGCAAGACAACGCGCCGCGAAGTTGTGCAAGGCCTGCTCGTATTCGGCGTTTGCATCGGTCCAGCTCGTGTTCACCTTCTGCTCGCGGACCGCCTTCTCCAGGTAGCCCCAGAGCCGCTGTTCATCGATGGGCCACGCGCCCACCAGCGTCTGATACAGGAGGTATTCGGAATTGGCGTCGGGCCATGCGCCGGACCGTTTGGGCGCGTTCAGCTGGCGCCACTGGCGCACCTCGCTCGCCCAGCGGTCCGGTATCTCGGCCAGGAGCGCGATGCGCGCGCGGACGCCCTCGCTGCGCTTGGTGTCGTGCGTGGTTGAGGCGAGCATGCGGCGCGGCCAGTGCCGTTGAGCATCGGCGCACGCAGCGTGGAACTCATCGAGCGACGCGGAGAAGAGGCCGGGGTCGCCACCCACTTCGTTGAGCGCCACCAGCCGGTTGTAGCGATAGAAGGCGGTGTCCTCGACGCCCTTGGCCATCACCGGGCCGGTCAGCTGCTGGAAGCGCATCACGAATTCCGCCTCGCGCTCGCCGGCCACGCGCAGGGTGAGCAGCTCCACGATGAACTCGAGCAGCTCCTCGGACAGGTCCGGCCGGCGACGCAGCGCCTCTGCCGCCGCCGCGCGGATGTAGCGCTCGTCAATCGGCTCTATCGCGCCCGCCTCGGCGCGGACGTAGGTGCGGTAGACGGGGAAGACACACAGCAACTCGCGCAACGTATCCCGCAGCTGTACCCGGCTGTAGTCGCGTTGGCGGCGATGGCCGCGCACGACCGCGAGCAGATACTCGGTCAGTCGCGCGGCTTCGCTCGCCTGCACGTCGCGCACGACCTGCTGCCTGGCCTCGTAGGCGATCTCCCTGAACGGCCGCTGCTCGCCGGTCAGCTCCTCGTACAGCTCGGTCAAGGGCGCCTCGCCGGCGGGGTCGATGAAGAGCCGCGTCACGAGGTTGAGGAAGTCGTAGCCGGTGGTCCCGTCGACCGGCCAGTCCGAGCGCAGCTGCTCGCCCGGCTCCAGGATCTTCTCGGCCACGATCCAGGCCCGCGCGCTCGCCGCACGCAGCCGCTCGAAGTAGCGTGCCGGATCGCGCAGGCCATCGGGATGGTCGACGCGCAGCCCATCCAGCGTGCCGTCGTGCAGCCACTCGAGCACCAGCTCATGGGTCTCGTCGAAGACGTACTCGTCCTCCATGCGCAGCCCGGCCAGGCTGGTCACATCGAAGAAGCGCCGGTAGTCGAGGTCGTCGCGCGCCGCGCGCCAGTAGGCGAGCCGGTAATTCTGCTGGCCGAGCAGCGCATCGAGCCGTTCCACGTCGTGGTTCAGCGCGTCCAGTTGCTCGTCGACGGCCGTGCCGATCTCCGGCCGGTCGAGCAGCAGCCGGCGCAGCTGGAGCTTCAGCACTTCCTTGCCGCGGTGGCGCCGGGTGACGCTGTCGCGATCAGTCCGTGTCGGGGGTGGCAGGCGGGCGAAGAATTCACCGATGACCACCAGCTCGTCCGAGTCGGCCTCGCGGCCGGCGGCCACCAGCAGGTCGGCCAGTGAAGGCGGAGCAACCGGGAAGGTCTGCTCGCCGTAGGCGACCACGAAGGACGCCCGGTCACGCTGAACCCGCAGCTGTCCGGCCTCGAGCACGCGACCGTATTGATCGCCGAGCACCGGCAGCAGCACGGTCGCCCGGAAGTTGGGGTCATCCGAGTCCCAATCCACGTCGAAGAAGCGCGCGTAGCGGCTGCCCGGCCCGTTTTCGAGCACGTCCCACCACCACGGGTTCTCGGGCCCGTTGATGGCCATGTGGTTGGGCACGATGTCGAGGACCTGGCCGAGATCGTGCTCGCCGAGCGTGGCGCCGAAGCGCTGGTGCGCCACGGGGCCGCCGAGATCGGCGCTCACGCGATGCGGATCGACGACGTCGTAGCCGTGCGTGCTGCCGGGTGACGCCTGCAGGTAGGGCGAACTGTAGACGTGGCTGATGCCAAGATCGGCCAGGTAGCCGGCCAGCGCCGCAGCGTCGTCGAAGCCGAATTCCGGGCGCAGCTGCAAGCGGTACGTAGCTCGCGGCTCGACGCGCCGCTTTCCGCGCCGGTCGTTCTGCCGCTCTACGCCACGCTCGGTGCGCTTCCTTTCAGCCGTCAGTACCTGCCTCCTGCGCCTCGCGGACGAGGAGCACGAGCGTCCGCGCGTCGAGCTTCAGCTGCGTGCCCGCCGCTATCGGGTCGCCAACCACGCCCGGCAACTCGACAGCCCTCGTGTCGACCATCCGGCGCCAAGATACGCCCCAGCGCTCGGGCGGCAGGTGGAAGGTGACGGGGTCGGGCGCAGCGTTGAGCATCAGGTAGAAGTCGTCGTCGGTGATCTGGCGACCATGCTCGCCGACGCCCAGCGCGCCGCCGGACAGGAATATCCCAAGGGCGCGCGCCAGCTCCTCGTTCCAGTGCTCTTCCGACATCAGGTGGCCCTCGGGGCCGAACCAGGCGATGTCGGTCACTTCCTCCCCGTGGATGCGCCGGCCATGGAACCAGCGCCGGCGGCGGAACACCGGATGGTGGCGGCGGATGTGGATGAGTGCACGTGTGAACTCGAGCAACTCCCGGTCGACATGGTGCCAGTCGTACCAGCTGATCGGGTTGTCCTGGCAGTAGGCGTTGTTGTTGCCGCGCTGAGTGCGCCCGATCTCGTCACCGCCCAGGATCATGGGCACTCCCTGACTGAGCAGTAGCGTGGCCAGGAAGTTGCGCTGCTGGCGCTGACGTTCGGCGCGGATGACGGGGTCGCCGGTCGGGCCCTCGGCGCCCAGGTTGTACGAGCGATTGTCGTCGGCGCCGCCCACGTCGCCTTCGAGGTTCGCGTCGTTGTGCTTGGTGTTGTAGCTGACCAGGTCGGCGAGCGTGAAGCCATCGTGCGCGGTCACGAAGTTGATGCTTGCGTGCGGCGTGCGCGCGGCGTTCTCGTAGAGATCGGAGCTGCCCGTCAGCCGGTAGCCCATCTCACCCAGGCTGTGCGGCTCGCCGCGCCAGAAGTCACGTACGGCGTCGCGGTACTTGCCGTTCCACTCCGACCACTGGGCCGGGAAGTTGCCCACCTGGTAGCCGCCCTCACCGATGTCCCACGGCTCGGCTATGAGCTTGACACCGTTGATGACCGGGTCCTGCTGGATGACGTCGAAGAAAGCCGACATGCTGTCCACGGCGTGTTCCTCGCGCGCCAGCGTCACCGCCAGGTCGAAGCGGAAGCCGTCGACGTGCATCTCCTGCACCCAGTAACGCAGGCTGTCCATGATCATCTGGAGCACGAACGGCTGGCGTGCGTTGAGGCTGTTGCCGGTCCCGGTGTAGTCCATGTAGTAGCGCGGCTGGTCGGGAACGAGCCGGTAGTACGCGGCGTTATCGATGCCGCGAAAGCAGAGGGTGGGCCCCAGGTGGTTGCCCTCGGCCGTGTGGTTGTAGACCACATCGAGGATGACCTCGATGCCGGCCGCGTGGAGGGCGGCGACCATGCGCTTGAACTCGACCACCTGCTGACCCCGCTCGCCGCTGCTGCTGTAGCCGTTGTGCGGCGCGAAGAAGCCGATCGAGTTGTAGCCCCAGTAGTTGCTCAGCCCGTTGCGCGCCAGGTTGGAGTCGTGCACGAACTGGTGCACGGGCAGCAACTCAACCGCGGTGATGCCCAGCTCGCGCAGGTAGCGCAAGGTGGCGGGATGCGCGACGCCTGCGTACGTGCCGCGCAGTTCGGGCGGCACCTGCGGCCTGGTCATGGTCAGGCCCTTCACGTGCGTCTCGTAGATGATGGTCTCGTGCAGCGGCGTGCGTGGCGGCTGGTCGCCGGCCCAATCGAAGGTCGTGTCGACCACCAGTGAGCGCTGCGCGTAGGGGGCGCTGTCGCGATCGTTACGCCGCCCTGGCCGCTCCCAGTGGTAGCCGAAGAGCGCCTCATTCCACTCGACCTGGCCCTCGATGGCGAGCGCGTAGGGGTCGAGCAGCAGCTTCGAAGGCTGACACCGCCGGCCTGCCTGGGGCAGCCACGGCCCGTGAACGCGGAAGCCGTAGCGTTGACCCGGCCCGACACCGGGGACGTAGCCGTGCCGCACAAAGCCGCTCACCTCGGGCAGGTCCACCCGACGTTCGCGGTTGTCGTCATCGAACAGGCACAGCTCGATGCGCGTGGCCACCTCGGAGAAAATGGCGAAGTTGACGCCTTCGCCGTCGAACACGGCGCCGAGTGGGTAGGGCTTGCCGGGCCAGATGGTCGTGGCACGCCGCGAGCGGAGACTACGGCGCGGCCGGGCAGTAGCCACGACCGCAGGGCCCCGGAGCGCTGCCGTACGGGGTGGGATGACGGCCGCCGGGCCTTCGTGACGCATGGGAGAAGAGTCGCAGTTTCGCGCCGTTTGCGTCAGGGCCACCGTCTCCCGTGGCGCGTCGAGGACAACCTCGGCGCTGCGAGGACAGCCTCGGCGCTGCAACGTGACTGAAACCGCCCCTTCCCGGCCACCGCACCCAGTGCAAGCGATAACGGTCCACCGTCGGTCCGATGACCTACCTCCGCGGCCACGATCCACGCCCGCCCGACGGGCGTGCCGCGCCGCGCCCACGGCGGCTGATGGAGCCGCTGATGATCTTCTCGCTCGACAATGAGGTCGAGTCGCTGCGTGAGGAGGAGCCCTGGCTCCAGGGCGACCGAAATTCACGCACCCTGGCCAGGGAACTCGACTTCAAGGTGCTCCTCTCCACCCTGCGTGCTGGCGCCAGCCTCGATGAGCAGGGCGGCGACGCGCGGGCCAGCATCCAGCTGGTCGACGGCGAGGCCGAGCTGCACGCGCACGGCCGGCGGATCGAACTGCGCCGTGGCGAAGTGGCCATCGTCGACGCCGGCGCGCCCTGGCTGCTCACCGCTACCAGAGACTGTGCCCTGCTCTTGACGCTGGCCTGGCCGCAGTAAAGCGTCCCCGCGAACAGGGGTGGCGGAGGCGTCGCTCCCCTGCTTAACCTGACAACGCCATGTCGCTCGAGACCTATCGCAGCAAGCGCGACTTCGCGCGTACGCCCGAACCAGGCGACGACGATCAACTGACGCGACCTCCGAGCGGGGAACGCCGGTTCGTCGTACAGCGCCATCGCGCGACGCGCCTGCACTACGATTTCCGGCTCGAGATGGACGGCGTGCTGGCGTCGTGGGCCGTGCCCAAGGGCCCCTCGCTCAACCCGGCCGAGCGGCGGATGGCCGTGCACGTCGAGGATCATCCCCTTTCCTACTTCGACTTCGAGGGCGTCATCCCCAAGGGCGAGTACGGCGGCGGCGACGTGATCGTGTGGGACTGGGGAACGTATGAGCCCGAAGGAACCGGCGATCCGGGCGCGGCCGTGGGCCAGGGCGAAGTCAAGTTCCGGCTGTCCGGCGAGAAGCTGCGCGGGCGCTTCACGCTGGTCAAGACGCGCTCCCGCGACCGGGACGAGGACAACTGGCTGCTCATCCACAAGCGCGACGAGGCGGCCGATCCTGACTGGGACATCGATCGCTGGCCACGCTCGGTCAAGACGGGACGCACGAACGACGAGGTGGCCGCCGGTGCCGATGCGCTGTGGGATGCCAGCGCGCCGGCGACCGAGGCGCACATCGATCTCTCGGCAGCCCGCGACGCGCCACTGCCCGAATTCATCGAGCCCATGAAGGCGACGGCCGTCACCCAACCGTTCAACGACGACGACTGGCTCTTCGAGCTGAAGCTGGATGGCTATCGCGTCGAGGCCGCGGTCGACGGCGGTGAAGTGCGGCTGTGGACGCGCAACAGGCAGAACGCGGCGCGCTACTTTCCCGATCTGGCAGCGGCCCAGCCCACCTGGATCCGCGCCCGCAACGCGGTCGTCGACGGCGAGGTGGTCGCCCTCGACGATCAGGGCCGGCCGCAGTTCAGCCTGCTCCAGGACCGTGCCGGCATGGGCCACTTTGGGCCGCGTGGCGCGGATCGCGACCGCGCGGGTGACGCCGGTGCGCCGCCGGCGCCGATCGTCTATTACGTCTTCGATCTGCTGTACCTCGACGGGCGATTGCTGATCGACGTACCGCTCGAGCAACGCAAGCGGCTGCTGCGCAGCGTGCTGCGCGAGCACAACTCAGTTCGCTACGCGTCGCACGTCGTGGCCGACGGCGAGGACTTCTTCCGCGCCGTGCACCAGCGTGGCCTCGAGGGCATGGTGGCCAAGCTCCGGTCCAGCCGCTACGAACCCGGCCGCCGGTCGCGTTCGTGGCTCAAGGTCAAGATCAGGCGCGAGCAGGAGGCGGTCGTCATCGGCTACGAGCCGGGCCAGGGCTCACGGGCGGCGCTCGGCTCGCTCATCCTGGCGGTCAACGAGGACGACGAGCTGCGTTACGTCGGCGAAGTGGGCAGCGGCCTCACCGAGCGGACGATCAGGCAACTCAAGGCCGAGCTCGATGAGCACGCACTTGACACGCCGCCGGTGGCCAACCCGCCGCACGTCAAGGGTGCGGTGTGGTCCGAACCGCGTCTCGTCGTGCGCGTCGAGTTCAGCGAATGGACGACCGACGGCTACCTGCGCCAGGCCGCCTTCAAGGGAATCGACGTGGGCAAGGACGTCAACGTCGTCGTGCGTGAGGGGCCCGGCTCACCAGGCGGATGGCCGGCGATCGACGCGCCGCAGGAAGGTGGCCTTGCGCGGAGTGCAGTCGCCGCCAGACGGAGGCCGCGATTGCCGGACAGGACCGGCCCGGCAGGGCCTGCAGGCCTGCCGCAGGCAGCCACCAACGACGAGCTCGCGGCCCTTGACACCATCCGCGAGCAGGGGACCTGGGAGATCGGCGGGCAGACGATCAAGCTCACCAACCTGGACAAGGTGCTGTTCCCGGAGCCCGGCTTCACCAAACGCGACCTGATCCGCTATTACGTCAGCGTTGCGCCGGTGATGCTGCCCTACCTGCGTGGCCGGGCGCTGAACCTGTCGCGCTGGCCCGATGGCGTGACCGGCCACACGTTCTGGCAGAAACAGCTCCCGGCGTGGGCCCCCGACTGGATCGCCCGCTGGAGCTATCCCGACGCTGGCTCACGCGAACCGCGAACCTACGTCGTGGCCGACCGGGTGGCGACCATGGGCTGGCTGGCCAATCACGCGACGATCGACGTCCATCCCTGGACATCACGGATCGACGCGTACCGCAATCCGACCTACGCCCTGATCGACATCGACCCCGGCGAAAAGACCACCTTCGCTGAAGTTGTTGCCCTGGCACGGCTGTACCACGCAGCGCTCGAGCACCTGCAGGTACAGGGCTTGCCCAAGGTGACCGGCAAGCGCGGCATCCAGATCTGGGTCCCGATCAAGCCGGCCTACTCCTTCGACGACACTCGCAACTGGGTGGAGGCCGTCTCGCGCGCCGTGGGCGGGACGCTGCCGGAACTCGTCTCGTGGGAGTGGGAGAAGTCGGCGCGCCGCGGCCGTGCCCGGCTCGACTACACGCAGAATGCCCTCAACCGGACGCTCGTCGCACCCTACGCAGTGCGGCCGGTGGCCAATGCCGCCGTGTCGGCGCCCATCAGCTGGGAGGAACTCGACGATCCCGATCTGCGCCCGGACCGCTGGAACATCCGGACCATCCTCGACCGCCTGGCCCGACACGGCGATCTGTTCGCGCCCATTCTCGAGCTCGAGCAGGAGCTGCCGCCAGTCTCCTGATCTCCTGGCCGTCGACGAGCTAGAACGCCTCCGTGCTCGCCGGATCGGGCATTTCGCGCAGGCCGGGCAGCGGGCTGCGGATCGTCCATAGGACTCCGGCAAGCGCCCCGATGGTGACCACGAAGAGCGTCTCGCGCACGCCGATGGTGGCGCCCAGGAAGCCACCGAACAGCGCGCCGATGGGCCGGATGCCGTAGTTGACGAAACGAAAGGCGCCCATCGCGCGGCCGCGTATCCGGTCCGGTGTACGCGCCTGGATGGATGCGCCGGCGTTGATGTCCAGGATCATGACGCCCAGCCCGCTCAGGAACTCAACCGTGAAGAGCATGGCCAACACGATGGGCAGCGGTCCGACCACGATCGGGACGAGGATCAGCGGCGCGGGAAAGAGCAGCAGCCCGAGCATGTACGCCGGGCCGAGCCCGATGCGGTGCCCGATACGTCCGGCGGTCAGCGCGCCGGCCACGCCGCCCACCGCCCCGGCGCCGAGGGCCAGACCGAGGGCACCCGGCGACACCCCCAGATAGGTCGTGACGTACAGGATGACGAGTGCCTGGAAGCCGAAGTTGAACAGGTTCACGGTGGCGACCGAGAGCAGGGTCGGGCGCATGATGCGATCGCCGAAGATGAAGCGCATGCCAACCGCGAGCTGGTGCCCTAGGCCCTCCGACTGTGGCTCAACAGGGGGCTCGTCGGCCCGGGTGCGCAAGAGGAAGAAGGCCGAGGCGACAAACGAGACGGCATCGAGCAGCATGGCGTAGGCCGCTCCAAACAACTGGATCAACACGCCCCCCACGGACGGGCCACCGACGAATGCGAGCGAGCGGCTCCCGTTGAGCAGCGAATTCGCCTGTACGTACTCGTCGCGCTCGGCAACCGCGACGAAGATCGTGTTCCAGCTGATGTCGAAGGCGACGGCCAGGGTACCGACGATGAAGGTGACGACGTACAGCTGGGCGACGCTGAGCGCATTCAGCGCAAAGGCGAGCGGGATGCTACCGATGGTCAGGGCGCGCGCGAGGTCGACCACGATCATCAGCCGCCGGCGGTTGCGGACCTGATCGAGCCAGACGCCGGCGGGCAGCGAGAAGAGAAGGTGCGGCAGCAGGCCGAATGCAGTCAGCAGGCCCATCTGCGCCGCCTCCGCGTGGAGCACCAGCACGGCCACGATGGGCACGGCCAGCAACGTGACCTGGTCGCCGAAGACGCTGATCGTCTGGCCCAGCCAGAAGTTGCGGAACGGCCCGCGCCGCAGTAGTGAGGGGATCACCGCCGGCCGGCGTCGCGCAGGAACTCAACCCGTCGCGTGAGGGCAAGAGGTCCGGGCCAGCGCCACGCCGTCTCGCTGACCAGACGGAGCGCTGTCGATTGCGCGTTGCTGGCCGGGTCGGGAACATGGCGATGGAACGGGAGGCCACCCGCACGCAGGTCCCAGATCAGAGCGCGACCGCCTGGTCGCAGCACTCGTGCGATCTCGGCAAGCCCACGTGGCGGGTCATCCCAGTGATGCATCGACATGGTGCTTACGACCAGGTCGAAAGATGCATCGGCAAAGGGCAGCGCGGCCACGTCGGCGACCACGAAGTCGAGGTTGGCAGAGTCACCCCCGTACCGCGCGGCGTTCGTACAGGCCTGCTCGATCATGCCCGGATCGAGGTCGAGGCCGGTGACTCGCAGGCCGTGGTCACGAGCGAGTCGGAGCGAAAGGTGGCCAGGCCCGCAGCCCACCTCCAGCACATGGTCACTGGCGGTGCCGTGCTGCGCGGCGTCAAGGGCGATCCCCGAGAACAACGAGCCCAGCAGCAGCCGGCTCATCCTGTCGTACGAGCTGACGTCGTCCATCACTACGCCGCCCGCCATTTCGCGGACGCAGGCCGATGACCAATGGCGTGCGAGCGCCGCGAGCGCCGCCCCTATTCCGAACAGGCCCATGATCACGACGACCTTGTTCCAGTGGCTCACGACTGCTCCTGTTGCTAGACTCTCAAACCTCGCTGGCGAGTGGCCAAACGGTAAGGCACCTGACTCTGGATCAGGCAATTGAAGGTTCGAATCCTTCCTCGCCAGCCAATCCCAGCTGCGGAGGCGTCCCTTGACTGCGCGTATGGTCACGTTCAATTCGGCCGGCAACACCATGGCGGGCACGTTATCTGTGCCTGCACGGCCAGGGCCCGCACCGGCCATGCTGATGCTGCCCGGATCCGGCCCAACCGACCGCGATGACAACGCCCAGAAGCTCGCCATCAACCTCTTTCCGCCACTGGTCCGGGCTCTCGACGAGTGGGGTTTCGCGACCCTCCGTTACGACAAGCGCGGCGTGGGCGCCAGCACCGGATCTTACTGGGCCACCGGGTTTGGCGATCGGTTAGCAGATGCAGTGGCGGCCCTGGCCTGGCTGGCGAAGCAGCCGGAGGTTGACGCGTCGCGGATCTACGTGCTCGGCCACAGCGAGGGCGCCCTGCTCGCGGGCCGGATCGCGGCCGGGGCGGCGCCGGTGGCCGGCGCGGTACTGCTGGCAGGATCGGCAAAGTCGGGCGAGGAGACACTGCTCTGGCAGGGCAGCCAGATACTGCCGACCATCACTGGATTCAGCGCCTTCCTGATCAAGCTCCTGCGCATCGATCCAGCCAAGCAGCAGCGCAAGTACATCGCGCGCATCAAGGCCACGACCGGAGACACCGTACGCGTCCAGCTGGTGCAGAAGGTCAATGCCAGGTGGCTGCGTGAGTTCATGGCCTACGATCCCGCGCCGGACCTGGCCGCCGTCAGAGTGCCTGTTCTCGCAATCACCGGCGCCAAGGACCTTCAGACCGATCCGGCCGACCTCGACCGCATGCGCGAACTCGTGCCAGGTGATTTCGAGGGCCACGTCATTCCCGATGTCACCCATCTTCTGCGCGCCGAGCCGGGCACGCCGAGTCTGCGCACCTACAAGCGGCAAGCTCGCCGACCCATCGATCCGCGCGTCGTCGAGTATCTCCACATTTGGCTGCAGCGCGTCGCCAGGCCCGCCACTGCTCCCAGCGCGGATGAGGCAGAGGCGACTGACCAGCCGGTAGGCAGTGGCACTCGTTAGTCAGGCCACCGGACCGTAGAATCGGACGCCCGTGAGCGTCACACCTACCGTTCGGCCTGAGCGCGCTGACTTCGCCATGGTCAGGACGGCACCGCCCCGCCAGACGGGTCGGGCGGTGCATCCTGGAGAACGTGATCCGCTGCCTCCTCGGCCGTCATCGCCAGGCCTTCGGCCAGCAGGCGCGCGTGCTGTTCGGGAGCCATCAGCGGCCGTGCTTCCTCCACCGGGTCGCCCGCCCGCAGCATGTGTTCCGGCAACTCCCCGCCGACCTCGTTGCGGTGACGTTCCGCCGCGGCGCCAATCAGTACCGCTCGCTCCGGATTACCCATACGCACATCGAGGGCAGCCAGCAGCTTGATCGCGTCCATGCGACCGATGTTGCCGATCTCGCGCCATAGCCGAAGTGCTTCCACAGAGGCAGTCATCGCACGCTCCAGGTCGCCGGCACGCCAGTACAGCATGGCCACGCTCGTCAGGCAATCCGCAGCGTCGTGCATCCGGCCTACTCGCCGGTTGGCTTCGGCCGCCTCCCGGGCAGCCGCCAGGGCATCGTCATAGGTCTCGAGCCTGCCCATGAAGTAGGCGCCGGTCCGCAGCCAGGCTTCGACGTCGGCCTTACCCGCATCATCGCCAGCCTCGAGGTAGGCCTCGATCGCCTGCTGCGCGTAGGCCTCAGCGGCCGGGAAGTCATTCCGGGCGACCGATGCCCAGGCGAGGTTGTGGAGCGCCTCACCGACGCGACGACCATCGCCGGCGCGCCGCCAGATCGCGAGGGCCGCGCGGTAGTGCCCGGCCGCCGCTTCGCCGTCACCCTGCCAGTACTCCAACGCCGCCAGCGAGTCGAGCGCCGTCGCCCGCGCAACCGTGGGAGCATCGCCACCGGGCAACGCCAGCGACCTCTCGAGCCACAGGCGTCCTTCGCGGACCTGCAACCAGTACGTCCAGAAGTGCCACAGTGCGCCCGCGATCCGGAGCGCGATCTCCACCTCGCCGTGGTCGATGGCCCACTTGAGCGCAGCGCGGATGTTCTCCTCTTCGCGGTGCAGCCGGTGCTGCCAGCGCCTTATTTGCGTGCGGACGAGCTCGGGTTCGGCGCTCTCGACCAGGTTCGCAGTATGCAGCGCGTGGCGGCGCCGGATTTCATCGCCGTCGAGGCCGGCGTCGAGCTGCTCTCCGGCGAACTCGCGCAGCACCTGCAGCATCGTGAAGCGGGCCTCGCCGCCGTCACTTTCCATGGGCCGGATCAGGCTCTTGTCGGCGAGCGACGACATGCCATCGAGGAGATCGATGCCCAACTCGTCGGACGGATTACAGACCGCCTCGGCTGACTCGAATGTCCAGCCCCCGGCGAACACGGCCAGGCGTGCAAAGAGGTCGCGCTCCGCCCGATCGAGCAGCTCGTAGCTCCAATCGATGGCGCCGCGCAGCGTGCGCTGGCGGTCGGGAAGATCGCGCGCGCCGCCGGTAAGCAGAGTCAGGCGGCGCTCGAGGCGATCGAGAATGGCCGCCGGCGATAGGAGTCGCACACGCGCCGCCGCAAGCTCGATGGCCAGCGGCAGGCCGTCGAGGCGGCTGCAGATCTCGGCGACGGCCGGCGCATTCTCATTCGTGACCGCGAAGCCCGGTTGGACCGAGCTCGCGCGCTCGATGAAGAGCGCCACCGCCTCGTACTGTGAGAGGGCGGAGAGCGGCGGCAGGTGTTCAGGATCCGGGATCGTCAGCGGTGGCACCTCGAAGTCCTGCTCGCCGGACAGGCGCAGCACCGAGCGACTGGTGGCCAGGACGTGAAGGCTCGCTATATCGCGGATCAGCTCCGCCACGAGCGACGCATCGCCGATGAGGTGCTCGAAGTTGTCGAGCACCAGCAGCAGCTCGCGGTCGCGGAGGAACGCCGTCACGCCCGCGGCGAGGTCGCGCTCCCGCTTCTCCCGGACGCCCAGGGCCGCCGCGATGGCGCTCATTACCCCCGCGCGGTCACTCGCGTTCTCGAGGCCCACGAAGAAGGCGCCGTCCCGGAAGCGCGACAGGTAGCGTTGCGCGGCGGCGATGGCCAACCGGCTCTTGCCGGCCCCGCCGGGCCCGGTCAGGGTGACCAGGCGGCGCTTCGCCAGCAGATCCCCCAACCCGGCAAGCTCCCGCTCGCGTCCGATGAGAGTAGTAGCGATATGCGGCAGGTTGTTCGGCCGCGTGCCAGTGGACGCCAGGGCGCCGAACTGCGAGGGCAGCCCTTCGATGTCGAGCTGCCAGATCCGCTCCGCCGCCGCCAGGTCTTTCAGCCAATGCTCGCCCAGGTCGCGCAGCGCAATGCCCGCGGGCAGGTCGTGGGCGACGAGCCCGCGCGTTGCATCTGAAAGCAGGACCTGGCCACCATTACCGGCGGCGGCGATGCGCGCGGCCTGGTGCACATCCATGCCTGCGTAGTTGTCGCCGCCGCGGCGGCCTTCGCCGGTATGGAGGCCCATGCGCACACGGACGTCGGCCCCCTGTGGCCACTTCGCCACCGCCAGCGCGCGTTGGGCGGCCGCAGCGGCCACGACCCCGTCCAGCGCGGATGGGAATACGGCGAAAAAGGCATCACCCTCCGTACTCACCTCAACTCCATCGTGCTCGACGATCGCCTCCCGCAGGATCCTCGCGTGGGCTTCGAGCAGCGGTGGGTATTCGGTGCCGAGCGCCGAGAGGAGACGGGTCGAGCCTTCGATGTCGGTGAACAGGAAGGTCAGCGTACCGGTCGGCAGCTGCGGTCCGTGCGCCGCAGACATGAATCCAGTCTAGAGACCGACCCCAAGCGCTCCGCTGAGCCGGCAGGACCGTAGAATCGGACGCCCGTGAGCATCACCGTCCCGACCCGGCCTGAACGCGCGGACTTCATTCGCGAGATCGTCGCCGCCGACGTCTTCGCCGGCCGTGTGCCTACTATCTCCAAGTGACCAGCACGCGCAGAAAAGGTGGGCGCTTCATCGGCTGGTTCGTGGTTGCCGGTTCGGCAACTTGGGCCTGCGCCCTGGTCTTTGGACCGCTCCTTCGGCCGGATCTCGACGTCCTGACCACGCACCCGGAGGATTACGCGCAGGGGCCCTTCGCACTCGTCATGCGGATCGGGTACGCCGGCGCCGGACTCGCCGGCTTGGGCGCCGCGATCATCGCCCGCCGCTGGCGCGGCGCGGCATCGGTGTTGGCAATCTTCGGGCTCGGCGCGCTGTTGATTGGGGTCGTCCCGCCGACGAGCAGCGAGCCTGGCGGCGGAGCCTTTGCTGACCGCATCTTTCCGCTTCTCCAGCTCGCGCCGCTGGCATTCTTCCCCGCGATGGCCTGGATCTCGTGGCGCGAGCGCAGCCGGCTGCTGCTCGCTACCGGCGCCATCAGCCTGCTCCTGTTCCTACCGTTACTCGGGCATCCGGCAAACAGCGGGGTCATCAACCGGCTGGCCGATCTGGCCATAGCAGCCTGGCTTGCCGCGTTCGCCGCCGTCTCGGTTGCTCGCCCGCGAGCGCTGCCCGTGCAGAATCGCTGAGCGCCGCATAGGGGCGACATGCGAGATAGCGCGCATGGCTGATTTCATCCGCGAGATCGTTGCGGCCGACGTCGCCGCCGGCCAGATCGCCGCGCCCGTGACCCGCTTTCCGCCCGAGCCGAACGGCTACCTGCACATTGGCCACGCCAAGTCGATCGCCCTCAACTTCGGTATCGCGGCCGAGTTCGGCGGCCGCTGCCACCTGCGCTTCGACGACACCAATCCGGAGAAGGAGGAGCAGGAGTACATCGACTCCATCCAGCACGACGTTCGCTGGCTGGGCTTCGAGTGGGGAAAGCACCTGTACTTCGCGTCGGACTACTTCGAGCAGCTCTACGAGTGGGCTGTCGCCCTGGTCGGGGCCGGCAAGGCATACGTCGACGACCTGTCGGCCGACGAGATCCGCGAGCACCGCGGCACGCTCACCGAACCCGGCCGCGACTCGCCGTGGCGCGACCGTCCGGTGGCCGAGAACCTGGACCTGTTCGCGCGCATGCGCGCCGGCGAGTTCGCCAACGGCACGCGCGTCCTGCGCGCGAAGATCGACATGGCCTCGCCCAACATCAACCTGCGCGACCCGATCCTGTACCGCATCGTGCACGCCGCCCATCCGCGCACCGGCGACACGTGGTGCATCTATCCCACGTACGACTTCGCTCACGGACAGAGCGACGCCATCGAGGGCATCAGCCACTCGCTGTGCACGCTCGAGTTCGAGGCGCACCGGCCCTTGTACGACTGGCTGATCGACAACCTGCCGGTCCCGTCGCGGCCACGTCAGATCGAGTTCGCGCGCCTGGCGTTGACCTACACGGTGCTGTCGAAACGCTTCCTGCTGCGCCTGGTCAAGGACGGCTTCGTGCGCGGCTGGGATGACCCACGCATGCCGACCATCTCGGGCATGCGCCGGCGCGGCTACCCGTCGGAGGGCATCCGCGACTTCGCCACGATGGTCGGCGTCGACAAGGCCAACAGCACGATCGAGATCGAGCAACTCGAGTACGCGGTGCGCAACGTCCTGAACCGGACGGCACCGCGTCGCTTTGCCGCGCTCGACCCGCTCCGGGTAGTCATCGAGAACTACCCGGAAGGGCAGGTCGAGGCGTTCGAGGTGGCCAATAACCCCGAAGATCCGTCCGCCGGCACGCGATCGGTCGAGTTTTCACGCGAGCTGTGGATCGAGCGCGACGACTTCATGGAGGAGCCGGCCCCGAAGTTCTTCCGCCTGGCACCCGGGCGCGAGGTGCGCCTGCGCGGGGCGTACTTCATCACCTGCCAGTCGGTCGTCAAGGGCGCCGACGGGAAGGTGGTCGAACTGCGCTGTACCTATGATCCCGCGACGCGCGGTGGCGATGCGCCCGACGGACGGCGACCGAAAGCCACCCTGCACTGGCTGTCCGCCGCTCACGCCGTGAAGGCCGAGGTGCGCCTCTACGACCACCTGTTCACGACGCCCACGCCGGGTGCGAGCGGCGACCTGATGGCCGACCTCAACCCCGACTCAGAGACGGTCCTCCCCCACGCCTTCGTCGAGCCCAGCCTGGCGGACGGGCCCGCGGGTACGACCTTCCAGTTCGAGCGCCTGGGCTACTTCTGCGTCGACTCCGACTCGGCACCCGGCCGACCAGTCTTCAGCCGCACCCTCACGCTCAAGGACACCTGGGCCAAGGTCCAGGCTCGAGGAACGGGCGGCTGAGGCACCGGACCGGCTTTCTGTAACACCTTGCTACCGAGCGACCCTCCCTGATCCGTACACCTGTGCAAGGAGGGAGTCATGCGTACGACGGTCAAACGCCAGTCCGACAAGCGACCAGCACACCGGCCCGCGCGGCTCAGTCGCGCGGGCCGACTCTGCTTGCCGTGGAAACACGGCGCGGCCATGCTCATGCAATGTGCCGGGTTAGACTGACCGCACACCTCGCTGGCGCGTGGCTCAACGGTAGAGCACCTGACTCTGGATCAGGGGGTTGAAG
>CAZSWK010000010.1:31937-44631 GCA_964610835.1 uncultured Anaerolineaceae bacterium | reverse complement strand
GGTGGCAGAGAGATGATGATCAGGACCGCGACGACGGCGACCGCCAGGACGGCCATCACCGACGCGAGGGTGGCCAAACGTGGCCGTGGTCGGCGGTCCGCGAACAGCGTCGGATCCACTGCGATCTCGGGCACCGGTCGCCGGGAGCGCCAGTGTTCGCCGGCGCTGCGCAGCTCGTTGTCGATCCGGCCGTCGATGTTCTCGTTCACGGCCGCACCTCGAGCGCGGGCCGCAGGCGGGTCCGCGCGTCGGCCAGGGTCGACTTGACGGTGCCTTCCGAGCAGCCCATCACGGTCGCCGTTTCGGCGACCGTCAGCCCGACGAAGTAGTGACAATCCACCGCCAGGCGCTGCCGCGGCGGCAGCGTGTCGACTGCGCGCTGGATGTCGGCGTGATCGTCGGGCGACGGGTCGGAATTGGCGGGCGGGCGGCCGAAACGCGGCAGTCGCCGCCGCCACGACTTGCGCGCCTGGTCGGCCACGATCGCCATCAACCAGCCGCCCAGCGACCCACGTGCGGGATCGAACTGGGCACGCTTCATCCAGGCGTTGATCAGCGCTTCCTGGACCACGTCGTCCCGGTCGGCGGCACCCGCGAGTCGCTCGGCAAGATGGAACATCTTCGGCAGGTATGGCTCCACGAATGCGGCGAAGTCGACCGCCCGTGCTCGGGCGATCGTCGACGGTGCGGACGCTTGGGCCTCGTCAGCCATCACCGCGATCACACTCCTATTACCCGCGCTGGAGCCGATTCGGTTGGGTGCCACTGCCGCTCCAGCGTCCGCCTGCCAGCTGGACACCGGAAGTGCCGTTCGGCCTCCTGGAGCGTCCTTAGCTGAGATATGGCGGCATGCGTGCGCCGATGCGACCAGCGCGGCGCAGCCGTCCGGGTGCCCGTGCGCGAGATCTGCCCCGGCTGCCCAGCTGCCGCGCCGCGCCTGTGGCCAGGCGCGCCGGCGCCGATGTACGCAGCACGTGCGGCAGTCGACCACCCTTTTGGGCGACGGTGCCATGGGGTTCCGCCGCGGCGGCTCGTTTAGCCCCTGTTACCGCACGCAGCACGTGCGCCGCGCCCAATTTCGATAGCCGTGCCCGTGCCGGTGGCCTGAACGGCGCGAAGTGACCGCACCACGTGCGGCGTCACAGGACACTGCCTGAAATGCGCCGTGTCCGGCCGGCGAAGGCGTGCGACGCTCAGGCGGTGGCGGCGTCGCTACGTCTCGGGGATGCGACAGGCTAGAGGCGGACGCTCGGTGGTCGCTCGCGATCGAACATGTGCACGGTATCGACGAAGCGCACCTGCTTCGACTGGTAGGCCATCACCAGCGAGTGCGTCCGCGCGCCGCCGCCGAAGAAGTGCACGCCTTTCAGCAGGTCGCCATCGGTCACGCCGGTCGCCGAGAAGACCAGGTTCTCGCCCGGCGCGAGATCGGTTGTCGTGTACACGCGCTCCTCCGACGGGTCGATACCCATGCGTCCGGCGCGTGCACGCTCCTCGTCGCTGCGCCAGCGGAAACGCGCCTGGATCTCGCCGCCCAGGCAGCGCAGCGCCGCTGCGGTGAGCACGCCCTCCGGCGCGCCGCCGATGCCCATGACCGCGTGCACGCCAGTACCCATCACCGCGCAGCTGATGGCGCCCGACAGGTCGCCGTCCGAGATGAGCTTGATGCGCGCGCCCATGGCGCGGATCTCCTCGATCAGCTGCGCGTGGCGCGGGCGATCGAGTGTGACAACCGTCAAATCCGGGACCTTGCGGCCGAGGGCATCCGCAATGCGCTTCAGGTTCTCGGCCACCGGCAGGCGGATGTCGACATGGCCGGCGGCGACCGGCCCAACGCACAACTTGTCGAGGTAGGTGTCCGGTGCGTGAAGCAGGCCGCCCTTCTCGGATGCCGCCAAGACGGTGGTCGCGTTGGCCAGGCCCATGGCGACCAGGTTGGTGCCTTCGAGCGGATCAACCGCGATGTCGATCTTCGGCTGGTCGTCGGCGCCGATACCGACCTGCTCGCCGATGTACAGCATGGGCGCTTCGTCGCGTTCACCTTCGCCGATGACGATCGTGCCGCCCATCTCGACTTCGTCGAAGGTGCGCCGCATCGCCTCCGTTGCCGCCTGGTCGGCAGCATCGCGGTCGCCGCGCCCCATGTAGCGTGCCGACGCAATTGCGGCGGCCTCGGTGACGCGCACCATCTCGAGCGCGAGCAGGGTCTCCATTGGCGTTAGTGGCGGTAGTGGCGGCGGCCGGTGAAGACCATCGCCATGTGATGCCGGTCGGCCACCTCGATGGCCATCTCGTCGCGGGCGGAACCGCCGGGCTGAATGATGGCCGTGACGCCCCGCTCGGCAGCCAGCTGGATGGCATCGGCGAACGGGAAGTAGGCGTCCGAGGCAAGCACCGACATGGCCGCCCGATCGGCCGCCTTGTGGAGCGCTATCTCGACCGCCGTCAGGCGACTGGCCTGGCCGACGCCAACACCCACCAGGGCCGTGTTGTGGGCGAGGACGACAGCGTTGCTCGTGACATGGCGCACCGCCCGCCAGGCGAACAGCAGGTCGGTCAGCTCTTCCAGCGTGGGCCGCCGACGGGTGACGACCTTGAGCTGCGAACGGTCGAGCTCGGAGCGGTCGCGCGTCTCGACCAACAGCCCGCCATCGATGCGATGGAAGTCAAGGCGGCCGATGCCGTAGCCATTCGGGCCGGCGGTCGAGCGGAAGGGAACCGCGAGCAGAGTCAGGTGCTGCTTCTCGGCCAGGATCTCGCGTGCCGGGGCAGAAAAGGCGGGCGCGACGATTGCCTCATACGCATTGCCCGCGATGGCGGCTGCGGTTTCGCCGTCGACTTCGCGGTTGAGGGCCACCACGGCCCCGTACGCGCTGACCGGATCGCCTTCGAGGGCCTTTTGGTATGCCTCGGCCAGCCGGTCGTTGGACGCCAGCCCGGTCGGGTTGGCCTGCTTGACGATGCAGCAGCTGGGCGCCGTGAAGTCGGTCGCGACGCGATACGCGGCGTCGAGGTCGATCAGGTCGTTGAAGGTTGGTTCGTCGCCCTGGTATTGCCATGCGTCGGCGAGCGATCTGCCGAGGGGGGCCGTCTCCCGGTAGAACGCCGCCTCCTGGTGCGGGTTCTCGCCGTAGGGCAGGTCGCGCACCTTCTCGACGGCCACGACCAGGCGTGAGGGCAGGCGCTTGCCGGCGAGGTGGTTGAGATAGCCCGCCACCTCGGAGTAGTAGCCCGCCACCTCGGACAAGGCCTCCGCCGCCAGCCGCTGGCGCAGCTCGGCCGAGACGCTGCCGTGGGCGCGCAGCTCTTCGAGCACCTGCGGGTATTGGCTGGGCACCGAAACGACGGCTACCGTGGCATGACTGCGCGCGCCGGCCGAGATCAGCGAGGCGGTTGCCACGTCGATCTGGGCGATTGCCTCGTCGAGCCCGGCTGCGCCGGGCGCGGCGAATGGCTCGATATTGGCGACCAGCAGCTCATAGGTCGCCAACGTCCCGCCCGCGTCGGCATTCATGCTGTCCGGGGCGGTCAGCGGCTGGATCTTGGCTTTGACGTCGCTCAGCGCGGCAAGGGTCGCCTCGGTCGCGTAAAGCTCGACGCCGAGCGCGTCCAGCCCACGCACGAGTTCGACGATCCCGTCGCGATTGGCGACCGAGAGCAGGGCTCGCACGTTGACTCTGGATTCCTCTCGGTGGTCGCCGGCGCCCGCGGCTCCAGGGCGCGAGTGGGGCGCGGCACAGCGAGTATAGCAACCTGCCATTGGTTCTCTTGTCGGGCCGCCAATCCGACACTCACTGCGAGCTTGCTATGCTCGGCGTGCCGTCAGGAGGCGGGCAGACAGCCGTAGAGAGGTTGCTCGGTGGGAAACTCGGACATCCTTGGGCATCTCAAGGACCAGTTCAACTCGTTCTACTTCAGCGACCTGTTCAACCCGATCTGGATCGCCGCACTGCTGCTCCTGATCGGCACCATCGTGCTCTACAACGTCCGCTCACGGCAGCTGCACCGCCACGAGCCGCTGCGCACCATGCAGGAATGGTTGCTGTGGACCGGCCTGATCACCTTCGGCCTGATCCTGGTCGGCGCGATCTTCCAGTTCTATTTCCTGTTCATCCTGCTGTTCATCGTGCTCGGCCTGGGCACCTTCATCTGGATCCGCTTTTTCCGCTTCCCGCCGTACATCGACTTCTACAACGAGCAGCTCCGCCACCAGCGCTACTTCAGCCAGTCGCGTTACAAGCACGCCGAGGCGACGGTCCGCTCGCGGCGGTCGCGGAGTGGCCGCCGCCGCCGTTAGGGTCAGGTCGCGTGGACATCAGGCGCTTCGGACCGGGATACCGCCGCGCCGAGGGGCCGCCCGGGACGCAGGGTGTGGCCGGCCAGGTGATCCTCCACGACGATCGGGCGGTGGTCAGCGAGCTTGCCTTCAGCCGCTACGCGATGATCACGCCGCACGCCAATGCGGCGAGCACCGCCCTGTTCATCGTCATCAGCGGCGCCGGATTCGTCCAGGTGGGCGACGACCGCGAGCGCGTGAATCACGGTGAGGCGGTCCTCTGGCCCGCGGGCGTCCTGCACGGGGCGTATACCGACGGCACTGAGATGCGGGCGATCATCGTGGAGCTTCTTGGCGACGAGGACGGCCAGGTAGTCGTCGAGGCAGAGGCCGATACCCCAGCCGGGCAGCCTCAGCCGGTGGACGAGTCCTCACCTGCAAGCCCGGCCGAGGGCGAACTCGCCGAGCGTACGCCGCTGCGTGACGAGTACGACGCGTCCGAGGGCGAGCCCTGGTAGAAGGCCGGACGGCGGCCAAGATGAGTGTCGACCCTACCGGCGCCGCCGTTCATGCTGGTCTCGACCCGTGGCCAGGAACGCGCCGATGCGGCCGAGCATGCCGGCGGTTGCCCCCCACACCAGCCGCTCGCCGATGCGATACGCGCCATAGCGCAACCTGAAACCGTCGCGCTCGGCCGTGACCATCTCAATGGGCGCGTCGGGCAGGAAGGCCGTGACCGGTGCCGAGAAGACGGCAGACACTTCGTGGCCGTCCGGAACCAGCGACGGTGGTGCGCCGGCAAAGGCGACGACCTGATCGACGATGAACCCGGACACGGGCACTGCGATGGGCGGAAGGAGGCCGGCAACCACCACGCCGGCCGACTCCGCGTCCAGGCCAATCTCCTCCCGTGCCTCGCGCAGCGCGGCCTCAACGGCCGACTCGCCCTGCTCCAGCGCGCCACCCGGGAACGCGATCTGCCCGGCGTGCCGGTGAGGACCGGTCGAGCGTTCGATCAGCACCACCTGCGCCTCCTGGTCGCGCGGCGTGTCCGGGTGGAACAGCACCAGCACCGCCGCGGGGCGCCGCTCTCCGGGCCATTCGCGTCGCGGGAGCTCTGCTGCCTCCGGGTTCGGCAGCACGATGGGCAGCAACGCCGCCGGCGCCTTGGGCAGCTCGCGTGGCATCACCGCGAAACGGGCTCGGACTTCCTCGAGGCGCACCCGTGGGGTCCGCTGATCAGCCGCGGCGCGGCATGTGGAACTCGAGACCGCGCAGCGGTCCCGGCTGGTCAACATCACGGCTGAGCACGACCACGGCATAGCCGCCCAGCTGCCGCGGGTCGAGCAGCCGCGCGACCGATGAGCGCAGCAGCAGCCAGGCTGCCAAGTCCTGGCCGGCCCGCTCACGTTCTCGGTCGAGCACTCCCTCGAGTCCGCAGCCCATCAGGAACTCGGCCTGAGTCGTCCGACCCACCACTTCGAACCCAGCGGCGCGCGCTTCGTGCTCGAGTGCGTCGATGTCCACGGTCGCGGTGATGTCGCGCAGGCCGACCCCGCCGAGCACGTCACCCGACACCTGGTGCCCGGCAAACGCGCGCACCGTTCCGCTTGCCCGTTCCGGTGCATACAGTGCTGCCGGCTCCAGCGCGTAGTCAAATACCAGTACGTAGCCGCGCTCCACGGTTGCGGCCAGCTCTGTTGCCCATGTGCGCAGGCCGAGATTAACCTCGGCGCGCTGTCCCTCGTCGAGCCTGATGTGACGCTCGTCGAACCAGCGTTCCAGCTCCGGGTCCGACGGGTCGCCCTCCACGTCGGCGAAGTGACCATCGGACCAGCCGACGTACACCTCGCGCAGCTTCCCCTGGCGCATTACCACCCGATTGATTGGCAGCGCGTCCACGAACTCGTTGGCCACGACACAGCCGACCATCGGCGCGAGTGGACGCGCGGCCGCCGGTAGCCGTCCCGCGATCTCGATTGGCTCGTAGCGCAGCGCCTCTGCCAGCAGCGAGGCATCCGCCGCCAGCCCGGCCCGAATGTCCGTTCCCAGCGTCGCCCGGCCAGCGCCGTACTCACGCAGTGTGAAAGCCCCGGGCCGGCCGAGGTGTCCCCACGTCTCCTCGACCTGGCGCGCCAGCGCGGCGCCGAAAATGGGATGAAGCTCCGGCGCGGTCAGGAAGTCGCCAGCGCGCGTTGCCCGCTCCGAACTGGTGGCGTAGTAGCCCAGCCCGGGCTCGTACAGCGCGCGCTCCATGAAGCGCGCAAAGGTCAACGGTCCCTGGCTGTCCATTTCCGCGCGCAAACGGGCGACGAGCTCGGGCTGGCCGGCGTCGTCGAGTGCTGACGGCGGTGCGACCGGTGCGGGTCGCCACTCGAGGCTCAGTTGACGCGGTCCCCGCCGTTCGGACGCCCAACCTTCATCGCTTCAGGCTGCGTGCCGCTGCGTACGTCGCGCCGCTCCTGTCCGGCGCTGGTCACCATGGTCTCGCCACCGTCGCTGAAGAGCAGTGTGCCGCTGACCGGATCGGCATCGACCTTGATCGTCGTACCTGGCTTGAAGCGGCCTTCGAGCAGCGCTCGGGCCAGCGGATTCTCGACCAGCCGCTGGATGGAGCGGCGCAGCGGCCGCGCGCCGTAGGCGGGATCGAACCCTTCACCGGCGATCAGCTGGCGCGCGGCCGGCGTGACCTCGAGCGTCAGCTCGTGATCCGACAAACGACGCGACAAATCGGCCAGCAGTAGCTCGACGATGGCGGCCAGGTCAGCCTCCGTGAGCGCGTGGAAGACGATGATCTCGTCGATGCGGTTCAGGAACTCGGGCCGGAAGACCTGGCGCAGCGTGTCGGTGACCTGCTTCTTCATCTGCTCGTAGGCAGCCTCATCACGCTGGCCGGCATAGCCGGTTATGAACTGGCTGCCGACGTTGCTGGTCATCACGACGACCGCGTTCTTGAAGTCGACTGTGCGTCCCTGGCCATCGGTCAGCCGGCCGTCATCGAGCACCTGGAGCAGCACGTTGAACACATCCGGGTGCGCCTTCTCGATCTCGTCGAGCAGGATTACCTGGTAGGGCCGGCGGCGGACCGCCTCGGTCAACTGGCCGCCCTCCTCGTAACCCACATAGCCTGGCGGCGCGCCGAGCAGCCGCGACACCGAGTACTTCTCCATGTACTCGCTCATGTCGATGCGCGTCAGCGCGGCCTCGTCGTCGAACAGGAAGGCCGCCAGCGCGCGGGCCAGCTCCGTCTTGCCCACGCCGGTGGGCCCCAGGAAGATGAACGAGCCGATCGGCCGCCGAGGATCCTTCAGCCCGGCGCGCGCACGGCGTACGGCATCGGACACGGCAGCAACCGCCTCGTCCTGGCCCACCACCCGCTTGTGCAGCTCGTCCTCCATGCGCATCAGCTTCGCCTGCTCGCCCTCGAGCAGACGCGCCACGGGTACGCCGGTCCACGATGAGACGATGCGCGCGATGTCGTCCGCGTCGACTTCCTCCTTGAGCAGTCGCTGAACGCCACCCTCGACCGATAGCGCCTGTTCCTGCTCGGCCAGACGGGCCTGGAGCTCGGACTGCCGCCCGTACTTCAGCTCGGCGGCCCGTGCATAGTCGGCCGCCCGCTCGGCTTCCTCGATCTCATGCTGCAGCCGCTCGAGCTCCTGCTTGGTCTGGCGCAGGCTGGCGATCTTGCCCTTCTCCTGTTCCCATTGGCTCTTCAGCGCGCCGCTGCGCTCGCCGATGTCTGCGAGCTCCTTCTCGAGTGCCACCAGACGGGCCTTGGAGGCTTCGTCGCGCTCCTTGCGCAGCGCCTCGCGCTCGATCTCGAGCTGGATCCGCCGCCGCTCGAGCTCGTCGAGCTCCACGGGCATGGAGTCCATCTCCATGCGCAAACGGCTGGCCGCCTCGTCGACCAGGTCGATCGCCTTGTCGGGGAGGAAGCGCTCGGTGATGTACCGGTTCGACAGGACTGCCGCGGCAACCAGGGCCGAATCGGTGATGCGCACGCCGTGGTGGTTCTCGTAGCGCTCACGCAGGCCGCGCAGGATCGAGATCGTTTCCTCGACCGTCGGCTGATCGACGTACACCGGCTGGAAGCGCCGCTCGAGAGCGGCGTCCTTCTCGATGTGCTTGCGGTATTCGTCGAGCGTCGTGGCACCGATGGTGTGCAACTCGCCGCGCGCGAGCATGGGCTTGAGCAGGTTCGAGGCATCCATTGCGCCCTCTGCCGCTCCGGCGCCGACGACCGTGTGCAGCTCGTCGATGAACAGGATGATCTGCCCCTCTGAGTCCTTGATCTCCTTGAGCACCGCCTTGAGGCGCTCCTCGAACTCACCGCGGTACTTGGCTCCCGCGATCAGTGCGCCCAGGTCGAGCGCCACTACGCGCTTGTCCTTGAGCCCTTCGGGCACATCGCCGCGCACGATGCGCTGGGCGAGGCCCTCGGCGATGGCCGTCTTGCCCACGCCCGGTTCGCCGATGAGCACCGGGTTGTTCTTGGTCCGCCGGGAAAGCACCTGGATGACACGTCGGATCTCCTCGTCGCGGCCGATGACCGGGTCGAGCTTGCCCTCGCGCGCGTCACGCGTCAGGTCGCGGCCGTAGCGCTCGAGCGCCTGATAGGTGCCCTCCGGATTCTGGCTGGTCACCCGTTGGCCGCCACGCACCGACTGCAGCGCGTTGAGGATGGCCTCCCGGCCCGCGCCCGCCGCCTCCAGCAGCCGCTGAGCGTCGCCGCCTGACTCAGCGGCGGCGAGCAGCAGGTGCTCGGTGGACACGTATTCGTCGTTCAGGCGCTTGGCCTCGTCCTCGGCGCGCTCGAGCAGTTGGCGCGCCCGCGGATCGAGGCTCAGGTTGCCACCGGCCACCTTGGCACGATGGGCCAGGGCCGCGGCGAGCTCGACACTGAGCTCGCCCGGATCGGCGCCCAACTGGCGCAGCGTCATCGCCGGGACGCCCTCGGGGTCCTGGAGCAGGGCCAGCAGAATGTGCTCGGTGTCAAGCACGGGGCTATCCGCCTCCGTCGCCAGCCGCTGGGCGGTCACGATCGCCTGCTGGGCCTTCTCCGTGTAGCGGTCCAACTTCATCTGTCAGTCATTTCCTTTCGGTTGTTGGGCAAGGTCGAGGAAACGTTCGGCAGCGCTGCGCGCTTCGGGTGTCAGGTTGGAGGGCAGCACCGGCCGCACCTTCACGAACAGATCCCCGTGGCCCTCGGCGCGGAAACGCGGCAGGCCTTTGCCGGCGAGTCGAAAGGTGCGGCCCGTCTGTGTCTCGGGCGGGATGTTCAGCAGCACTCTGCCGCTGAGGGTGCGCACCGGCACCTCCGCCCCGAGCAGCGCGTCGCGCAGGGACAGGTCGAGGTCGCGGTGCAGGTCGGCGCCGTTGCGGGTAAAGGTGGGATGGGGCCGAACCTTGACCCTCAAGTAGACGTCGCCACCATCGGGTGCCACGCGCGAAAAGCGGATGCGCTGGCCGTCGGCGACACCCGGCGGAATGGTGACTTCTATGCGCTTGCCCTCGATGTCGAGCAGTCGCTTGGTGCCGTTGTTGACGTCCTCGAGGCTGATCTCGGCCTCTGCCTCGCGCCGCGCGCGCTGCGACTGTGACGAACGCCGGCCCCGCCCGTTGCCCGGCGCGTGACCCATGTCCCCGAGCAGTTCCTCGATGGTCTGGGCGCGGCCCTGTGGCTGCGTCCTGGTGCGCGTCGCGCGGCCGCCACCCGCGAACGCTTCGCCGGCGAACTCAGCTTCGCCACCGAAGAAGGTACGGAAGAAATCGCTGAAGCCAGCCAGATCCTCAGGATTGCCGCGGTACTCGAAGCGCACGCCGCCGGCGCCCGGGTTGAAGCCCGCGAAGCCACCGTACGGCCGGCCCTGGGCGCCGGCACCCGCCGTTCCGGCCTGCTGATAGGCCTGCCAGTTGGCGCCGAGCTGGTCGTACAGCTTGCGCTTCTCAGGGTCGGACAGGACCTCGTTCGCCTCGCTGACTTCCTTGAAGCGCTTTTCGGCTGCGGCGTTGCTCTTGTTGACGTCAGGGTGGAACTGCCGCGCCAGCTTGCGGAAGGCCTTCTTGATGTCGGCCTGGCTCGCTGTGCGCGGCACTCCCAGCGTTGCGTAGTAGTCGCGGTACTCCATCCACCGTCGGGCGCGGCGGGATCAGCCGCCGGCGCCTGCCTCCGGTGGCGACGCGATGGCCGGCGGCTGGTCGGCGCCGGGGAATCCACGGCGCATCTTGTCGGGCGCTGCCGATGTCTTGTCCGCCGGCTTGTCCTCTTCGACGTTCTCGCCAGCCTTGGTCTCCAGGCGCTTGGGCTTGCGGGTCAGCGCGTTCTCGAGCACCTGGTCCATCGTGCTCACGAGGACCAGCTTGAGCTGCTTGCGGATCTCCTCGGGAATGTCCGTCAGATCCTTCTGGTTCTTGAGCGGCAGGATCACGACGCGTGCGCCGGACAGATGCGCGGCCAGGATCTTGCTCTTCAAACCGCCGATCGGCAGCACGCGGCCGCGCAGCGTGATCTCACCTGTCATCGCCACGTCCTTGTGGACCGGGATGCCGGTAAAGGCGCTGATCATGGCGGTGGCCATGGTGATGCCCGCCGACGGCCCGTCCTTGGGGATTGCCCCGGCGGGAACGTGGATGTGCATCGTGTTCTTCTCGAACTGCTCGCGCGCGATGCCCAGCTCGTCGGCGTGGGCACGGATCCACGACAGGCCGGCGCGGGCCGACTCGCGCATCACCTCGCCCAGCTGGCCGGTGAGGATGAAGTCCTCCTTGCCGGGCATGTGCGTCACCTCGATCGACAGCACATCGCCGCCGGCCTCGGTGACGACCAGGCCGGTCGCCGCGCCGATCTGATCCTCCGTCTCCAGCTCGCCGTACTCGAACCGCGGCGGCCCGAGATATTCGTTGAGCTTCTTGCCGTCGACCGTCACCTTGCGCTTGCGGCCCTCGGCAACCTGCCGCGCCACCTTGCGCATGATGTTCGCGATCTCGCGCTCGAGGTTGCGGACGCCGGCCTCCTTCGTGTAGGCCTGGACGAGCTCGACCATGGCAGCGTCGCTGATCTCCAGCTTCTTGGGCGTCAGCCCGTGGTTCTCGAGCTGCTTGGGGATCAGGAAGCGCTTGCCGATCTCGATCTTCTCCTGCTGCGTGTAGCCCGGCAACTGGATGATTTCCATCCGGTCGCGCAGCGCGGGCGGGATTGGATCGAGCAGGTTGCCTGTCGCGATGAAGAGCACCCGCGAAAGGTCGAACGGCACTTCGAGGTAGTTGTCCTGGAAGGTGTTGTTCTGCTCCGGGTCGAGCACCTCGAGCAGGGCCGAAGACGGATCGCCGCGGAAGTCCATGCCGATCTTGTCGATCTCGTCGAGCATGAACACCGGGTTGTTCGTGCCCGCGGTCTTGATGTTCTGGATGATGCGGCCCGGCAGCGCACCGATGTAGGTCCGGCGATGTCCGCGGATCTCGGCCTCGTCATGAATGCCACCGAGGCTCATGCGCACGAACTTGCGCCCCATTGCCCGCGCGACGCTCTTGCCGAGCGACGTCTTGCCTACGCCGGGTGGCCCGATGAAGGCAAGGATCGGGCTACGGATCTTCTCGGCCAGGCTGCGCACCGCCAGGTATTCGAGGATGCGCTCCTTGATCTTCTCCAGGCCGTAGTGGTCCTCGTCGAGGATCTTGGCCGCCTCCTTGAGGTCGAGGCGGTCATCGGTGGTGACGTTCCAGGGCAGGCCCACCAGCCAGTCGACATACGTCCGGATGACGCCCACCTCGGGCGACGCCGATGGAATGCGACTCATGCGGTCGATTTCCTTGGTCGCGCGGGTCTTGATCTCGTCGGGCATGCCAGCCTGGTCGACCTTCTCGCGCAACTCGTTGATCTCGGCCTGCTGCGGGTCGTCCTCGCCCAACTCACGCTGGATCGCCTTCAACTGCTCGCGCAGGATGTACTCACGCTGGGTCTTGTCCATCTCGGACTTGACCTCAGACTGGATCTTGCCCTTCAGCTCGAGGATCTCGATCTGGCGGCCCAGGAAGGTGGAAACCAGCTTGAGCCGCTCGTGAACGTCAATCGTCTCGAGCAGCTCCTGTCGCTGCTCGGTCGACATGTCGGGGCTGTAGGCCACCATGTCGGCGAGCAGTCCCGGCTCGGTGATGTTGCGCGCCGCCACCGCCGCTTCAGGTGGCACCGGGGCGCCGGCCTGTACGTATTGCTCGATCTGAGCCTGGACGCTGCGTACCAGCGCCTGGGCCTCGAGGCCGGCCGGCGCCTGCTCCTCGACCGGTTCGACGCGTGCCAGGATGAACGGCTCGGCGGTAACGAATTCCAGCAGCCGCAGGCGCTGCTGACCCTGAACGATGGCGCGCACGGTGCCGTCCTGAAGCTGGACGACCTGGGCGATCTTGGCCAGCGTCCCC
>CAZSWK010000010.1:12696-31927 GCA_964610835.1 uncultured Anaerolineaceae bacterium | reverse complement strand
GTGCCGACCGGATACAGCTCGGACGGATCCCGAATGTCCTCCGTATCGGCCACCCGCTGCGTGACCAGCGCGATGGCTGAGCCGTCGGCAACGGCCTTGTTCAGCGCCTGGACAGACTTGTCGCGGCCGACCTGCAGGGGAACGATCATCTCGGGGAAGATGACCGTCTCGCGCAGCGCGACCAGCGGCAGCTCGCGGGCACCCGCCTCCGGCGGCGGACTGTGCTGCTCCTCGGTCTGCTCCTCAGGGTTGGTGATGTCGCTCATTTCGCTCCTTGGTTTGAGAGGTCCGTGACCTTAGCGGCTGGACCCCGCGCCGTTGTGCTTGCTCCTTGAAGTTGTCTTCTTGTCTTGCTCGGCGGCATCATCGCCCGACTCCTCTGCACGCCAGCGGTCTTCGTACAGCGTCTCGAGGATGCGCGTCCCCAGGCGCTCCTCGAGGGCGAACAGGACGCGAACCCCGGCGAGGTTGACGCCCAGGTTACGGGTCAGGTGACGAATCCAGGTCACCCGCCGGATGTCATTCTCGGAGTACAGACGTATGTTGCTGTGTGTGCGCGCCGGACACACCAGCCCTTCCAGCTCGTAGATGCGCAGCGTGCGCGGGTGGACGCGGACCAGCTCGGCGGCCACGCTGATGACGTACACCGGCCGAGCTGGGTCGCGTCCGGGCCGCTCCACGCGGCCATGATCGGTCAAAGTCAGGCCCGGCCTACCTGGCCGCCGTCGCCTTGATCTGGATCTGGCGCGGCTTGGCCTCTTCAGCCTTGGGGATCGACAGATGGAGCATGCCGTTCTCGAACGTGGCCGTGGCGGCGTCCGCCTTGACCGTTGTGGGCAGCGTCACGGTGCGGCTGAACGAGCCGCGACGGATCTCGCGGTACGTGTAGCCCTCGTCGTCCCGGGACTGTTCCTCCCTCATCGAGCCGCTGATCGACAGCGTGTCGCCGAGGACTGAGATGTTGACGTCCTCTGGCTTCATGCCGGGGAGAGCGGCCTCGACTTCGTAGGTGTCGTCGGTCGACCGAACGTCGAGTGCCAGCGAGTGCTCCTCGCTTGGGAACGCATCACGGGGGCGCACCCACCAGTCATCGACCATGCGGTCCATCGCCTGGCGGAGGGAGATCAGTTCACTGAATGGGCTTGAACGTCGGATGAGGGTCATGGCACAACCTCTTATGCCTGTCGGAAACTGCTTTCGGGCGCCTTTCCGGAGCGCCGGTCGGCAAGGTAAACCATGACAATGGTGTTGTCAAGGTTGCTGTATGTAAAGAGTTCATAATTCATGTTGTCCAGACGACACAGTTTCAGGGGGCATCCGGGCCGTTCAGCGCAACGTTCTCGATCAGCCACGACGACGAGGCCAGCTGTCCGATGGGCAGCCACTGGAGGCCCGGCTGGGGCACCAGGCGGAGCGAGATCACGCCCGCCCGTTCGACCGACACGGTCTCCTGGCTGGCGGTCGGGATGAAACCGAGGACGGTCGTCTGCACTTCCTCCTGGCGCACGATGTCGACCGTCACCTGCGCGAAACCGGGTTGCTCCTCTACGGGCTCGCCGAAGCGCAGGTTGTCGAAAGGCGAGTCGGGATGGAGGCCGCTGGCCGGACCATATTCGTCCGCCGCCTGGCCCACCCGTGAACGCAAGAAGGCCATCTCGGCCTGCCAGGTGGCGCCCAGGGCGGACGGATCGGGCTGGCTGACGAAGAGCTGCACAGCGTCTGCCGGGCGCATCGACATCCAGTCCAGCGCGTACTGCTCGACTGTCGCGGCCGGCGAGCCGTGGCTGCCCCCGACCAGCCAGTAGACCGTCAGCAGCGTGACTGCCACCGGGAAGAAGAGCGCCACCTGGGCTTCGCCGCCGGCCGCCCCTCCCAGGCGGAGCGCTCGCTGGTAGGCGTGCAGGGCCTGGCCGAGCCAGACCACGAGCAGAACGGTGAGCGGCACGAAAACGATCAGCCACTGCGTCCCATCGATGAGCTGTACCACGACCAGCAACAGCCCGGCTATGAAGAGCGGCTCGAGGAGCGCGAGCGCCCAGCCACGCCGGTCGCCCAGCGCGAGGTGGCCCCAGCCCCATACCACCAGAGACCGGCGCAGAACGGCAGCTGCCGGCAGCGGCCGGTTCGTCAGCGGAGGTGTGTCCTCAGTGCCCAGCAGGAAGGAGCTCGGCCGGCTCGTCGTCGCCGATCAGCTCGCGCCGGAGATTGGCTTCGTCAGCGGTACGCGAAACGGCGAGCACCTTGTCACCGGCTTCCAGCACGGTATCGCTGCCCGCGGGCATCACCGCGCTACCGCGCAGCAACAGGAAGATCGAACAGCTCTCCGGTAGCGTGAGGTCGGCCGGCCGGCGGCCGACGGCCGGCGAGTCGTCGGTTATCTGTGCCTCGAGCAGCGCGAATTCGCCGCCCTTGAGCTGGGCCAGATGGAGCAGCTCGTGGACGGGGATGTCCTGCTCGATCGAGGCCAGTGCCATGCGCGTGGGACTGATGATCTCGTCCACACCGAGGTGCCTGAACAGCTCCTCGTTCTTGGGGTTGTTCACGCGCGCGATCGTGCGCGGGACATCGAAGTGATGCTTGGCCATCTGGCACACGACGAGGTTGTCCTCATCGTCGCCCGTGACGGCGGCCACGATCGAGGCCCGATTGGCACCCGCCTCGGCCAGATGCTTGCCCTCTGAGCCATCACGGTTGAGCACGATGCTGCCCAGTTCGTCGGCAATCTGGCGGGCTCGCTCGGGGTTCTTCTCGAGGATCACCAGCTCGTGGCCGGCTTCCAGCAGCTCGCGCGCCAGGTAGTAGCCGACCTTGCCTCCGCCGACGACGACGATGTACACCTAGCCCTCCACCGCCTGGGCGACCGGCTGCGCGGGGGCGGCGCTTTCCGCGGGTTGTTCCTCCTGATCGAGCGGGCTCTCTGGCTGGCGCACCCCGTTGGCGCCCAGATCAGCCTCCAGCCCGGCGTAGCGCGCCAGCGCGTCGACCAGCAGGCGCGTGCGGCAGATCGTCGCGAGCCCGAGCATTGTGTACGCCTCGGCGCGGACCGGGTCGTTGACCTTGGCGACCACCCGGGGAACTCGGAACGTCTCGTTGGCCAGCTGCGCGGCAAGCACGTTGCGATTGTCACCTTCGGTCAGGGCAAAGAAAAGGTCGGCGTCCTGGGTACCGACGCGCCGCAGGACGTCCTCATCGGTGCCGTCCGCGCGCACTGCATGTCCCGGGAAATCGGGCTCGAGCCGGTTGAACGCATGGGTGCTGAGATCGATGACCGTCACGTCGTGGCCTGATCGCGCCAGCCGCTCGGCGATGCCGGCGCCGACCCGCCCGCAACCGACGATGATGACCCGCAGCGAACGCTCGTCGTCGGTCATCAACGTGCCCCCATCGCCAGTTCCTGCCGGCGGCCGGTGGCCGGCTCGGCGATATTGGCCACTGCCACCGGTTCGCGCGCCACTATCACCTGGCAGGGCGCGTTCTGGAAGACATAGGGGATCGTTTCACCGATCTCGAAGTCACCACCGAAGCGCTTGCGATAGGGGAGACCGACGATGATCGCGTCCGCCTGCAACTCGACGGCTTCGTCGACCAGCGCCGCGGCGACCTCGCGCGCTTGCAGCAAGTCGCCCGAGAGCTTCACGCGGTAGTGCTCGGCGATGCCCTCGGCGAGGTCGAGGATGGCCGAGGCGGCCTCGTTCTCGGCCGACATCTCGTCCGACAGCTCGTGGCTCCAGTCGACCTCGATCACATGCACCGCGACCAGTTCGGCGCTGTTCTGTTTGGCCAGCTGGCAGCCGAGGTGGACGACCAGGCCATCGGTCGAGGCGCCGTTCAGGCCAAGCACCGCCTTGCTGAAGGCGTTGAGCGTCTGCGGATCTGACATTCGCGCGGAAGGTTACACCCCATCCGCCGCCCGTTGGACGGGCTGTTCGCCGTCGTCCCGGCGGTAGGGAACGTTGACGACCACGGTACGTGGCCGGCCGATCAGGGCGCGGCGCAGTCGGTTCGCCGACTGGTTGTACAGCAGCCGCTCCCACCACCGGCGGGCGACGTACTCCGGTATGACCACGAACGTGACCGGCCTTTCCTTGTCCTCGGGCCACGTCCGATCGAGTACGTCGAGGTACGCGAGCATCGGGCCTACGAGGGCACGATACGGCGATTCGACGATGACCAGCGGCACGTCTGGTAGCTGGCGCTCCCAGCGCTCCCGTAGCTCCGCCGCCTCCTCCGGCTCGTCGGAGATGAGCACGGCACGCACATCGGGCGCGATCGAACGGCCGACGTTGACTGCCCGCACCACGGCACGCGTGATGCCCGGCACGGGGACGATGACCCGCTCCTCGCGCCGAGGCGGCGGGATCACCGCGTCGTCGCGCACCTCGAGGTTGGCCGCCGACGCGCGGTACTGGCGGTTGATGAACAGCATCATCGCGATGAGGATGGGAATGATCAGTGCCACGAGGAGGGAGCTGGGCGCCTTGGCGACCAGCACCACGACGAAGACGATGCTCGTCAGTACTGCGCCGAAGCCGTTTATCGTCAGACGCCGCCGCCAGCCGGGTGAGCGTTCGGCCAGCCAGTGGCGCACCATGCCGGTCTGACCGATGCTGAAGGCAATGAACACGCCTACGGAATACAGCGGGATGAGCGCCGTGGTAATGCCGCCGAAGGCGACGATCAGTGCGATCGCGCCGATGCTCAGGATGACGATGCCGGAGGTGAATGCCAGCCGGTCGCCGCGGAAGCTGAACTGGCGCGGCATGTAGCCGTCGCGGGCGAGGATTGCCGCCAGCCGGGGGAAGGCGTTGAACGAGGTGTTGGCGGCCAGGAACAGGATCAGGGCGGTGAACCCCTGGTAGAGGTAGAACGTGATCGTGTCGTTGCCGAAGATTGTGGCCGCGATCTGGCTGATAACCGTCCTCACCTTGGGCTCGTCCACTGGCACGACGCCGAATGAGTCGGCCACGAACGTGAGCCCAACGAACAACACGCCGAGCAGGATGGCCATGACCGTGAGCGTCGTCGCCGCGTTGCGTGACTCGGGTGGTTTGAAGGCGGGCACGCCGTTAGCAATTGCCTCCGTGCCGGTCAAGGCAACCGAACCCGAGGCGAAGGCGTGGATGAGCAGCAGGAAGCCGACCGCCTGAAGAGGATCGGGTTGACCCGGCAGCGGTGTCGGCGGTGGCTGACTCTCGCCGAGGACGACGATGCGGAAGACGCCGACGACGATGATGAGCAGGGTCATGCCGGCGAACAGATAAGTGGGAACGGCGAAGATGTTGCCCGACTCACGCAGTCCGCGCAGGTTGCCGAGCATGATCACCAGGATGGCGACGGCACCGATCTCAATCCTGATATCCAGCAGACCGGGCATGGCGGAAATGACCTGCTCGACCGCGGACGACGTCGATACCGCGACGGTCATCGTGTAGTCGACGAGCAAGGCGGCGGCCACCACCAGCCCGAAGATGGCGGGCAGGTTGGCGCGCGCGACTGCATAGTCGCCGCCGCCTGAGGGGTAGGCGTGGATCTCCTGGCGATAGCTGATCGCGACGATCGCCAGCAGCAGCGCAATGGCCGCGGCAATGGGCAGGCTGAGCAGTAGGGCGCCGGCGCCGGCGAGGACCAGCACGCGCAGGATCTCTTCGGTAGCGTAGGCCGACGAGCTGATCGCGTCGGAGCTGAAGATGGCCAGCGCCTTGACCTTCGACAGCCGTTCGGTGATCTCCTCGTGGATCGACAGCGGCCGCCCGAAGAGGAGCTGTCGGGCACGCGCCACAAAGCGACCGCTGGCTGTGCGCGGTGCCGACGCCGACTCTCGCGCAACGAGCGTGCCCGGGCCCGCGTAGCGGAAGAACTGGGCGTGGGGCCGCTTGACGCGTACCCGTCGGTCGCCCGGCTTGCGCCCGTGCAGCCAGGGTTTCATGGCCATTGCTCAGCGCCTCCGGCTCACAGGCCGAACTGGAGGCGGGCGATCAGTCGCCGCGGCAGATCAACCTTGGCCATCAGCCTCTGTACCTGCGCGATCGGGTATTCGACGCGCCGCCATTCGATCGTGTGTTTGTCGGTATCGAGCAACGCCGCGCTGGCGCGCGGATCACCATCACGCGGCTGGCCCACGCTGCCCGGATTCATGATCACTCGCCCGTCGTCCAGCGCGACCTTCTTGCCCGGCTCCGGGCGCACTCCCACCAGGTTGCCCCGGGACTCCCGGAAGAGGAGCGGCACGTGGGTGTGGCCGAGCGCGCAGTAGGCGGTCTTGAAGCATTCCAGGTTGGCGCGCGCGATGCCCGACGAGTAGACGTACTCCCATGTCGGGTCGCAGGGACTGGCGTGGACGCGCGTGAAAGTGTCGACTTCGTCGCGCAGCGGGAGTGCCGCCAGCCAGCGCCGCGTTTCCGGCGCAATGTGCTCAGCCGTCCACTCCAGGGCGGCTCGGGCGTCATCGTTGAAGGCGTCGACCGGGAGCTCGCCGATCGCTGCAGAGTCATGGTTGCCGCGGACGCCCGTCGCACGTTCGGCGGCCAGCCGCGCGACCACCTCGTCGGGTTGCGGTCCGTAGCCCACGATGTCGCCCAGCTGCCACACGGCATCGAACGGGGACAGTGCGGCGAGGACTGCCTCGAGCGCCGGCAGGTTGCCGTGGATGTCAGACAGCACGGCGATCCGCATCGGCGGTCAGGGTAGCAAAGCCCGGCGCCGCTCGGACGCGGGGCGCGGAAAGCGGGCTGGCGTCGTCCGGCTCTTGCGCACCGTGATCAGGCAGTGACCGGCCAGGCCTGCGCGCCCTACGTTCGGCAGGTGCACGATACGCGGCGGCGTGCCGCCCACGCGAAGAGCCGTCCGCCCGGCTTCCTGGACCTCGCTCTCCAGGCGCCCGTCGCCATGGTCGCGTTTCCAGGCGACGACGTAGCCGCCGCGGCGAACCAGTGGCAGGCCGATCTCCGCGATCTCGGCCACCGATCCGACCGCGCGGGCGACGAGTAGGTCCCACGCCTCGCGCTGATCAGGCTCATCGGCCAGGTCCTCGGCACGCTCCGCCAGTGCCTCGAGCTGGGGTGGTACGGCGTCGGCGCGTCGGAATGCGTCCATCACCGCCGCCGCCGCAACGGCCAGGAAGCGTGCCTTCTTGCCGATCGAATCGACGAGCGCAGTCCTACCGGACGGAAGTGCGACTGCCAGGGGTATGCCGGGATAACCACCGCCCGAGCCCAGATCCATGAGGCTTGGGCGTGTGTCGGCAGGCGGGCGCATTGTCGCCTGCAGGTCGCGCAGGACCGGCAGCGCCGCGACGGCGTCGAGCACGTGCCCCACCGCGATCTGGCGCTCCGTCCTCAGGGCGGTCAGGTTGAAGGCCGCGTTCCAGGCCAGCAGGAGACGGACGTGGCTGTCGATCGCCGCGCGCGCAGGCACAGAGAGCTCTATGCCGAGTTGCCCCAATCCGTCATCGACTGCCAGCCAGAACTCGTCCCCCAGCGCGGGCAGGAGCGTGGCATCGTGAGGCAACTGCGCTCGATCAAGAGAAAGTCGCCGCGGGAGTGAGGACCGTTCAGAGCTGCGTCCATGCCCGAACGTCCCTGATCCGTTGCGCTGTCCCCACTTCCTGCGGCGTGACGTTTCTCGCACCACCGGCCTTTCGGTTTTCCCTCTCCGCCCGACTATCCGATCGGATTTCTCCGATCGTCGGAGCCGGCGAGGTTACCGTACTCGGTCTGGGGCGCCATCCCCGCTTGGGCGCGCCAGTGGTGCAGGCCGCGAAGTCTGATTCGGGTGCCCGCCAGGGTCAACCCGCTTTTCCACGAGTTGCACGCGCCTTGTCCCGATTGTGGAGAAAGGCTGTCTCGGGACAGCTCGATGTGGAGAAAATGCACGCCACCGGTGGCTGCGCGGCCGGTCAGTGACCCTCCAGCCGACGCCCGGGTTGGTTCTCAGTCCGTGCTGCGGGCCCGGACCGGCCGGCCCATGCTGCGTCTCACCACGTCCATCACCTCTTCGGTGTACGCCTCTGCCTGGCCGGTCTTCACGGCCGTTGTCAGGCAGCCGGCAACGTGGTCCTCCATCACCAGCAGGGAGACCGCTTCGACCGCTGCCTTCAGCGCCGCGGTCTGCTGCAGGATGTCGATGCAGTACTCGTCCCGCTCGATCATCCGCGCGATGCCGCGCACCTGGCCCTCCATGCGCGCCAACCGGCGCAGCAGCTGGGAACGATCCTTCGTGTAACTGTGGCGCGACGGTCCGGCCATCCCGGTGCCCTTGTGTGGCGGCGTGGCCGTCTTGGTGGCGTTCATACTGCCCGGGAGTATAACAGCACGGCCTGCCTCCACATTCATGTCTTCCGTCATTGAGCCGCAACCTCTGCTGCTGATCCTGCATGCCGCAGATCCTGTGGAGGCTCTAGACTCAGTTCGAATGGACGGTTCCGACTGGTTGCGCACCCAGCTCGCGACGTTCGAGTGTCCCGCCTGCGGCCTGCAGTACCGCGGCAGCCAGATGCGCCTGCTGGCCGAGCGCGACGGCCTCTTTTTCGTCGACCTGGACTGTGACAGCTGCGGCAGCCGAACAGTGGCCATCCTGACTGTCGAGGTCGAGGACAGTGAGCCGACCATCGCCGACGCGAGTGAGCTGCGCCGTGCGCACGACTCATCAGCAAGCACTGTGAGCGTGGACGACGTGCTCGACATGCACCAATTCCTGGCCGCATTCAAGGGTGATGTTGACCATCTGTTCAGGGCGGCCGCCGCGAGATCGGATGGTGCCCCGCCCCAGTGACGGACGACGTACGTTTCGCGCATGCCAGCGAGGCCGAGCTGGCGCGCATCCTCGATTACTACGGTGTTCGCTGGGAATACGAGCCGCGCACGTTTCCCATTCTGTGGAACCTCGACGGCAAGGTCGTCGAGAGCTTTTCGCCCGACTTCTACCTCCCGGAGGCAGAGGTGTACGTGGAGCTGACCACGCTCAAGCAGAGCCTCGTGCGGCGCAAGAATCGCAAGCTTCGCCGGCTGCGCGAGCTGTACCCGGACGTGCGCGTCAAGCTCTTCTACGGCAAGGACTTCCGGGCACTCATGCTCAAGTACGGCCGCTTCGATCTCGCCGCTTCGCTGAGCGGTCTGGAAGGCCAGATCATGCCCAATCGCGCCGAGCCGGTCCCGGCAGCTGACCCAGTCAGCGAAAACGAGCCTGCCACGGCGTCTGACTCGACTGATGAGGCGGCCGAGACTACGGTGCGGGCGAAGGCTGCCGCTCCGCGCCGCCGCGTTTCGCGCGGCTCACGCCGCCGCCGCGGTCGACGCAGATACTTCGCCGCCAGCCGCTGACAACAGGTGAAGCCATTGATTTACGGAGGGGCTGAGTGGTAGAGCAGCTGGCGAAGGCGCCCGATCACGATCACGATGTCGCTGAAGTGCTGATCAGCGAAGCACAGATTCACGACAAGGTTGCGGAGCTGGGCGAGCGCATCAGCGCCGACTACGCTGGCAGGGCGGTGACGCTGGTCAGCGTGCTCAAGGGTTCGCTGCCGTTCATGGCCGATCTGATGCGTGCCATCAGGATTCCTGTCCAGATCGATCTGATGGAGGTCAGCTCATATGGCGGTGCCACGACCGAAACCTCCGGTCTGGTGCGCATCCTCAAGGACCTCAGCTCGTCTATCGCGGGCAAGGACGTGCTCATCGTCGAAGACATCATCGACACCGGGCTGACGCTCAATTATCTGTTGCGCTACCTGCGCGGGAAGAACCCCGACAGCCTGCGCATCTGCGCGCTGCTCGATAAGCCAGCGCGACGGCTGGTCGAGATTCCGATCGACTACCTGGGCTTCACGATCCCCGATGAGTTCGTGGTCGGCTATGGCCTTGACTACGGGGAGTTCTATCGCAACCTGCCGTTCATTGGCGTACTCCGGCGCGAGCTCTACGAGACCACGTGAACGCCCGCGGAGGTGGCCGCGGCCGATTGGTCCTCTTTGCCGGCGCGGTGTTGACGCTTGTGGGCATGCCACTGACGTGGTGGACGATTGAGCGGACCAACGCCCCGAGCCTGACCGGCTCGGGCCTTCAGGGCGTGGCGATCTTCGTATTCCTGGCCTCTCTGGCCATGCTCGCCGTGATCATCCTGCCCTTCGCGTCGCGCGCCGGCGAGACCGCACTCGACCGACCCGGCGTTTACGCGCTACTGGCGCTCATCGCCGTGGTGGCCTACGCCTGGCGCGTGGTCGAGATCAGCGGCTTCGCGTCGCTCGGTCTGCCGCAGGCGGCGCCCGGGCTGTGGCTGTCGGGAGCGGGTCTGATCATCGTCCTGTGGGGCGTCGGTGACCTGCTGACAACTCGTTAGAGGATCTTCGACAGGAAGGCCTTCGTCCGCTCGTGGGTGGGGTTCTCGAAGAAGTGCTCGGGCGTCCCCTCCTCGATGATCTGGCCGTCGTCCACCATCACCACTCGATCGGCCACCTCGCGTGCGAAGCCCATCTCGTGAGTCACCACGATCATCGTCATGCCCTCGTGGGCAAGCTCCTTCATCACGTCGAGGACTTCGCCGATCATCTCCGGGTCGAGGGCGCTCGTGGGCTCGTCGAAAAGCATCAACGCCGGCTTCATGGCCAGCGCCCGGGCAATGGCCACGCGCTGCTGCTGACCGCCTGACAGCTGGCCGGGATATGCGTCGGCCTTGGCCTCCAGCCCCACGCGCTCAAGGAGCGCGAACGCAGTTGCGACAGCTTCCTTGCGCGGTGTGCCGCGCACGTGGGTCGGTGCCTCGATGATGTTCTCCAGCGCTGTCATGTGCGGGAACAGGTTGAAGCGCTGGAAGACCATGCCGATCTCCTGGCGCTGCCGGGCAATGTTCCGCTCGCGATCCTCTACCAACCGTCCGTTGGCGTCGCGGTAGCCGATCAGGTGGCCGTTCACGAAGATGCGCCCGCCCTGGATCTTCTCCAGGTGATTCACGCAGCGAATGAACGTTGTCTTGCCCGAGCCCGACGCGCCGATGACGACGACCGTCTCCTGCCGCTGGACCTTCATCGAGAGGCCTTTGAGGACGTGCAGGCGGCCGAAGTATTTATGCACGTCGGTTGCCTCGACGACCGTGTCCGCGGACGGCGCGGGAGCGCCGCCGATCACAGCGAGGAGGCTCTCGGTCGGCTCGCTCATCACCGGCCGCCGCTGACCTGCGGGAGCTCGTCGGGCTTTGTCGCGCGAAACCCAAAAAGGCGCTCGCGCAGGCTAGGCCCGCTGCTGCCGCCGAAGCCGGCACCCAGGCGCCGCTCGATCTGCCTTTGGATGAGCCCCCACGCCGTCGTCAGGGCCAGGTACCAGACCGCGGCCGCCAGGAAGAGCTCGAAAGGAGCGAAGGCGGTAGCGTTCTTGTACGAGAAGGCCACGTAGAGTTCCGGGACGCTGATGACCACCAGCAGCGACGTGGTCTTGAGCATGTTGTTGAACTCGTTGCCCAGCGGCGGCACGATCACGCGCGCTGCCTGCGGAAGGATGATCCGGCGCATGGCCTGGCCAAACGTCATGCCCAACGACTTTGCGGCTTCCATCTGCCCCGGCTCGATCGAGAGGATCCCGGCGCGCACGATCTCGGACATGTAGGCGCCCTCGTTCACGCCGAGCGCCACGATGCCGGCCTGGACGGCTCCTTTGCCGAACTGCCCGAGGGGCTGGAAATCAGGCCACGTGTAGATACCCGTGACCCCCAGCCCATAGAAGATGAACGAGATCTGGACGAGCAGCGGGGTGCCGCGAAAGATCCACACGTAGAAGCCGGCGATGGCTCTCAAGGGTGACGACTTGGCCATCTTGCCGAGCGCGCCAAAGACACCCAGGATCACCCCGATGGTCTGGCTGACGATCGAGATGCTGAGAGTCAGCAAGACCCCCTGGATGATCAGCCCATCGGGCCGGAAGATCGAGTCGAAGAAGTAGGACCAGCGGTACTGGTACGTCGTCGCCTGGCAGCCGGCGACGAGAAAGACGACAAGCAGCACGGCCGCCAGGGTTATCCCCCGGCGGCCGAGCTTGGCCTGTCGCCGATTCGTCACGACGTTCGTTACGTTTCGACCGTCGGCAGCCTCAACCTACTTTGCCTTCTGGATGACAACGTCGCTGGGCTGGATGGCGCCTATCTGCACGTTGTACTTGGTGAGGATCTGGAGGTAACTCCCGTCATTCATCATCGCCAGGAGCGCCGTCTTGACCGCATCCTCGACAGCGGTCTTGCCCTGGGGGACGCTGATGCCCACGATGATGGGCTCGATCTGCGGGATCGGAGCGACCATGAACTGGTCGGGCTGTTGCCCCACGTAGTAGGCCACCACGGGCACGTCCGCGAAGTAGACGTCGACCTGCTTGGCCGTCAGTGCCAGGAACGCGTCGCTGTCCTTGGAGAACTGCTTCACCTCGGCGGCCGGCTTCCCGGCGTCGGCGCATACCTTGGGCAGCCCGTCGCCCTTGTAGGCCCCGCTGCCCTGTGCGTAGTCGACCTCCGTCGTCCCCGTTTCCGCGCCCACCTTCTTGCCGCACAGATCGGTGGTGGTGGTGAGGTTCTCCGGGTTGCCCGCCAGGACCGCGAACGACTGGCCGAACTGCTGGTAGGGAATCATGTCCACCTGCTGGAGCCGGTCAGGGGTGATGTTCTGGTCAGAGATGATGATGTCGCACTTGCCGCTGGTGACGGCCAGGATGATCGTGTCGAAGACCGAGTTAACGACCTCGAGCTGGAGGCCGAGGCGCTCTGCGATCCCGGCCGCGATCTCCATGTCCGAACCCGTTGGGTTGCCCTGCGCATCGAGGTATTCCAGCGGCGGATAGGGAATATCGCTGCAGACCAGGAGATGGCCGGCGACGGTCAACTGGTCGCTCGGGATCGTCGCCACGACGGCCGTCGTCGGCGCCGGCGTTTCCGTGGCCGGCACGGCGGACTCGGATGCCATCGCCGTGGGCGCCGTTGTCGGCGCCGTTGTTGGCGCTGCGCTGGGAGCTGTTGTCGGTGCCGCTGTCGGCGCCTCGGTTGGCGAGGCTGCACCGCAGGCGGTGGCGACCAGCGCGACGATCGTCAACGCCACCACATTCATCTGGGATAGGCGAAACATGCCCACTGCCTCCTCTGCATGGGTAATTCGGTCTGGAGTGGCGACCATACAACGCTCGAGGCCGCTGCGCATATGAATATTCGCTAACCGAATGGAATATTTCGCGATGAACAGGAAGGGGATGACCGGTGAGCGGCCGCTCCCTTGACTCAGCCCCTGCGTGATGCCTAGACTGCCGGCCAACCGAATAGTGGGCATTGATCGGGAGGAGTAGTCCTCGATCGCCGGTTCAGAGACCTGGCGGCTGGTGCGAGCCGGGACGGTGACGAGGATGAATGGACCCGTGAGCCCCGGACCGATCGAGGCGCCCGACGGAGGGGGCGGGCGCGTCGCTAGGCTCCGGCGCAGAGCGCCAGCGTTATCAGGGCAGCACCGATCGGCCCGGCTGTGACCGGCGCCCGTCGGCAGAGAGAGTGCGACGGATGTGAAGCAGCCGTCGAACACGGGTGGTACCGCGGAAGGACCGGCCTTTCGTCCCGGCAGGACGAAGGCCGGTTACGTGTATTCGGCCCCGGGACGTGGCCGATACGGAAAGCGAGGTACCACCGATGGTCGACCAGACCAAGTTCCTGCTCGATGAGGACAGGATCCCGCGCGCCTTCTACAACATCGCGGCCGACCTGCCGCGGCCACCGGAGCCGGTACTGCATCCGGGCACCGGGCAACCGATCGGCCCCGGCGATCTGGCGCCACTCTTCCCGATGGAGCTGATCAAGCAGGTCGTCAGCACCGAGCGCGAGATCGAGATACCCGAGCCGGTCCGGCAGGCGTACGCGCTCTACCGACCCTCGCCCCTGTACCGAGCGCGTCGCCTGGAGGCCGCCCTGCAGACGCCGGCCCACATCTACTACAAGTACGAGGGCGCGAGCCCTCCCGGCAGCCACAAACCGAACACCGCCATTGCGCAGGCTTTCTACGCGAGCCAGGAGGGGGTCCGGCGCTTCGCGACCGAGACCGGCGCGGGGCAGTGGGGCAGCGCCCTGTCGTTTGCCGGGGCGCTCTTCGGCATCGACGTCAAGGTGTTCATGGTTCGCGCCAGCTACGACCAAAAGCCGTACCGGCGCATCCTGATGGAGACCTACGGCGCCGAGGTCTCGCCCAGCCCGAGCACGGAGACTGAGTTCGGGCGCAAGCTGCTTGCCGAGAGCCCCGAGCATCCCGGTTCACTGGGCATCGCCATCAGCGAGGCGATCGAGGACACCGTCAAGCACCCGGGCACCAAGTATTCCCTGGGGTCCGTGTTCGACTTCGTCCTGCTGCACCAGACGGTGATCGGCCAGGAGGCGCTCGAACAAATGGCCCTCGCCGGTGAGGAGCCCGACCTGATCATCGGCTGTGCCGGTGGAGGGTCGAACTTCGCCGGCCTGGCCTTCCCGTTCGTCGGTCGGCAACTGAGGGGCGAAGGGCGGTACCGTGTCATCGCAGTCGAGCCGGCGGCGGCCCCGTCCATGACGCGCGGCCGCTACGACTACGACTTCGGCGATACGGGGCAGCTGACACCGCTGGTCAAGATGCACACGCTCGGCCACGACTTCGTCCCGCCGCCGATCCACGCCGGCGGGCTGCGCTACCACGGCATGGCGCCGCTGGTCAGCCTGTTGCTCGAGCTGGGCCACATCGAGGCCCGCGCCGTGCCCCAGGTGACCACCTTCCAGGCCGGCGTCCAGTTCGCGCGCACGGAGGGCATCCTGCCCGCGCCAGAGTCGAACCACGCCGTGCGCGCGGCGATCGACGAGGCTCTCCAGGCACGCGAAGAGGGTCGCGCGCGCGTGATCCTGTTCAACCTGTCTGGCCACGGCCACTTCGACCTCTCCGCGTACGAGAGCTACCTGGCCGGCCGCCTCGAGGACTACGGCTACACCCCGCAGGAGGCGCGGATGGAGGTTGCTTCGGCTGCCGCCTGAACGACGGGCCGATTTGGGCGAGGCGTCGCGGATGGCGCCTCGCCTCACTCCCCGCCTCGCTAGCCTCTGTCGGCTGCTACCTTTCCACCACCCACCGTGAGCAAGCTGCCGTTCGCCAATTCGCCTGCGACGCGGCGCCTGCTTGCGCTTGTTCTGCTGGTAGGGCCGAGCGCAGTTCTGATCGGCTGCACCAGTGCTCCGCCGGCGGCGACGCCGCGCACGGCCGACGACCTGATGTCACAGATCACGCTGTCCGCGCAGGCGGACGCCCCGGAACTCGTGGCCACCGACGCCATCGCCGACTTCGGCGTCGAGCAGGGCGTCCGGCTCGTCACCGTGCGCATCGTCGAGCGAATGCAGATCGATGTGCGCGTCGCGTCGAGCCTCGATATGACGTTCGCCGAGGTGCCGCGCCTGTGCCTCATTGGGCCATATTCAGCGCCGGACGATGGCGGGCTTCAGGATCCCTGCTGGGGCTCGCCAGACCTGAGCGCGGTTCTGGAGGCTCGTTTGCCGACGGCGACAGATGGACGGCCGATGATCCGCGCGGGCCGGGCGATCGACCTGTCGGCAGTGCTTCAGCGCGGCGACGTGCGCTGCGATTATGCGCCGGGCCAATGGACGGTCCTGTTCGATGCGCGCCCGCTGGTCAACGGCCAAGCACCCGGCCAGGGCGTGTACGCGCCTGCGGCTCAGTTCTCAGTCCCACTCCCGGACCGTAATCAGCCGCTGCGCTACCTGGGGATCGACACCACCCGCTACTGCGGACTGGCGACGCCCATCTACCGCGACCAGGGCGAGCCAGCCACCATCGCGCCCGGATAGTCAGAGAGCCGTCAGCCGCCCAGGTAGGCGCGCTTGACTTCGTCGTTGTCGCGCAGCTTCTCCGATGTGTCGGCGAGCACGATGTTGCCCGTCTGGAGGATGTACCCGCGGTTGGCCACGCCCAGTGCCATCAGCGCGTTCTGCTCAACGAGGAGGATGGTGGTACCGCCCTTGTTGACGGTGCTGATGGTGTCGAAGATGAGCTCGACGAGATTCGGGGCGAGTCCCATCGAGGGCTCGTCGAGCAGCAGGATCTTGGGGTCGGTCATCAGCGCGCGGCCCATGGCCAGCATCTGCTGCTCGCCACCGCTCAGCGTGCCCGCCACCTGCCGGCGTCGCTCGCGGAGGCGGGGAAAGAGGGTGTAGGCGCGGTCGATACCCGCCTTGATCTTCGCCTCATCCGGGACCGTGTAGCCGCCCATGCGGAGGTTCTCCTCGACGGTCAGGCGCGCGAAGATGCGACGCCCCTCCGGTACCTGCACGATCCCTTTGGTGACGACCTCGTGTGGTGGTGTGTCGCCGATCTCCGCGCCGGACAGGCGGATGTGTCCCTCGCGGCCACGCACCAGTCCGCTGATCACTTGGAGCGTGGTCGTCTTGCCTGCGCCGTTGGCCCCGATCAGGGTGACGATCTCGCCCTCGTCGACCGACAGGCTGATGCCGTGCAGCGCGTGGATCGCGCCGTAATAGGCGTGTACGTTGTCGAGTTCGAGCAGCGGCATGGCTCAGGCGTCTCCCGCGGCCGCGGATTGTTCGCCGGTCTTGTCATCCGTCGGCGCGGGGACCGAGCTGCCCCGTCCCAGGTAGGCCTCGATTACTCGAGGATCGCTGCGCACCTGGGCTGGCGTTCCCTCCGCGATCTTTTCACCATAGTCGAGCACGGTTATGCGCTCCGAGATGTCCATGATCACGGCCATGCGGTGCTCGATGAGGAGCACCGTAATCCCGAGCTCATCGCGCAGCCGTTTCATGAAGGCCGCCATCTGCTGGCTCTCGGCCGGGTTCATCCCGGCCGTCGGCTCATCGAGGAGGATCAGGCGGGGCTTGTTGGCGAGGGCGCGTGCGATCTCGAGACGCCGCTGATCGCCGTAGGGCAGGTTGCTGGCGAGCGTGTCGCCGCGGCCCTGCAGACCGATGAATTGGAGGAGGCGGCGGGCCTCCGCGCTGGCCTCCTGCTCCTCGCGGCGGGTCGCCGGTGTACCGGCTATCGCGCCGAACCACGTCGCGTGGAGGTGGTGGTGCAGCCCAACCAGGATGTTCTCCATCGCGGTCATGGTGGCGAAGAGGCGGATGTTCTGGTACGTCCGCGACAGGCCCAGGTGCGCGATCTGGTCGCGGCGCAGGCGGTGGATCGGCTGGCCGCCAAAGAGGATCTCGCCGTGGTCGATCGGGTACCAGCCGGCGAGGCAGTTGAAGAAGGTCGTCTTGCCCGCACCGTTGGGACCGATCACCGAGACGATGGAGCCCTCCTCGATCGAGAAATCGAGACTGTTGACCGCGACCAGCCCACCGAACCGCTTGGTGACGCTTTTCGCTTCGAGTAGCACTGCCATCGCTGTGTCCTCGCCTATGCCGCCGTCGTCTCGCCGGCCGCGACAGCCGCCCCGTCCGTCGGCGCCTTGGGCTCCACGTGCAGCTCGCGGCGCGCGATCCTCGAGGGCACCAGGCCCTCAGGCCGGTAGAGCATCATGGCGATCAGCGAGATGCCGTAGAAGAGGTAGCGATAGGCGGCGAACTCGCGGAAGAGCTCGGGCAGGCCGATCAGGAAGATCGCTCCGACGATGGGGCCGGGCACGCCGCCCATGCCCCCGACGATGATGAGCGCAGCAACGTTGATCGACACGTAGAGCTGCATGCTGCTGGCGAAGACCGACCCGATGAGCGCCGCAAAGACGGCGCCGCCAAGACCGGCAAAGGCGGCGCCCAGCATGTAGGCGAGCAGCTTGGTCTGGACCAGGTTCACCCCCAGGGCCTCCGCCACGTCCTCGTCCTCGCGTATCGCGACCCAGGCGCGGCCCAGCCGGGAATCGCGCAGCCGCAGCGATACGAAGGCGACGATGGCGGCACAGACCAGGGCTATGTAGTAGATCTGGTTCGGTCCCGCCAGCGGGTCGGTAGGCCCCACCGGGATGGGCTTGTTGATGTCCAGCACGCCCTGGGGCCCGCCGAGCCATGGGAGCAGCAGGGTCGAGTTGGCCAGGATGCGCACGATCTCGCCGAAGCCGAGAGTGGCAATGGCGAGGTAGTCCCCGCGGATGCCCAGGATGGGCAGCCCAAAGATGAAGGCGAAGATCATGGCCATCACGATCGCGACGGGAACGGCCGCCCAGAACGACCAGTGGGCAATGCCGTACTCCCCGGTGGAGGTCAGCAGCCCCACGGTGTAGGCGCCGACAGCGAAGAACGCCACGAACCCAAGGTCGAGCAATCCGGCGAGGCCGAGCGTGATGTTGAGGCCGAAGCCCATCAGTATGTAGATGGCCACCAGTGCCACGACCTGGGCGAAGAACGAGGTGAAGCCAAAAGGCAGCCACGCCACTACCAGCAAGCCGGCAACGAGCGCGGGTCCGGTCAGCGCCTGGCGTCGGCGCGCGGGCAGGGCCGCGATCCTCTGCCGCGGCGCCAGCCAGCGCACGAACTCCTCGCCACCGACCGCTATGAGCACCGTGACCAGCGCCCCGACAATCGTCAGCCCCTGGATGGCGAACAGGGTGCTACCCAGGCTGGGCACCGGGCTGTTCAGCAGCGGAACACGGATCAGCGGTGAGAAGAGTCCCAGCACGACCAGCGAGCCGAAGGTCCATATCACCAGCCTGCGGATCGCCGGTCGGGCGGCGCCTGCAGCCGCGGTTGCCGCACCGATCAGCAGGGCGGCGGTGGGCATTATCCAGACTCCTGCCACTCCCAAACCGAAGGTCAGCAGATCAAACAGGGCGGGTGACGCCTGGATCGCGAAGCCGCGATAGTCAACCACCTGGCGCAGAAGCACCAGCGCGGCCGGCCCAAGACCGGCCATCAGCCCGCTCAATGCGCCGGCAGCAATGCGCATGCCGCCCGGAACACCCGCCGCGCGTGCGCCCAGGTATCCGGCGGCGACGTACGCGAGAAGCAGTGAGGTCAGTCCCAGGGAGACGACGTCGGCGATGATCGGCCGTTCAGCGAAGGTGCCGACGATTCCGGTTATGCACAGATAGACGGTTACGCCGAAGCCGATGAGACCGGCCTGCAGGATCGGCCGCCAGCCGAAGTCGGCCTTCTCGGGTGATCGCAGCGCGCCAGCTTGCGCTTCCATCGGCGGCTATGCCCGCGCTGCCGTGATGCGCTCGCCCAGGATCCCGGACGGGCGGAAGACGAGTACCAGGACGAGCATGGTGAAGGCGCTGACGAGCATGGGCCAGAGGGTGTCGCCGGC
>CAZSWK010000010.1:7819-12686 GCA_964610835.1 uncultured Anaerolineaceae bacterium | reverse complement strand
CACGTCGCGCAACTGGTTCACTGCGGGAACGCCCAGGCCGGCCAGGAAAAGAGTGGGGCCCCATGACTCCACCTGGCCCAGGAACAGGCCGCCCAGCATTGCCCCCGGCACGTTGCCGATGCCGCCCAGCACGGCCGCTGCGAAGGCCTTGACGCCGGGCACGAAACCGGTCAGGAAGAAGACCTGCCTGAACTCCAGGCCGTACAGGACCCCGGCAGCGCCGGCCATCGCCGCACCAACCGCGAAAGTCACCTCGATCGTGCGGTTCACGTCGATACCCATGAGGGCCGCGGTGGCCTTGTCCTCGGAGACAGCGCGGATCGCCGTGCCCATCCGCGAACGCTGCACGAAGAGGTAGAGGATGACCATCATCACCACTGCCGAAACGATCACGAGCAGGTCGACCCAGCGCAGCTGAAACGGCACGGGCACGTTCTCCAGCAGCACCCCGATGTCGGGATAGGCATAGATGCCCGGGCCCAGGAATCCGCGGAACGTGTATTCGATGGTCCATGACGCACCGATGGCGCTGATCAGCGGCACCAGCCGCGGAGCGTTGCGGAGCGGTCGATAGGCGACCCGCTCCACGAGCAGTGCGATGACCACCGCCACTGCCATCGCCACGACCATCATCAGTGCCACCGAGACGATGGCATTGATCACCCCGCCGTTGAGGAAGTCGACGCTGGCCAGGGCTACCGCGGTGAAGTAGCCGCCGACCGCGCCGGCCATGAATATGTCGCCATGGGCGAAGTTGATGAGGCGCAGGATGCCGTAGACCATCGTGTAGCCGAGCGCGATCAGCGCGTAGATGCTGCCCAGGACCACACCGCCGACGATGAAGTCGAGCCAGTTATTGGTGTAGCGACCGCTGGCGAGAGTGAGGTACGAGCCGATTACGACGACCAGGATGACTATGATCCGCAGAGCCCACAGGAAGCCGCTTATTGCCGCGTCCGTGACACGCTCGATGAGCGGGATCCTCACTGCAGCCGGCGTTCCTGCGTTCATCCTGGCATTCGTCCTCGGCGGGGAAGTTGATACAGGGCGAGCCGGGCATTGCCCGGCTCGCCCTTGAGATCTAGCGGTTCACGAATTCAAACGGGCTGACGATCACCTCACTGACCATTCCAGATCGGTGCCGCCGGCGGCCAGTTGGTGGATGGGTCGGCCACCGCATCGGCTGTGATCTGGTAGACGGCGATGATGTGAGCGCCACAGTCTCCGGTCGGTGTGCATGACAGCGTGCCGGTGATGCCCTTGTAGTCCTTGGTCGCGTACAGCGCGTCGCGCAGGGCCTGGCGGTCGATGAAGAGCGAGCCATCAGACTGCTCCACGGCGACCTTCTGGATTGCCGCCAGCAGCATGCCGGTGGCGTCGTAGGCATGAGCGTGGAAGATGCTCAGCGGGTTGCCACCCGACATTGCCTTGTATTCGTCAAGGAAGGCCTTGTACTTGGTCTGGTCGAACTGGGTGAAGTCCGGGCTGGACAGGTACATGCCCACCGCACCCTGGCCGGCGGCAGTCAGGAAGTCCGGCGAGAACAGGCCGTCCGAGCCGATCTTCACGACGTTGTCCATGCCGGCCACCTGGCTCATCTGCGATGAGATGAAGCCGCCCGCCGCGATGAAGATCGGATAGTAGACAGCCTGCGGCGCGCTGCCGTTACAGCTGGTTGAGATCTTGGTCAGGACCGGCTTCATGTCCGTATCCGTCGGGGACACAGCCTCCTGGTCGCAGACCGTTCCACCGAGCGACGTGAAGTTGTCGGCGGCGACCTGCTGGAGCGCCTGTGCATAGGCGCTGCCATCGTGGATCGTGGCCAGCGTCGTCAGATGAAGCTGGTTGTACAGGAACTCGGCGACCGTCTTGCCCTGGAACGCATCGCTGTGGGCGGTGCGCAGGAAGCCGGCGTAATCCGGACCGCGGTTGGCATCGGTCAGCGCCGGGCGAGTGGCCGACATCGAGATGGTGGTCATGCCCGCGTCACTGATCGTCTTGATCCCACCGACGACCTCGTCGGAGCAGTTGGGCCCGATGAGGCCGACGATCGTGTTGTCAGCCGCGAGCTTCTGGGCCGCAGTGGCGCCGCCCTCAGGCGTGCACAGCGCGTCCTCGCTCGTCAGGTGGATGTCGTGGCCGAGCACCTTGCCGCCGGCATCCTTGATGGCGATCTCGACGCCGTACTGGGAGTCCTGGCCGAGCGTAGTGTTGTCGCCCGACAGCACACCCCAGAAGCCGATGTTGACGGGATCGTTCGGCCCGACTGTGACGGCGCCGAGGGGCCCGGGTGTCGGGCCAGACGAGCCTGCCTGGCAGGCCGTCACCAGGAGGGCCGCCGTGAACGCGACGACTCCAAGGTTCCGTAACTTCATATCTCCTCCTCCATGCGCTATTCCACCGACCTACGGGTAACGACACAGGTGTGGCAACGAGACGCGGGGTGCGTTATCCCGCAGAACGTTGGTGGGCCTCCTCCCGGTACCCAACGCGCGGTATTACGGCTCCCCTCGAGTCGTTGCCACAGTGGGTGCGCATTCCCGTGGGGCGATGACGCGATGCCGTATCATAGGCACGGACGTCTCATTTGCAACAGACGTCGGAGCGCCCCGGAGCGTTGAGCGGATCGCCCACGGGCGGCCGGTGCGGCCGGTGCGGCGCTCGGACGGCGGCGGGTTTGCCGGCTAATCAGGGACGTTCGGGCATGCTCCCCGAGTGGGGCCCGTGCCGCCATGACGAGGGATATCAGCCAGCGTGGAACTCGTTCTCCGTGATGCCCGACTGACGGACATCGACCGCATCGTCGGCCTGATGGAGCACACCACCGTGGATTGGGGCAGCGAACGCCTGGGCGACGCTGCCGACGTACTGCGGCAGATGGTGTATTTGCCAAACGCCACGCTGGTCGTGGCGCTCGACGGTCGCATGCTGGTGGGCTTCGCGGTGCTTGCCTTGCGGACGTCGGTGATTGCCGGGGGACTGGTGGGCACGGTTGACCTGATGTGCGTCGAGCCCGGCCACGAACTCGACGGAGTCATGGAGGGGCTGCTCCGCGAACTCATGCGTTCCGGCCGGAACAAGGGCTGCGTGGTGCTCGAGGCGGCCATACCCCACGATGCCGCCGAGCTGCCCACATGGGAGACGCTCGGCTTCGCAGCGGACGGTCCGCGACTGCGCTGCCAGCTCGTGGGCCTCGCCGCGGCCACGCGATAGCAGAGAGACATCTGATTTGACCAGCGAACACTCACGACTGCGCGCACCGCTGCGCCGCAGGCGGACGCGCCGCCGGGCGCATAACCAGAACAGGAGAATTCAGTGAGCAAGAACGTCGCCGTCTTCGTGGACGTGGCGAACATCTTCTACGCCGCCAAGGCGGCGGGCATCGACATTGATTACGTAACGCTGCTCAAGGCAGCAACGGCCGGCCGAGACTTCGTGCGCGCCTATGCGTATACGGGCCTGGATCCCGAAAACGATAACCAGCGGCAGTTTCACGCCTTTCTGGCGCGCAGCGGCTACAAGGTGATCAGCAAGGACATTCGCAAGTACGGCGACGGCCGGGTCAAGGCCAACCTGGACATCGAGCTGGTCGTCGACATGCTCAAGACCGCGCGAAATCTGGACATTGCGGTTGTCGTGTCGGGCGATGGCGACTTCGCTTCTGCCATCCGTGCCGTACAGGAGATGGGCGTCCGCGTGGAGGTCATCAGCTTCCGCGGCAACACGAGCTCCGACCTGATGGATGTGGCGGATGTGTTCCTCGATATCGCGCATGTGGCGCGCGTCGACAAGACGTCGGGCCGCAGCGGCAGGCGGGTGGCCGCCGAAGGCGATCTGTCGATGACCGAGGTCCCCGAGAAGGAAACCGAGGGCGCGCCGCGTCGGCGCCGCTCTCAGCGACGCGTTGAGCGTCAGGTAGCCGTGCCCGAGCCCGAGCCCGCGGCCGAGGCCGCGGCCGCGGCCTCGGCGGAGGCCAACCTGGTCGTTCTACCCGGCGAGCACCTCTCGCGCGCCCCGGGCGAGGCTGAGGCGACCGACGGCCACGAGGCCGAGGTCGGCGGCCAGCCCATCGCCGCAGGGGACAGTGCCGAGGAGACCACCGAGGAAGGCCATCGGCGCCGCCGGCGCCGCGGTGGGCGCGGCCGCGGACGGGGCCGGCGTTCCGAGGTCGAGCTGGCGGTAGGCACGTCGGGCGAGTCGGACAGCCCTGAGGATGAGGAGGGCGATTTCGACGAGCTGCCCCCAACTCAGCCTGCGCACCAGACATTCGGGGCCGTATGGGACACACAACTGGGTATGGCCAGTCCGGCCATACCTCATGCCGTCGACATCGACGAAGGCGAGCAGGACGAGGAGCTCGACGAACCCGAGGTGCCCGAATATCTGCTGGCCGAAAGGCGCCAGCACGGTCAGCGTTCGCGCGGCCGAACGGGTCGCGGACGGTCCGCGTACCAGCAAGCTCTCGACCGTGAGCGCTTCGGCCGGGGCACTGCGCAGCCGTCGTTTGGCGGCAGGCAACAGACCGGCAATCGTGAACGTGGCCGCGGTGCGCGGCAGGCCAACCGCGGTCGTTCCGCGGATCGCTTCCCGCGTGGCGGGGAGCAGCCTCAGCAGCGGGCCGACCGCCAGGTGTCGAGTGAGCCGTGGTCTGAGGTACCGCCCGAGCTCGAAGAATTGCTGCGCGCCGAGATCGCGCGCAAGGGACAGCCAGCAGCAGCCGCCGAGGCCGCTGCGCCAGCTGCCGAGGTAGCCGAGGAGGCACCCAAGAAGCCGGCCAAACCCCGCGCCACGCGGGCTAAGAAGGCCGAGCCGGCAGCAGCCGCCGAGGCCGCTGCGCCAGCTGCCGAGGTAGCCGAGGAGGCACCCA
>CAZSWK010000010.1:0-7719 GCA_964610835.1 uncultured Anaerolineaceae bacterium | reverse complement strand
AGAAGCCGGCGCGGCGCCGACGCGCCACCAGCGCCAGTACGGAGGGCTGATCGACACGTCCGGCCCTGACCTCCGGACACGTGGCCACGCGGCGGCCACCGACGTCGTTCGCCGAGCGATCGACCAGGGCCGGCCGCCACACGCGCTGCTGCTGATCGGTCCCGAGCACGTCGGCAAGACCACGCTTGCCCTGGATCTCGCGGCCGGCCTGCTGTGCCTGGCCGACGAGCCGGTGGCCCGACCGTGCCGCGCGTGCGCCGCGTGCCGAAAGCTGGAGCATGGCAATCATCCCGACCTGCACCGTCTCGCGCCTGAGGGCGGCGGGCAGCAGATCCGCGTGGCCCAGGTACACGCGCTCACCGCCGACCTCGCCCTGCTGCCGCTCGAGGGGCGCTTTCGCGTGGCGATCATCGAGCGTGCCCAGCGTCTCAACGTCGATGCCCAGAACGCACTGCTGAAGACGCTGGAGGAGCCTCCCGCGCAGGTCGTCATCGTGCTCGCGGCCGACGACCTGGCCCCCCTGCTGCCGACGGTCATCAGCCGCTGCGTGCGCGTGCGCCTCGGACCGCTCACGACGGAGCAGATTGCTGCCCTCCTGGTAGGGCGTGGACTGACCGATCATTCGCGCGGCGCCACGCTGGGACGCATCGCCGCCGGCCGGCCGGGCCTCGCCATTGCGCTCGCGGACCAGCCCGAAGCGGTGATCGCGCGCGGGCGGCTGGCCGCACTGCTGCTCGACCTGCTCAGCGAGGGACGCGCTCGCCGACTTCGGGTGGTGTCCGAACTGCTCGACGACGGCGCACTCCTTGCGCTCGCAACGACGGCTACTTCGGGCAAACCCTCGCCGTCGGGTGAGCGCAGACCTAGCCCCGCGGAGCGGCGGGCGGCGGCCGCGCAGGTCGTATCGGTCTGGTGTGACGTGGCGCGCGATCTGGCAGTCATCGCTCACGGCGGAGGGCGCGAGCTTCGCCAGCCGGAGCTGTTCGACGCTCTGAAGAGTGCCAGCACCCACCTCGACACACGAGCATTGACCGGTTTCCTGGCGCGCGTCGACGCGATGTCCGGCGCGCTCGACGCCTATGCCAATCCCGAGTTGGCGCTCGATGCGCTGTTGCTCGCGTGGCCGAGCTCGGACGTGGCGGCATGAGCGCCGCTCAGCCGCTGGAGCGACTGGACGTGCGCATCGAGGGCTACGTCCAGGGCGTGGGCTTTCGCTGGTTCGTCGCCCGCGAGGCAGCCCGACTCGGCCTCGTCGGCTGGACCGCCAACGAGGCCGATGGCTCACTGCGGGTGGTCGTCGAGGGCAGTGCGGACGCGCTCGACGACATGCTCGCCAGCCTGCACCGTGGACCGTCGGCCGCGCAGATTCGCCAGGTCACCAGTCAGCGCCTTGCGGCTGCGGGCGGGTTCGGCACTTTCGAGATACGGGCAGGGGCCCATAGCGGTGACTGAACCGGTAATCTTGGCCGCGATGCGGCTGAGCGACGATGAGAAGGCTGCCGTCCTGGCCCGCCTGCCGTTGTTCGCGGGCGTCAGCAGCGATTCGCTAACGCGCCTGACGGCGGTCGCCGGCGAGCAGGACTTCGCAGCGGGCTATTACATCGTGCGCCAGGGCCAGGTGGGCACCGGGCTGTATGTGCTCCTCGAGGGACGCGTCCGTGTGATCCGCGGCTCCGACGAACTGGCCGTGCTGGTGCCCGGCGACTTCTTCGGCGAGTTGGCGGTGATCGACCAGCGGCCACGGGGCGCAAGCGTGGAGGCGATCGAGGCCACGCGCTGCCTGGCGCTTGCCTCGTGGGACCTGCTTGACCTGCTGGAGCATGATCCGCAGCTGTCACTTAACCTGATTCGCGGCCTGGTTGCGCGTATTCGCGACCAAGGCGAACATCCGCATCACTGAGGAAGGTTCCGAGGGAGTGTTGAGTGGCACTTAGTCAGGACGAACTCGTCGACACGCTGGCCGGTCTGTCGTTGTTCGCCGACCTGTCGCGGCCACAACTCGAGCAGGTAGCTCACAAGATGGCCGAAGAGTCGTACCCGGTCGGCCAGCGCATCCTCCGCCAGGGCTTCACCGGTACCGGCTTCTACGTGATCCTCGATGGCGAAGTGGCGGTACGCATCGATGGCACTGACGTGGCGCACCTGGGCAAGGGCGATTTCTTCGGTGAAATGTCGATCCTGCTCGGTGAGCCGCCGGTGGCCGACATCGTCACGCTGCGCCAGCTCGACGTGCTGCACCTGGGCGGCCCCGAATTGGAGGCTTTTCTGCGCGACCATCCGCCGGTGATGTACCGGATGCTGAAGACCATGGCACTGCGGCTGCGCAACACGAGCCAGGTGCGCAGCTAGCCAGTGACCGCCGACCAGAAACCCTGTCCGCCAGGCGACTACCAGGTGGTGGTCGTCGGCAGCGGCCCGGGTGGCCTGCAGACGAGCTACTACCTCCGCCACCTGGGCATCAGGAACGCGCTGATTTCCGCCGACCCGGCCCCGGGCGGCATGTTCCGGCGGTTTCCGTTCTTCCAGCGGCTGCTTTCGTGGACCAAGCCATACGCGCCCGTGCCGCGCAGTGATCGTTTCTATGAGTGGTTCGACTGGAACAGCCTGCTGGCCGAAGAGCCGCAGAACCGCTCACTGATGCCGGACCTCATGCCCGGCGACTCCTCGTTCCCGTCGCGGCCGGAGATGGAACAGAACCTGGCCGCCTTCGCGGAGAAGACTGGCCTGGAAGTGCGCTACGACTGCACCTGGGAATCCACGCGCCGCGACGGAGAGCAGTTCGTGCTGGGCACCAGCGATGGCGAATACCGCTGCCAGGCGGTGGTTTTCGCGGTCGGAGTTGCGCAACCGTTCAAGCCCGACTCACCCGGTTTTGCCGATGTACCGCACTACGTCGACACGCGCCCGGCTGAGACCTATGCCGGCAAGCGACTGTTCATCGTGGGCAAGGAGAACTCGGGCTTCGAACTGGCCACCGGCCTGCTCCAGTGGGCGCAGCGGATCGTGCTCGCCTCGCCGCGGCCGCCCAAGCTGTCGGTCAACACCCACTCGCTGCTCGGTGTCCGCGCACGTTACATCCAGCCGTTCGAGGACCAGATCCTGGGTGGCGGTGTGTTCATCCTGAACGCGTCGATCCCGCGTATCGAGCGATCCGCCGATGGCTACCGCGTTCACTGCGTCCGCTCGGAAGGCGGCAGTGAATTGACCGTCGACGTGGACGAAGTGATTTCGGCCACAGGCTTCACCTCTCCGCTGCGCGATCTGACGGATCTGGGCGTGAGCGTCTTCGGGCGCAGCAAACTGCCCTCCATGACCAACTTCTGGGAGAGTGCGACGGTCCCCGGCATCTACTTCGCAGGGACCATTGGCCAGGGTGTTGCCGGGATGAAGAAATACGGGCTGCCGGCCAATTCCGGGGCCGTGCAGGGTTCGCGGTACAACGCACGCACGATGGTCTATGAGCTGGCGCGCACCAAGTTCGGGGTGACCCGAGAGCGGCCGGTCGTCAAGCCCGACCAGCTGGTCGACGTGCTGCTCCATGAGGCCACGCGCTCACCCGAGTTGTGGAACCAGAAGTCGTACCTGGCGCGTGCGTTCACGCTCGACGCCGGGGAGGGGATCCGCGACGAGGGGATCGTCCCGCTGGCCCACTTCGTCGACGAGGAGGGCGCGCCCGCCGTGGCGATCACGGTCGAGACCGACGACACCGGTGACATTCATCCTGCGGTATACGTCCGCGAACAGGGCCGGCCGGCGGTCGAGACGCTGCTCACTTCTCAGCCGCTCCACGATTTCAGGACGGCCGACAACCGACTCCAACTGGTCAGCCTGCTGCGCGGAGTGACTGCCGGCACCGCCCGGTGACGGCCCGGCGGTGAGCGAAGCGGCGCTCGCCCGCATCAACGCCGAGATCGTCGACTGTGTGCGTTGCCCGCGACTGGTTGCGTGGCGAGAAGCCGCTGCTGTCAACCCACCAGCCCGCTTTGCCGGCCAGCAATACTGGGCGCGGCCGGTGCCCGGCTTTGGCGATCCACAAGGGCGCATCATGATCGTTGGCCTGGCACCAGCGGCGCACGGCGGCAACCGGACGGGGCGGGTGTTCACCGGTGATCGGTCGGGCGATTTCCTGTTCTCGGCCCTCCACTCGGCCGGCCTGGCCAGCCAGGCTGATTCCACTCGTCGCGACGACGGATTGCGGCTGACCGATGTTTATGTCACCGCCGTCAACCGTTGCGCGCCGCCGGCCAACCGGCCCACGACGCAGGAGCGCGACAACTGCCTGGCCTACCTTGCGGCGGAGATCCAGGCGCTCGATCGGCTGCGCGTCTGCCTGTGCCTGGGCGCTTACGCCTGGGCTGGCTGTCTGCGGGCCCTGGCCACGCTGGGCGAGCAGGCGCGGCCCATGCCGCGCTTCGCGCACGGCTCCGAGGCGCGCGTCGCCGGGTACGTGCTGCTCGGTTCCTTTCATCCCAGCCAGCAGAACACCTTCACCGGACGCTTGACGGAAAGCATGCTGAGCGACGTACTGACGCGCGCCGTTGCCCTCGCTTCGACTATCGTTTGAGCAATGGCACGACAGACCACCCAACCGCAAGAGCTCACCGCCGACCTGGACGGGGCGATCGAACGTGGCGAGTTCCGGCTCGAGTTCCAACCGATTGTGCGCCTGGGCGGGGGGACGGTCGCTGGCGCCGAGGCACTCGTACGCTGGCGTCATCCGCGGCGGGGCACTATCCCGCCCGGTGAGTTTCTGCCGCTGGCCGAGGCCTCGGGGCAGATCAGCGACATTGGCCGTTTCGTGCTGCGCGAGGCGACGCGCGCCGCCGCCGCCTGGCCGCGGGCGTCAGACCGACCGAGTTTCATCAGCGTCAACTTCGCCCCGGTTCAGCTGCAGCAGCCGAACGCGGCGGCAGAAACCCTCGCGGCCGTCAACGAAGCGGGGTTGGAGCCGGGCCTGCTGACGATCGAGCTGACCAGTGCCGCGTCGGCGGACACTGACGGCATTGTCGAAGTGCTCGTCGAGCTGCGCGACGCCGGCGTGCGCGTGGCGCTGGACGATTTTGGCCGGGCGACGACCATGGCTGACCTCAAGCGCCTGCCCGTCGACGAGGTCAAGATGGCACGCGACTTCGTCGTGGATGTGACCGGCAGCGCCGAACAAGCGGCCTTTGCCCTGTCGCTGATCAACATCGCCGGCGTGCGCGGCGTGGACATCGTGGCCAAGGGGGTCGAGTCCCGCGAGCAGGCGTGGCGACTGGCCGAGCTCGGTTGCCGCTATGGCCAGGGTTTCTTCTTCAGCAAGCCGCTCGGCGCGAGCGGGATGCTGGCGGTGCTCCGGCAGGGCTTGCTGCGAACCTGACACGCACTCAGGCTGGCCTGCGCAGCTCGACCAACTTGCGGCGGGGGACTTCCACACCAGAACCTGTCCTGCATCGTGCCCCCACGCGCGAGCGAACGCCCGCCGCGGGCGCGGGTCCATCCGAAGAAGGACGGGATCGCCGACAGGTCGCGTGGCTCGACCGGGCTGAAGGCCATCACGACATCATGAGCGGGTGGCGCGCCCGGCGGGACTCGAACCCACGGCCTTCTGCTCCGGAGGCAGACGCTCTATCCACTGAGCTACGGGCGCTTGATACCCAGTCTAGGGCAAGGGGTGAGGCAGCTCGACAAAACAAAGCGACCCCTCCGAGGAGGGGTCGCCGCACTGTCCCGGCCGATCCAACAACAGAAGTTGCTGGGCTCCTGCCACGCCACAAGGGCATCTATCACGCCGGCTGCACCGGCTACCCTAACCCAACCTACCCATGACCTTGCGCCTGGGGCAGCTCGACATCGCGCGAACGCGACATCGGCGACAGTCTACCTGACCCCCTAACACGGACTCAAGGGGTTATGTGGTGCGCATCGTTAATATTCCGCAACGTCGGCGGCGGTGGTCGGCGCCGCCGTGCAACCAATCTGAGTGTCAGCTTGACGGCGGCTGAATGGTCACCGTGGACATCTGATATTTGACCAGCGCCTGGTTGTTGGGCGGCCCCGAGTTGGGTAGCGCCGCGATCTTGTCGACCACGTCCATGCCCGATGTCACCTTGCCAAAGATCGCATAGCCACCCGACTTGGGCAGGTTCAGGGCGACGCTGTCATCGAGCACGATGAAGAACTGCGAACCCTCCGAGTTGGGCGCCGATGTCCGTGCCATGGCCACGATGCCGCGCGTGTAGTCGCCCACCACCGGCTCGTCGCGGATCGTGTAGCCGGGACCGCCAGAGCCGTCGCCGTTCGGGTCACCACCCTGGATCACGAAGCTGGGCACGATGCGGTGGAAGGTCAAGCCGTTGTAGAAGCCGGCGTCGGCCAGGTTGATGAAGTTCTGCGCCGCGACCGGCGCCGAGCCGCAATACAGCTCGATGACGATCTGGCCATCGGGGACCGTGATGGTCGCCGTCGTGCCGTCCCCGGTCGGCACTGCGGGTGGGTTGCTGAGCGGCGAGACGTCGGGCGGCCCGGGCGAGCGATTGGCTGCGGGAATCTCGCAATCGGCCGTGGGCGTGTTGCTCGGGCCGGCCAGCGGCAGCATGCCTGCGTAGAAGGCGATCAGTGCCAGCGCGCCGATGACCACCACGGCACCCCCGGCGATCCACGGCCACGCGGTGAAGGTGCGCTTGGTCTGGCGGCGCGGTGGCGTCCCGCGTGAGAATCCGGGCTGCGCCATATCGCGTGTGCGCATGCGGGCGACCTGCGGTGACTTGCGGCGTTTAGCCATTGATGGTCGCCTCCCTCAGATCAATCGCTCCGCTGAACAGCGGCTCGCCAACGATCAGCGCGGCCGCCCCGCTTTCACGCGCAATATCCACGTCGGCCGGCCCGCTTACACTACCGGCCAACTCGAGTTCCAGATCGTGTAGCGCGGCGAGCCGCGCGAGCAGGCCCACGCTTTCCCGGTCCCAGTGCGAAACGATCAGCCGGTGCAGTCCCCCCGCCGCGAGGCGCTCGATCACATCCACCTGGGTAAGCGGCGTGGCGCGCCACGGATAGTCGCGCAGTCTGTCCTCACGGGCATCCATGCCCACCCCCAGCCAGTCCCCGGCGGCCGTGAGGCACGCGCTCAGGTTGCCGGCGTCCTCGACCACTGACCACACTGGGATGACCACGCGCGTGGCGCCGGCAGCAAAGGCGAGTTCGATCTGGCGGGGTCCGTCGACGCCGCCGGCAAGTTGCAGCGGCACGGCCACTTCGCGCGAGATTGCCGCAACGGCGTCGGTGTTCACCGGCATGCCGCGCACGGCACCGTCGAGGTCGACCAGGTGCAGCATCGACGCGCCCTGCGCGACGAAATGACGCGCGATCTGTTCCGGCCTGTCGGTGGCGACCCCGGCGCCGGTCGAGGCGCCCGGCCAGAAGACGATGCGCGACCGGCCGGCACGCAGGTCGATGCTCGGAACGATGCGCACGATCAGTACTCGCGCGCCTCGAGCAGCCGTCGGTGCACGCTCACAGGCACACTTCCCTCGCCGAGCAGCGCGTCATGGAAGCGACCCAGGTCGAAGCGTTCGCCCAGCCGGCGGCGTTCGTCGTCGCGCAGGCGCAGCAGGAGCACCTTGCCCAGCAGGTAGCTCAGCTGGTAGGTCGGCGTGTAGGTGTAGCGGCTGACCTCGGCGGCCGCGTTCGGCCGCTCGAAGCCGGTTTCGTCGACCATGAAGTCGGTGCCCTGGGTGACCC
>CAZSWK010000009.1:3100-50828 GCA_964610835.1 uncultured Anaerolineaceae bacterium | reverse complement strand
CAGCTCGGCATCAGCGCGTACGTGGCCCTGACCATGCCGCTGGTCGAGGCGATGCACATCGATCCGCCGTCGCTCGGGATGGTCGCGCACAGCGAGACGTACGAGCACGTCGGCGAGATCAAGCTCTGGGTACAGGACCTTGAACGGCGCTGGCAGGAAGAGGATGCGCGCCAGCGCGTACTCGTCGAGCCGGCGACTGCCCTCTATGTGGCAGAGCGCGATTTCGCGGCCCCGCCGCAGGTCGTCTGGGAGTACGTCACCACGCCCGGCCGGCGAGTTGCCTGGCAGGCGCCGGGCGGCATCAGCGACGTCCAGGAGCACCCGTCGGCGGGCGGCCGCCGTGGCGCCGGAACCGTCAATCACTGTATCCATGGTCCGGGTGTGTGGATCGAGGAGATCCTTGATTGGCGACCCTACGACTACGTCACGCACCGCACCAAGCTGCCCGGCGACGGGCCGACCTTCCTGTCGACCTACGAGCTCGAACCCACGGCAACGGGCACCCGGCTGCACTTCCGGGCGATGGCGCCCACGGCCCACGACGAGGCGCTCATGGAGGCCGCGTTACCAGATATCGACCGTGGTTTTTCGGCCGAGCTCGACCTGTTGGTGCAGATGGCAGGGGTGGACTCGCGCGAGCGCACGGCTGAGCCGTCTGCACCGCTTCCCGTGCGCCGCGCACCGGACGGCTTTCTGGCCGGCATCGCGCCCATCGAGATAGTCAGCTGAGCGTGGTCCCGGCGGAGAAGTTGTGCCTGCTCATTGCCGACATTTCCGGCTACACCGAGTACCTGGCCGGCGTGGAGATCGACCACGCGCAGGACATCCTGGCCGATCTGGTCGGAACCGTCGTCACCAGCCTCCGTCCGGGCTTCCGGCTCGCGAAGCTCGAGGGGGACGCCGCGTTCTGTTTCGCGCCGGCCGAGAAGATCGACGGCGCCCTACTGCTGGACACTATCGAGCGCTGCTACTTCGGCTTCCGCCGTCGCCGCCGCGATGTGCGCCAGGCGACCTCCTGCGAGTGCAACGCGTGCGTCCGTATTCCCAACCTGAACCTCAAATTCGTGGCACACCACGGCCTCGCCATCCGCCAGAAGGTGGCCGGTCATGAGGAGTTGCTGGGCGCGGACGTGATCGTCGTCCATCGGTTGCTCAAGAACGGCATCGTCGAGCAGCTGAGCATCCCCGCCTACGCCGCCCTGACCGCGGCGCTGGCCGCGGGAATGGGCATCGACCCGGCGGCGCTGGGAATGACCGAGCGCAGCGAGACTTACGAGCACGTGGGCGAGATCAAGCTCTGGGTGCAGGACCTGGAGCGGCGTTGGCAGGAAGAGGATGCGCGCCAGCGCCACTACGTCGACGCTGATGAGTCCCTGTACGAGGCCACCGTCGAGGCAGCTGCATCGCCGCAGGTCGTCTGGGAGTTCTTGACGACGCCCGGGCGCCGTGTCGAATGGCAGTCCGTGAGCGGCGTCACGGCCGTCGAGGAGGCTGCCCCGGCGGGTCGCCGGGGGCCCGGGACCGTGAATCACTGCATGCACGGACCGGACGCCATCGTGGAGGAGATCCTCGACTGGCGCCCCTTCGACTACGCGACCACGCGCTCGACGATGCCGGCGTCGTTCGGAGGCGTTCGCTTCGTCTCCATGTACGAACTGGAGCCCACTCCCGCCGGAAACACGATCGTGCACTTCCGCATCGAAAAGCCAAGGAAGGCGGCCGACCGCAAGCTGCTGGAGCAGTTGGCCGAGCCGATGGGCGGGCGCTACGCGAAAGCCATCGAGGCGATGCGTGACGAGGTGGCCAGCGAAGCGTCCGCGCGGAACGCCGGGCGGATCGAACCCGCACTACCCAAAGCGAGGAACGCAGACGGTTTCCTGGCGGGCATCCAGCCGATCGAGATCGTCGGCTGAGGCCGGTTACAGGCTGTAGGCGGGGCAATCCGGATCGTCGGGCAATAGCGGGTGGAAGATCACCGAGTACAAGTGGCCCGCCGATCGCCAGAGCGTCAGCTGGTTTGATGCCTGCACCTGCGCTAGCAAACTCGCCAGGTCGGAACCGGTGACGGCCGCACAGCGGTAAGCGGCACCGAATTGCTGTATCTGCTGGCCCATGGTGGCCAGCGATCCGAGCGGCCAATCCTTGACCGTAACCAGGCTGGGGTCAGGCGCGCCCTGGCGGGATCCCGGACGCGAGATCACCCGCAGACGGTCGAAGTTGTAGGGCTGATCGCTGCCGACCACCTGGTTGGGCAGCGAAGCGTGCGGGTTCGTCAGCATGGACTCGAAGTCCAGCACTGCCTGCACGTCAGGACTGGGCGAAGGTTCTCCGAATTGCGGGTAAAGAGTCGTCTGGTGGCTGGCGCCATCGGGATAGACGACGGTGAACACGATCTGGCCGACGTCGGGCATCGGCTCGCCGAGTTTCTGGTTGGGTCCGCTCAGACCGGCTGTGCGTGCTGCCTTGAGGATGTCGGCGACGCCGGCTTGGGTGAGTTGCGTCTGGATCAGGCTGGGTAGCGCCGGCCCCGGGTAAATGGCTGGAACCGCACCCTGCGTGATCAGTCGGCCGTCCGCGTAGAGCACGGCCATCGGATAGTGGGTGAGCAGCGACTCCTGGGGGACGAAGCCGCCGGTGTGCTCGACGCGCACGAGCGCCTCGTTGGGCGTCAACGACGGTGACGGAGAGGGCGTACCCGAAGGCGCGGGCGGTGCCGAAGGCGGTGGCGATGCCGTAGGCGAGGCGGGTGTCGAGGGCGACGGTTCCGGCGATTGGCTCGACAGTGGTGCGAGGGCGCACGCCGTGAGCGCTGTCGCGCTGACAGCGACGAAGAAGGTTCGCAGGAGTTGGTTGCGCACAGGGCAGTTGACGTGACTATCCGTAGCAGGTTCCGCGAGTGCGATCATCAGGGTGATGAGCGAGGATCGCGAGCCTGTCGTGCAGGCCGTCACCGGGCGCGTCTCCGTGCAGCGCCTGGGCGTCACCGACGCGCACGATCACCTGTTCCTGCGCTCTCCGGCACTGGGCGGCCAGGAGCTCGACGATCCGGCCAAGGTCGCCGCGGAGGTCGAGGATGCCGCGGCGACCGGCGTGCACACGATTGTCGAGGCGACGCCGATCGGTCTGGGCCGGCGGCCGGACCTGATGCGCCAGCTGAGCGAGGCGACCGGCGTGACGGTGATCGGCGCCACGGGCTTCCATCGCGACGCCCACTACCCGGCCGGCCACTGGGTCTATGAGGCCAGCCCAGGGCTGCTGCTGGAGCGGTTGTTGGCGGATCTCGAACAGGGCATGCACCCGGCCGACTGGCTCGATCCTGCTCTGCCGCTCGACGAGGCGCGCGCCGGCTTGATCAAGGTAGGCGCCTCTTATCAGCGGATCACCCGGGCCGAGCGGCAGCGGCTGAGTGCTGCCGCGGAGGCGAGCCGGCAGACGGGCACGCCCATCCTGGCGCACACGGAGATCGGCACGATGGGTGACGAGATCGTCGAGCTCATCGAGGGCGCGGGCGTGCCGGCAAACCAGATCATCCTCGCGCACCTGGACCGCAATCCCGACCCCGAGGTCCACGTCGGCCTGGCCCGCCGCGGCGTGTTCCTCGAGTACGACACCATCGGGCGCATCAAGTACCGGCCAGAGATCGTCCTGCTCGAGCTGATCGAGGCCGTCATTCGCGCAGGGCATGGTGACCGGATCCTGCTGGGCCTCGATCTGGGCCAGCATGACTACTTCCGCTCGTACGACGGTGGCCCGGGGATGCGCTACCTGATGACCAGTTTCGTGCCGCGGCTCGAGCGCGCCATCGGGCCCCTGGAGACGCGCCGGATCCTGGTCGACAACCCGGCGCACGCCTACGCGCTGCGTGAGCCACATGACTGACGGGCGCTACGACGTCGTGGTCGTGGGTTCGGGCTCCGCCGGAGCGTCGGCCGCCATCAGCGCCGCGCGTGCCGGTGCACGGGCCCTGCTCATCGACCGGCTCGCGTTCCTGGGCGGCACCTCGACTGCCGTGCTCGACACCTTCTATGCCTTCTATACGCCCGGTGAGAACCCGCGCCGGGTGGTGGGCGGCCTGGGCTGGGAGGTCGTCCAGCGGCTGGTCGACGCCGGGGTCTGCTTCGAACGGCCGAACACGTATGGCTCGGGCACCGGTGTGACCTACGACCAGGAGACCCTCAAGTTGGTCTGGGAGAGGCTCGCCGAGGATGCCGAGGTTGGGGTACTGCTGCACACCTGGATGACCGGCGTCCGGTCGGAGGACGGCCGCGTCAGTGGGGTGCGCATCTGGAACAAGGGCGGCGAGCGCTGGATCGATGCCTCCGTCGTGGTCGATGCGTCGGGTGATGCCGACGTCAGCGCCATGGCCGGCGCCGAGTACGAGAACGCGGCCGCGCAGGGCCGGGTGCAGTCGCTCTCGACGCTCTTCCGCCTCGCCAACGTCGACGTCGAGCGGGCCGCGCAGACGGCGAAGCCGGATCTGTGGGCACTCATGCGCGAGGCTGCCGCGAGCGGCGATTACCACCTGCCGCGCCACGAGGGCTCGTGGCACCGCACTCCGTTCGACGGGGTGGTGATGGTGCACATGACGCGCATCCCCAACGTCGATGCAACCGATCCGGTCGCGCTGACACGGGCCGAGATCGAGGGCCGTCGCCAGGTACGCGAATACCACCGCTTCCTACGCGACCGCGTGCCCGGCTTCGAGCGCTCGATCGTCGTCGGCACCAGTCCGTCGATCGGCGTGCGCGAATCGCGCCGGGTGATCGGCGACTACCAGTTGACCCGCGAGGACGTGCTCGCGGCGCGCCGCTTCGACGATGAAATCGCGTTGTGCGGCGCGCCAATCGAGGACCATGGGCCGGGCGGCGACACGGAGTGGCAGTACGTGCCCGGTGGGGCAGTCTACGGAATTCCGTATCGCACCTTGCTGCCGCGCGGCGTGGAGGGGTTGCTGGTCGCCGGTCGCTGCTTCAGCGCGACCCACGACGCGCACGCCTCGGCGCGCTCCATGGCGACGTGCATGGCCATGGGCCAGGCGGCGGGCACGGCCGCGGCCATGGCGGTGGAGTCAGGTTGCCTGCCGCGTACCTTGCCACCCGACGATCTGCGCGCGCGCCTGGCCGCCGCGGGTGCGATCCTCGACACGTAGGGCTATATCAGAACGTTACTCCGGCAACCAGCACCAGATTGGCGAAGTGTGAGAATTCGCCCGTCCTCACGACCAGCTTGGCAGTCGCCATCATCTCCTCCAGATCTGCCTGGGGTATGGGTCGCAGCTCGATGCCGTCGAGCAGCTTGACCACCTGCGCGTAGACGCCGGGACTGGCATCCGCGAAACGATCGGCGCAGTACGCAGTGTCAACTTTCATCTCGTTAAGTACCGGTCCGAGTACTTCGACCAGCCTTGGCCGATTTTCGACAACCGACAGGTCGAGTACCGGTACCGCACGGGGCAGGGGCAGGCCGGCGTCGGTGACGACGATCCGGTCACGATGCCCTAGGCCGACGATGACCCCTGCAAGCTGAGCATTCAGGATCTTCCCCTTGGTCTGCACGCTGAGTACCTCCGACTAGGTCATGACTTGTGGTTCGGCGCGAGATGTGGACGCTTTGGTCGCCGGCGCCGGCCGCAGCCGCCGGGCCAGCTGGACGGCTTCGCGAACGCGACTGGTGATGCCGTCGAAATCGCCATCCTTCAGCAGGCTTGCCGGCGCCATCCAGCTGCCGCCCACGGCGTGCACCTGCGGCAGGGCCAGATAGGCGGGTAGCAGCGCCGCGTCGATGCCACCAGTGGGTATGAAGCTGAAGGACCGAAATGGGGCGCCGATCGCCTTGAGGTAGCCAGCGCCACCGGCAGCCTGAGCGGGGAAGAACTTGACCAGTTCCAGGCCGGCTGCGCGCGCCATCAGCAGCTCTGTGGGCGTAATGACGCCGGGCAATACCGGCACTCCCCGTGACTGGCAGTACGCGACGATCGTGGCGTCGAAGCCGGGCGAAACGATGAACCGGGCGCCGGCTTCGAGCGCGAGATCGACCTGCTCAACCGTTAGCACGGTGCCGGCTCCGAGCAGCATCTCCGGTCGCTGGTCGCCTATGCGTTGCAGCGCCACCGCTGCGGCACCTGTACGGAAGGTGATCTCGGCGCACGGCAAGCCGCCTGCTAGCAGCGCGTCGGCGAGGGGCAGGGCAGCGTCTTCGCTGGGAATTTCGATAACCGGCACGAGCAGCTGCTGCCCGAGTTGCTGTAGGACAGGTTGCATGCCCCTAGCATGCTCCGACCGCTGGCACACCGTGGGCCAGATCCAGCCTGCCCGCGACGCTTAGGCTAGTCGGCATGTATCGCTTCGCCGAGCGGGTCTGCCTGGTTACGGGCGCGACCGGCATTGCCGCCGCGGCCGCGCGCGCCCTGTCCGCCGAGGGCGGTCGTGTCTTCGTCGTGTCACGCACCGCAGACCACGCGCAGGCACTGGCCGACGAGATCGGCGGGGCGTGGGCCACCGCCGACCTGGCGCGGGAGGATGCCGTTCAGTCGGCCGTAAGGGCGTGCGTCGAGAGTTACGGGCGGATCGACTGCGCCTACAACGTGGCCGGCATCAGCGCGCGGCGCTTTGGCGACGGCCCGCTGCACGAGATGACACTCGCCGGCTGGCAGGCGGCGCTGGCCAACAATGCGACGAGTATGTTCCTGGTCAGCCGCGCGGTGGTGCGACAGATGCTTGCCCAGCCCGCGCGCTCCGATGGCCAGCGTGGCGCGATCCTCAACATGTCGAGCGTCCTGTCACGTCGCCCCGAGCGGCAGCACTTCGCCACGCACGGCTACGCGGCTACCAAGGGCGCCATCGAGGCGTTCACGCGCGCCACCGCCGCCTACTACGCGCCGCTGGGTATTCGTATAAATGCCATCGCGCCCGGACTCGTTGCCACGCCGATGAGCCGGCGCGCCCAGGCCGACGCAGACGTCATGGCAGTCGCTGCCGCCAGGCAGCCGCTGGCCGGTGGTGCGCTGGCTGCCGATGACCTCGTTGGGACGGCGCTCTACCTGCTGAGCGACGACGCACGCATGGTCACCGGGCAGACCATCGACGTCGACGCGGGCTGGTCGCTCAGCTAGGTTCGGGCGCCGTCATGGCGCCCAGCGACTGGCCGGCGCAGTCGGCAATGGGAAGGCACTCGGGCGCGGAAGTGGCGGTCGACCTCCGGCCGCGACGCGCGAAGCTGCCCACGTATACCCCGACCAGGATGACGGCGCCGCCGACGGCAAAGAGCGGGCTGATTCCCTGGGCGAAGACGAGCGCGGCCAGGGCCACCGTCACGAGCGGCATCAACAGCGTCGTGTACGACATCGCCGAGGCGGTCCAGCGCCTGATGCCGAAAACGTACAGCGTGAACATGGCCACCGACCCGAGCAGGACCAGGTGGCCGAGCGCCATCCAGGAGGCCAGCGATGCCGGCAGCACGAAGCTCTCGCCGGCCACCAGCGACAGGGCCAGGAGCAGGCCCGCGCCGGCGAGCATCGCCACGGCATTCGTCCAGAACGGGTCGCTCTTCGGGATCCACTTGACGATGACGCCCGATTCGGCGATGGCCGCCGTGCCCACCACGATGAACAGCAGTGGGGCAAGCGGGACGGCCGCGCCGAGCTGATCGGCGAAGACGATGACGATCCCGGCTGCGGCTATCAGCGTCCCCAGTAGCCCCTGCAGGTGGAAGCGCTCCTGGCGGTGCGCGATGGCCAGCCCGAAGGTGAACAGCGGCGTCATGGCGATGATGACCATCGCCGTGCCCGCCGTCACTTCACGCAGGGCCGGGTACACGAAGGCAAAGCTGGCGGCGAAGCCGAAGGCGCCATAGGCCAGCGCTCCCAGGAGGCTGGCCCGGCGCGGGAAGCTGCGCCGGGTGGCGATGGCTATCACGGCGAGGATGAGGCCGGCCACGGCGAAGCGCAGGCCGGCGCTCCACAGCGGCGGCACCTCGGCGACCATCTGCTTGACGGCGACGGCATTGATGCCGCCGAACAGGACCACTCCCAGGAAGGCGAGCAGCGTGGCGCGGTCGGGCCCGCCGCGCTCGAGGCCGGCTGCGGTCATCGCGGCAGCCTAGCATCCGGGTTCCAGCCCGAGTCAGGCGCGGCCGGCGGAGGCCTCCGATTCGCGCGTTCGCCCGGCGAGGCGGATAAGGTCCTCATGAAGCTCGAACCACGCGCCGTGGTAGCTGTCGACGCGCGGCGACGCCACATAGCGCTGGTCGGTGCGGGCCTGACTTGCCGCCCGCGAGAGCCGTCGTCGGTAGGTGTCGAGACGGGCGATGGAGGCCAGCGACGCGAGCCACGCGCCGACCTCCTCGTCGAGCGCGGCGAGCGAGTCCAGCACCTGCGCGTCGTACGCCGCATCGCCGTGATCGTTCAACTGCTGTTCCCCTTTTACCTCGCGCATCTGCCAGGCGGTGACGATGCCCTTCATGCGCAGGTCGAAGGGGTGAAACGCCTCGAGCGCACCGCCGGCCGCGGCATCGCCCAGCATCGCGCGATCCCTGGCGAACAGGTGCGCCGCAGCCTCCTTGCCGGCCGCCGTGGGTCGCCACTGTCCCGCGGCCATCGCCAGCTGCCCGTTGGCCGCCAGTTCGTCGAGGAGCGGCTGAACGTCGGCCGCCGTCGCCAGCAGTGAATCGGCCAGCTGCTCAGCCGTGGCGGTGCCCTTGATCGCCAGCGTGCGCAGGATGTCGTTCGTCTCCACACCGGCGGGCGACGAGCCGGCGGCTGCCTGAAGTCCGGCCGAGTTCCGTTGAGCCTCGTCCGGCCTGGAGCCGGTGACGTCGATGCCGAGTTCGGTGGCCCACTCGAGCAGCGTCGAGGCCTCGGGTGCTACCTGCCACGAACCGGGCACGTCGCCGGCGAAGATCTCGCCGGTGCTGCCGTCGACCGTGATCCGCTCACCCGCCTTGAAAGACTGGCTGCCGATCCGGGCACCATCCGCGGTCAGGCTCACCGAGCTCGCGCCGACCACTGCGGGGATGCCCCAGCCGCGCGCGACGACCGCCGCATGGCAGGCCAGGCCGCCGCGCGCGGTCAGCACACCGCTCGATTTGGCCATCCCGGGCACGTCCTCCGGCGACGTGTCCTCACGCACCAGGATCACCGCCATCCCCCGGGCGGCCGAATCCTCGGCAGCCGCCGACGAGGTGACGATTGCGCCACCGGCGAGGCCGGGCGACGCGGGCAGGCCGCTGGCGATCGCCGCGGGCGCAGCCGCGGCGCGGACGAAGACCCGCGGTGGGTCGCTGAGCAGCGGTCCAACCCGCTGGACCGCGTCGGCGCGTGACAGCGGGAAGGACTCGTCGAGCGCCATGTCGATCGCCATGCGCAGCGCCGCCCGGGGGCTGCGCTTACCGACGCGCACCTGCAGCAGCCACAGGCGGCCGCCCTCGACGGTGAACTCGATGTCGCACAGGTCGGCGTAGTGGCGCTCCAGCCGGGCTGCGTAGTCACGCAACTCGCGGCCCACTGCCGGCAGCCGTTCGTCGAGCGCCTCGAGCGACTGCGTGGCATGGCCACCGGCGACCACGTCCTCGCCCTGTGCATCGAACATGATGTCGCCGTATGGCGTGTTCTCGCCGGTCGACGGGTTGCGCGTGAACATCACTCCCGTGCCCGAGTCAGCACCACGGTTGCCGAACACCATCGCCTGCACCGTCACTGCCGTGCCCAGGTCATCGGGGATCCCCTCGCGGCGGCGGTAGGCGCGCGCGCGGTCGCTGTTCCACGAGCGGAACACGGCCTCGATCGCGCCGCGCAGCTGGTGCCACGGATCATCGGGCAGCTCAGTGGCGCCGATCACCTCGCGATAACCGGCGCGCAGCCGATGCAGGCAGTCCGCCGCGAAATCCGCGCCGCCGGAGCTCGCATTCGCCAGCCCGTCGGCGCTGCGTTGGTTGAGGCCGAGGTTGAGGACGGTGTCCATCATTCCCGGCATCGACACCGGTGCGCCGGAGCGGACGCTGACCAGCAGGGGATCGGCGCGATCACCAAACCGGCGGCCAACCAGCTTGCCCAGGCGGGCCATGTGCTCGCGCAGCTCAGCGTCGAGCCCGGCCGGCCACTCCCCGCCGAGGAATGTGCGACACGCCTCGGTGGTGATGGTGAAGCCGGGGGGCACCGGCAGGCCCAGCTCCGACGCCATCACGACGAGGTTCGCGCCCTTGCCGCCGAGCAGCCTAATCCGGACCTCTCCAGGTACATCGGGAGGCGAGTCAAAGTCGAAAATCAGAGATCTAGCGGTGGGCTTCATGCTCCAGTGGATTATGATCGATCATCGATAGTCGGACCGGGAGGAGTCGGACCGGAGGGCATGGTGATGGCGGTCGAAACGCAGCAGCAGAGCGGGGCGCTGGCCAACGGCGAGCCCATCCTCGACCAGTTCCTGGGCGACGAATCTTTCCCCATCGAGTGGCGCTCGGAACGCGAGAAGGAGCTGTTCTGGGTCTTCGACGACCTGCATTGCCCGCATCCGCTGAGCCCCATGTTCGAGGAGATCGGCGGTTGGTGGCTGTCGTGTGACCACATGTTCCGCCGCTTCGGCACGCCTTTCGCGGCCGACTGGATCATCAAGAACGTCAACGGCTACCTGTATACCGCTGCCGTGCCCGCCGACCCCGCGTGGCAGGTGGACGCCATGGAGTACGGCGCGCGCTACGGTGCCCGTGTGCCGCTCGACGCGGCGTACAGCACGCGCATCGGCAAGTACGGTGAGGCGACATTGCCGGTGTACGGCGAGCATTTCGCCGACTGGTGGCGCGAACGCCTGGTGCCCGAGATGCAGCGCAACTTCGTTTTCCTCGAGGGTGAGCTCGACCGCCAGGACGAGATGAGCCTGGCCGACCTGGCGGTGCTGCTCGAGGACGCCATCGACGTACACGACCGGCACTGGAAGATCCACTGGATGCTCAACTTCGCCCAGCTGAGTGCCACGCTCAAGCTGCGCGCGGTGATGCACAAGACGCACGGCAAGGTCGACGACACGCTGCTCGGCCGGCTGCAGAACAGCGCCGACGACCGCAACTGGGACTCGATCAGGGCGCTGTGGGAGATGAAGGAGGAGGTCAAGGCAGACGGCGAGCTCTCGGCTGCCTTTGCGCACGGCGCGGTCGAAGAGATCGTTACGGCGCTCGACGGCAGCGCGCGCGGCCGCCGTTTCGTGGCCGAAAAGGTCAAGCCGTACCAGAAGGAGTTCGGCTGGCACGCGGTGTGGAGCCACGAGTTCATCTTCCCGACGGTCTACGAGAAAATGGAGCCGGTCATCGAGCTGATTCGCGGCTATCTCGAAACGGACTACGACTATCCCTCGACGATGGGCGCGCTGCGCGACGACATCGCCGCTGCCTCACGCGAGATCCTCGAGGGTTTGAGCGGTGATGCGCTCGATGAGATGCGCGCGGCGAACGAGGTCAACCTGCGCATGGCGCCGCTCACGCCCGACCACCACTTCTACATCGACCAGGGTGCCAACGCCCACGTCCGGCTGGTGCTCATCGCCATCGCCCGCAAGCTGGTCGCAGCGGGCGTTCTGGAGCAGCCTGATGACGTGATGTTCCTGCGCTACAACGAGTCGCGCGCGCTGATCGGCGACCACGCGGTGTTCGACGCCAAGGCGCTCGTCGAGGAGCGCAAGGCCGAGCGCGAGAAGGCGTACACGTTCCGGCCGCGGGCGTGGGTCGGCACCGCGACGCAGAGCCAGCTCGACTTCCCGTACCTCGTGAACTGGGGCTTCCCGGAGAAGTTCACGCGCAAGGGCGGTGTGGCCGGCCAGGTCAAGGGCATCGGCGGTTCGCCGGGCGTGGTCGAGGGCGTGGCCCGGGTGGTGCTCCGCGAGGAGCAGTTCGACGAGGTCAAGGCCGGTGACATCCTCGTCTGCCACATGACCAATCCGGCCTGGGTGGTGCTGTTCACCAAGATTGCCGGGCTGGTCTCCAACGCCGGCGGGCTGACCGCCCATCCGGCCGTGCTGTCGCGTGAATTCGGCATCCCGGCGGTGGTCGGTACGCAGGACGGCACGACCTACATCAAGACCGGCGACCGCCTGCGCGTGGACGGCACCAAGGGGGTCGTCGATATCCTCGAGCCGGCCGCGCAACCGCGCAGCGACCTGTTCACGACAGCCGGATGAAGGTGATGCGATGACGGCGACCCAGGTGCGGGCGCTGAGCCCGCTGCAGCAGACGGCAGCCACGGCCAGCGATCTGTGGAACGACTCGTGCAACGTGGACGAGCTGGCCTATGCGATCGAGCACGGCGCGGTGGGCGCCACGGCCAATCCGACCATCGTCATGGACAACTGGCGGAAGGATCCCGAGCGCTGGCGCGCGCGTGTGCGCGAGCTGGCCGTCAAAATGCCCATCGCCACGGAGGTGGATCTCGCCTGGGCGATCGTCGAAGACATGTCGCGCGCCGGCGCGAAGCTGCTGGAGCCGGCCTTCGAGCGCTTCGGCGGCAGGCAGGGCCGCCTGTCGATGCAGACCAACCCCACCTTCTGGCGCACGCCGCAGCCGATGCTCGAGCAGGGTGTCCACTTCAACTCGGTCGCGCCGAACATCATCGTCAAGTTTCCCGCCACCAAGGTCGGCATTGGCGTGATGGAGGAGGCCACCTACCGCGGGGTGTCGGTCAACTGCACGGTGTCCTTCTCGGTCGCCCAGGCGGTCGCTGCGGCGGCGGCGGTCGAACGTGGCCTCGAGCGGCGCGAACGCGAGGGCCTGCCGGTCGACAACATGGGGCCGGTGATCACGATCATGGTCGGCCGCATCGAGGACTGGTTGAAAGTGCTCGTACAGCGCGACGGCATCATCGTCCACCCGGCAGCGCTGGCCTACTCGGGCGTCGCCGTCTTCAAGCGGGCATATGGGATCTTCCGCGAGCGAGGCTTCCGCGCCCGCCTGCTGGCCGCCGCCATCCGCCACCACCTGCACTGGTCGGAGTTCATCGGCGGCGACGTGGTGATCACCCTGCCGTCCAAGTGGCAGAAGCAATTCAATGCCTCGACGGTTGAGGTGCGTGAGCGGATGGACGATCCTGTAGATCTCGAATACATCGAGGAGCTCAGCACGCACTTCGCCGACTTCCGGCGCGCGTACGAGCCGGACGGTCTGGCGATCGACGAGTTCGACAGCTTCCCGCCCAGCGTGCGCACGCTGCGCACGTTCATCACCAGTTACCACGACTTGCTGGCGGCTGTGACCGATACACAGTTGCCCAATCCTGACCTGAAGGAGTAGCCCCGATGTTCGTCGTTATCGCACGCTGGGAGGCCAAGCCCGGTGAGGAAGAGGCAGTCGCGAACGTCCTGCGCACGATGACGCCGCTCACGCGCGCTGAACCTGGCTGTCGGATGTATATCGCCCACCGCTCGACGGAGGACCCGCGCTCATTCCTCATCTACGAGCAGTACGAGGACGAGGCCGCGCTGCAGGCGCACCGTGAAAGCGAGCACTTCAAGGTCCACGTTCTGCGCGACGGCGTGAACCGCCTCGCGCAGCGCGACGCAGCGTTCTACGAATTCCTCGACTGACCACGGTGGCCCCGCCCGAATCCGAGGAGACTGCGGTCGCTCTGCCATTGGCTCGCAGCGTCCTGTCCGCGCAGGTTAAGGACCGCATGCTGCGCTGGATCCTGGAGGGCGAGCTGGCGCCCGGTTCACGCATCATCGAGACGCGGGTGGCCCGCCAGCTGGGCACCAGCCAGGCACCGGTGCGCGAGGCGCTGCGCGACCTGGCCACGCTGGGCCTGGTCGAGATGCGCCCCTACCGCGGGGCGAAGGTGCGCCAACCGGAGCCAACCGAACTGATCGAGGCAATGGAGGTGCGCGGCGAGCTCGAGGCGATCGCCGCGCGCCAGGCCGCGACACGGATCGACGAGGCAACGCTAGCCACGATGCACGCGCTGCTCGACGGCATGCGCGCCAGCGCGACGCGCGGTGATGCCCATGCCCAGGCGCTACAGAACTCGGAGTTCCACGACTGCGTGATCGAGGCATCGGGCAACAGCACCATCCAGCGCCTGTGGAAGGTGCTCGAGCCGTTCGCGCGCACCTACCTCACCGCGACAATGCCGGGCGCCGACCTGCACTGGCTGGCCGATCGCCACCTCGCCATCCTGGGCGCGCTCGAGGCCCGTGATCCCGATCGGGCGGCGGACGCGATGCGGGTACATGCACGCGAGGCGGAAGAACAGGTGCTGCACATCAACGAGCCGGCCGCGGTGGGAGAGCAATGAGCGACAAGCCGAGTCTGTCAGAGGAGTTCGTCTGCGGACCCGCCCGCCTGCGCATGGACGTCTTCGATGCCGCACCCGGCGACCAGGCACTGGTCGATATGAACTTCCTGAACTATCGGCTCGCCGCGGTGCAGGTTACGCAGGGCGCGCCGACGGAGCCGGCGGCGGGGCTGGTCTGGCGGCGGCAGGGCGCGAAGTCGGTGGCCTACTCGGACGGGGCGATGAGCTTCACCGGCGACTGGGCCGCAGGTCCGCTGCAGAAGGCAGTGGTGACACTGCTGTCGCTGCGTCTCGAGGATCGTGGCCTGCATCCCTTCCACGCCTCGGCAGTGCGCTGGGACGGGCGCACCATGGTCTTTCTGGGCGGCGAGTCGAACCATGGCAAAACGATGGGCCAGGTCGAGGCGTGCCGGCGCGGCGCGCAGCTCATCTCGACCGAGACGACGGTCATCGACGACAGCGGCATGGCGGTGCTGGGCTCCAAGGACGTCTATCTCAAGAAGCGCGCCGTGGGCACCGAACGGGCCGACAAGGCCGCGCCCGAAGCAGGCGTGGCCAAGTTCTTTGGTGGCCTGCCCACCTGGGAGGTGTACGAGCAGCCCGCGAATGTCGACGTGGTGGTGGTGCCGGCGATCGACGGCAACTTCGAGCCCAGCCTGGTCGAGATGATCCCCTTCGAGCGCCAGTTCCAGACGCTCCACTCGCTGCAGAACTACTTCCTGCTCAATGAGCTGCTGGCACCCGGCTGGCCGATGCCGCTGGTCGACACGGATGAGCGCCGCCACGCTCGCGCCGAGTTCGTGGAACGCTTCTGCGAGCGGCCCTATTACTTCGTCAGGGCAGCCAACCCACAGGTCCTGCTGGACGAGGTCGAGAAGGTCCTCTAGCGGGTGCGCGCCTTCGCCTACGAGCGCCCGACGACCCTGGCCGACGCGGTCGCGTTGCTGGCCGAGCACGGCCCCGACGCGCGCATCCTGGCCGGCGGCACGGACCTGATCATCCGCCTGCGCGACGGCACGTACGCGCCGTCGGTGGTGGTCGATGTCAAACGGGTTCGCGAGCTGGCTCCGGCGATCACGCAGACCGACGGCGCGCTGCGCGTGTCCGCGGGCACGGTAATGACCGACATCCACGATTCGCCGCTGATGCAGCGCTGGTTCCCCGCGCTCGTGGACGCGGCGCGTTTCGTAGGCTCGGTCCAGATCCGCAACCGGGCAACGTTGGCCGGCAACATCTGCAATGCCTCGCCGGCGGCCGACACGGTGCCCTCGCTGCTGGTCTACGACGCTCGCGTGCATGCGATCGGGCCGGCCGGCGAGCGGACGATCCCGTTGGACGACTTTTTCGTGCGCTCGGGCGTCACCACGCTCCAGCCCGGCGAATTGGTAACGGCCATCGACCTGCCGCTGCCCTCCGGGCGGGTCGGCTCGGCGTTCCAGCGGCGCACCCGGCGGCGCGGCCACGACCTCGCATCGGTGACACTGGCGGTGGCGCTCGATGACGCGGGCACGACACGATTGGCGTACGGCAGCCTGGGTCCGCGGCCACTGCTGTTCGTGAGCGAGGGCGGCGCGCCGCCGCTTGACGACTGGTTTGCCGCGGCGCGCCCGTCGCCGACATCGATGCGCGCCTCGCCCGACTACCGGCTGGCCATGCTGCGCGTGCTCACGCAGCGGGCTATGGCCGCGGCGCGCGAGCGGCTGGAGGCGGCCGCCTGATGCAGGTCTCGCTCACCCTCAACGGCCGAATTCGCACGGTGGACGTCGCGCCGCACCACACGCTGCTCGACGCGCTGCGCGACGACCTGGGCCTGACCGGCACCAAGGAGTGCTGCCTGGTCGGCGAGTGCGGCGCCTGCACCGTCCGGCTCAACGGCCGCATCGTCGACTCGTGCCTGGTCCTCGCGGCCGAAGCCGACGGTGGGGAGGTGACGACCGTCGAGGGCCTGGCACCCGACCCCGGCCAGCTCACTCGCCTCCAGTCGGCCTTCATCGACAAGGGCGCGGTGCAGTGCGGCTTCTGCATCCCCGGCCAACTGATGGCCGGCGACGACCTGCTGCGGCGCGTGCCGCATCCGTCCCGCGCGGAGATCGAGGAGGGCCTGGCCGGCAACCTGTGCCGCTGCGCGTGCTACGAGCAGATCTTCGCGGCAGTCGAGGTGACTGCAGCGGGCGAGGCGCCGGCCGAGTCGGTGGCAGCGGAGTCGTCGTCGGTGCGCGAGCTGCCGCCCCACGTGGTCGACCAGTGAGCGTCGAGATCGGCCAGCCGGTGGGGCGCGGCGGCGGCGAACCGCGCGTCACCGGCGACCAGCTGTACGTCGCCGACATCCACCTGCCCAACGAGCTCCACGCGAAGCTGGTGACGCTGCCCGTGGCCCACGCGCGCATCCGCGCCATCGATGCCTCGCGCGCGCTGGCGGTGCCGGGCTGCCGGATGGTCCACACCGCTGCCGACATGCCCGGCGAGATGCCGCGCTTCGGGCCGCAGTTCAGCGACCGGCCGGTGATCGCGACCGGTGAGGTCAAGTACCACGGCGACCCGGTCGCGATCGTCGCTGCGGACACGAAAGACGCGGCCGAAGAAGCGGCCCGCCTGGTCGAAGTCGACTACGAGGAGCTGCCCGCGGTCTTCACCGTCGCCGGCGCTCTGGCGGAGGGTGCGCCGCTGGTCCAGGATCCGGCGCTGCGCCCGGGCGATCCGCTGGCCAATACGAACGTGCTGCGCGAGCACCGCGTGGGCTGGGGCGAGGTCGACGGCGCGACCGCGGACGTCGTCGTCGAGCACACCTACAACTTTCCGATGGTCACCCAGTTCGCCATTGAGCCGCACGCCTTCGTCGCCGCGCCGGACGGTGATGGGCTGGCCGTGTGGACGACCATCCAGCACCCGTACTGGCTGCAGCGCGTGCTGGCGCGCGCGGTCGGCCTGCCGCTGGCCAGGGTGCGCGTTCACGCACCCGACCCGGGCGGCGCGTTCGGCGGCAAGCAGCACGCCAAGTACGAGCCGGTGCTCGCGTTCATGGCCCTGAAAGCCGGCCGGCCGGTGCGCCTGGTGCTGTCGCTCGAGGAGACCTTCCAGGCGGTGCGCCGGACCGAGACCCAGATCACGGTGCGCACCGGCGTCCACCGCGACGGCAGTTTCGCCTTCCAGGACATCGACGCGTACTACCTGATCGGTGCCTACGCCGACATCGCCGACCGCGTCACGGGCAAGGGCTCGTACATCGGCAACGGCCCGTACAACTGGCCCGCCGCGCGCATCCTCGCGCGCAGCGTGCTGTCGCACACCGTGCCGTCGACGGCTTTCCGCGGCTTCGGCAATCCCCAGGTCAACTGGGCGGTCGAGTCGAACATCACCGATGCGGCGCTGACCTTGCGCATCGATCCGCTGGAGATCCGCCTGCGCAACCTGGCCAAGAAGGGCGACCACTTCATACCCTTCGACACGCCGTGCGATGGCGACTGGGCCCAGACGGTCAAGCGCGCCGCGGTACTGGCGCACTGGGACGCACCCAAGCCGGCGGGTCACGGGCGGGGCATCGCGCTGGGCATCAAGTCGGGCCCGACGACCGGCCTGTCGCACTCGCTGGTGCGCCTGCTGGCCGATGGTTCGGTGGTCGTCTACGCCGGCACGCAGGACATGGGCCAGGGCGCGCGCACGATCTTCGCGCAGATCGCCGCCGCGGAGCTGCACGTGCCCATGGAGCAGGTGTCGACGGTCATGGGCGACACCGCGGTGGTGCCCTACGACCAGCAGACGTCGGCCTCGCGCTCGACCGTGCTGATGGGCAATGCCGTGCTGGCTGCGTGCCGCGAGATCAAGGCCAAGCTGCGCGACAAGGGCGCCGACCTTGATGACGGTACGCAGTCGACCGCGCAAGCCGTGCGCGCTGCGCTGGGCCGGCTGGGTGGCGAGGTGATGGGCACCGGCGAGGCGCGCAAGGAGGCGGACCCGGGACACCCGCTGGGTGGGTCGGCGGCGTTCTTCGAGTTCAACGCCACGGCCGTCGAACTGAGCGTCGACGAGGAGACCGGCGACATCACCATCCATCGCCACGTGGCCGTATCGGACGTGGGCCGTTCGATCAACCGCTTGCAGGTGACGATGCAGGACGAGGGCGCGGCGATCATGGGCCTCGGCCACACGCTCATGGAGCACTACATCTTCGACGACGCCGGGCGGATCAGGAACCTGGGCGCGATCGACTACCGCATCCCGACCTCGATGGACCTGCCCCGCGAGATGCTCAGCGACACGGTCGAGAACGGCGACGGGCCGGGGCCGTACGGCGCCAAGGGCATGAGCGAGGGCGCGCTACTGGCGGTGTCGTCGGCCGTCGCCGCCGCCGTGCGCGACGCCACCGGCGTGGCGATCCGCGACCTGCCGCTCTCACCCGAGCGCGTCTGGCGCGCCCTGCGGAAACGAGACGGCGAGCTGCAGTCATCAGGGGCATAGCGAGGCGTCCGTCGGCGACCTGGACCTTCTGGTCTCAGCGAGGCTAATAGACGTCACACAGCACCGGTACAAGCGTTCGCCGGCTGCCGATTCCAGGCATGGCCAGACTCGCCGCGTCGGTGTTACGCGCCCGTCCTCGCCCTCTGACCGGCAGTAGCCCCGGCGGCATCAGTGCGACTGATATCGCGAGCGCCGTGCGGTTCATGCAGGCACACATGATGCTGAGCACTCGCAGGTCGCCATGTCGGCATCCTCAGCTGGCCGCCGTCTGTCCCGGGCCGGGATCGCCTCGCCGTGTCGCCAGCGCATCTCGAAGTACAGGAGCGTCAGACCGATCGTTGCGATGGGAGCGAACAGTGCATCGACGAGGGTGGTGACGCGAACCTGGACACCACAGCGGAGCTCGAGAAGCTGTAGGCGCCGGCCGGATCGCTGGCCATGTCGATATGCGGCGGCGCGACGAGGAGCGCAAGGAACAGCCCGACGACGCCGACTACCAGCCCGATAAGCCCCAGCACGAGCCCGAAGACGAGCAGCCAGCCCACGAGGCGGAGCATCGAGCCACGCAGCAGCGGACCAACTGCGGCGCAGGGCCCGACGCGAGTGTCGTGGTGGCCAACTGGCCATACCGCCACCCAGCCCGTCGGCTTCAAGGCGGAGGTGTTCCAGCCTGCTTCTGCTTGACATCTGACTGAATTTGTGATCAATATAACAACAATGCGCGGTAAAATGTGCTCAATCGCGCACTGAGAGCGGAGGTTCAACCGGGGAGCGTCTCTCCGGAAACCGTGACGCTGCCACGAATCGATCACGAGATGGGATGAGTACGGCGGTCGAGGGCTGAGCGGACTTTGGAACGAACCGGTTTGGCAGCGCGCTACTACGGCACGTCTGATCTCCGGCTGGAGCAGTTGCCCGTGTGTGCGCCTGGGCCCGGCCAGGCCCTCGTGCGCATGATCGCGAGCGGGATCTGCGGATCTGACGTGCACGCGGTTCGCGGCGACTTCGCGCTCTGGGCGCCACCGGTCACGCTGGGCCACGAGGGTGTGGGCATCGTCGAGCAGCTCGGCGACGGCGAAGCGCCGGCCGCCTTGGGCCAGCTCGTCTCCGTCTGCCCAAGCGTCTCGTGCGGCACCTGTTTCCACTGTCGCGAAGGCGAGGAACTGCTCTGCTCGCGACGCTCAGCGCACCTGGGGGCGTTCGCCGAGTACGCGACGGTGCCCCAGGCAGCTCTGTACCCGATACCCGTGGGCGTGTCCTGGCGATCCGCAGTCTTCACCGAGCCCCTGGCCTGCGTGTTGCACGCCGCCTCGCTGGCCGGAATCCGGCCCGGTGAGTGGGTGGGCGTCATCGGCGGCGGCACGATCGGCATGCTGCTCGTTCAGGTCGCGCGCATGCACGGCGCCCACGTTCTCCTCTCCGAGCCCGACCAGACCCGGCGGGCGCTCGGCGTCGAGCTGGGGGCTGATCAGGTGCTCGATCCTCGTGACGCTGACTTGGCACAGGCCGCAATGGACGTGACCGGCGGTGTCGGGCTCGACCGCGTGGTGGAGGCCGTCGGCCTCAGTTCGACCATCGAGCAGGCCATCAAGCTGGCGCGCCGGGGCGGCAGCGTGGTGGTCATGGGTGTCGCCGCGCGCGACGCCACCGTATCGCTCAACCCATACCAGCTGTACGAGCGGCAGATGACCCTCCATGGCTCGTTCATCCGCAACTTCGACTTTCAACGGGCGGTAAGGCTGCTCGACCGGCTGCAACTCGAGTCGCTCGTGACCGCGCAGTTCGGGCTCGCACGTATCCACGAGGCGATCGACTGCGTCGCTGCTGGCTCGGGGATCAAGACGATCGTGGTCATGTCAACCCAGACAACAGAGGTGCCTCAGTGACCGAGAAAGCGCTCCGCTACGAGTCGGCACCCACCCGACGGGAGCAGATCCTAGATCTGGTCCGCGAGTCGGGCTACTACGGTCTGGCCGCCCTGAGCCGCGACTTGGGCGTATCGGACATGACCGTGCGCCGTGACGTGCGCAAATTGGCCGAACAAGGGCTGGTGAATGTCGTGCACGGCGGGGTCAGTGCGGTTACCGACCTGCTTGCCCCGATCGACTTCCGGTTCCGCGCAGATCAGCACACGGCAGCCAAGCGAGCGATCGCCGCTCACGCGCTGACCTTGATCGCGCCCGGCTCGGTGGTTGGCCTGGACGCGGGCACCACGCTGGTCGAAGTCGCTCGCAGGTTGCCGATCGACCAGCGCCTGACGGTCGTCACCCACTCATTGCCGGCGATGGCGGCTGTCTCCCGGCGGCCCGGCGTGCAGCTGCTGGGCCTGGGCGGGACCTTCTTCCGAGAGGGACAGGAGTTCGTCGGTCCGCTGGCCCACCAGGTGCTCTCGCAGCTGCGCATGGAAATGCTCCTGCTCGGCACCGCGGCAGTCCGGGATGGGCGCCTGTGGAGCACCAACGGCGCCGACGTCGAGATGAAGCAGGTGATGATGAAGGCGGCCGACAAGGTCGTCGTGCTCGTCGATTCCTCGAAGTTTGCCTATTCGGCGCTGATGGTGGTGACCGAGTTGTCAACCGTGACGACGATCATCACCGACGAGTTCGCGTCCGAAAGCGCTCGCGAGGCGGTCCTCGAGTCCGGCGCCCAGCTCGTGGTGGTTCCCGTGACACAGGGGAGGGCGCAGGTCTCTGCGACGCCACCGCAGGGGCCTGCGAGGGTCCAATGAGATGAGGGGTGGGATGAGTTCACGCCGTGTCGCTAGAGGGTGAGCTATGGGGTATGCATGAGGGGAATTGCGACGGCTTTCAGGCAACCCGTTTGACTGACGGTCGTCGATGAGCGGGTTTCAAGAAGGAGGACTGACCTTGCACACAGGATCTCCGCAGCCAACGAGATCGCTGCACAAGTTCCACACGTTGTCACTCCTGGCGGCTGGCGTGCTCGTCCTCGCGACCGCGTGCTCGGGCACGCCGGCAGCGACCACGGAGCCTACCGCCACCCTAGCGCCCACTGAAGCGCAGACCACGCCGCCGACGGCCATGCCGTCGACGGCGGAGCCGGTCAAGATCGGGATCGTCGCCATCGGCGGCGGCCCATTCGCGCTGTTCGAGCTCGAGGCGTTCTCGGGCGCGAAGTACGCGCTCATCAAGCTCGCCGGCGGCCAGTCGGCTGGCCAGGAGTCGCAGGACGCTGTTACCGGCGCTACGATCGCCGGCCGCCCCGTCCAGCTGTTCTTCGGCCGTACCGACGCGTCACCGGACGTCGCCGTCCAGCAGGCTCGTCGTCTCGTCGAGCAGGAGAAGGTCGACATCCTCCTCGGGCCCGAGTCGGGCGACGAGGGCGTGGCGATCGCCAACTACGCCAAGACGCAGCCCGGCGTGACCTTCGTCAACGGCACTTCGGGTGCGCAGGTCACGACGATGAAGGTCCAGGCGCCCAACTTCTTCCGCTTTGGCGGTGATGGCGCGCAGTGGATGGCCGGCACCGGCACGTACGCGTACAAGACTCTCGGCTGGCGCAAGGTCGCCATCCTCGCCGAGGACTATTCGTATCCATACACACTCGCCGCCGGTTTCGTCGCCGAGTTCTGCTCGCAGGGCGGCGACGTGTCGAAGAGGATCTGGGTGCCGCTCGATGCCACGGACTACGCGTCATACGTCGCGCAGATCCCGTCCGACGTCGATGGGACGCTGCTCCTGACGGGCGGCACGAACACGACCAACGCGGTCAACGCGTTCGAGCAGATCGGTGGCGATCCGGCAACCGAGATGCTCGGCGGCTCGTCGGTCATGGACGAGACGACCTTCGCTACCGGCGACCCGGTCGTCGGCATGATCGGCGGCGCACCCGTTCCGCTGGGCAGCGACGATCCGGCGTGGACCGGCTGGGTCAACGACATTCATGCCGTCTATCCGGAAGCCCCCGCTCAGAGCCTCTTCACGGCGCTGTACTACAACGACATGCAGGCCATCATCGAGGCCCTGACCCAGGTCAACGGCGACCTGAGCAACAACCACGCAGCCTTCAACGAGGCGCTGGCGAACCTCCAGCCGACCTTTCCGACCGGCTCGGTCACGCTCGACGCCAACCGCAACGCGATCATTTCGGCCTACGTGACGAAGTTCACGAAGGACGGCGACCAGATGGGCTTCGAGCTGCTGAAGACCGTCACCAACGTCGACGAGACGTTCGGCGGCCTGTTCAGTGCCGACTCGCCTGATCCGGGTCGCGACTCGCCGACATGCCAGGCGGGCACGCCTCCGCCCTGGGCCGCCGACTTCTAGTCCGGCCGCAGTCGATGAGGGGCTCGGTGCTCCAGCACGGAGCCCCTCACCTTTTCCGAGGCGCATCCTGCTGATGCGCCGCTATTGAGGACGATTGGTAGATGGCTGGCGATGGGGGGGCCGCAACGGGCAACGGCGCGCTGACGCCTGTCCATTCGTTTCTGGCACGGTTGCGGTCGGGGCGCATGCTGGGACCCGCGCTGTGGGCCGTGCTCGGCCTCGGCGGCGTGATCGGCGTGGGCGTGCAGGTGCTCGAGAACGGCCTCGGCCCAGATGGCCGCGTACCGCAGTTCATCCTCGTCACGCTCAACTCGCTGACCCTCGCCGCGTTGTTCTTCCTGGCGGCGGTCGGGCTGACGCTCATCTTTGGCCTGATGCGCGTCGTCAACATGGCCCACGGCTCGCTGTACCTCCTCGGCGGCTACGTCGCCTACGCGATCTCGACCGACATGGGCCTCGAGTGGTGGATGGCTGCCGTCGTGGCGATGCTCTCGGTTGGCCTACTGGGCCTGGTCATGGAGCAGCTCTTTCTGCGCTGGAACCTGGGCCAGGACCTGCGCCAGGCACTGATCACGATCGCCATCTCGGTCATCCTGGCCGACCAGATGCTCGACAAGTTCGGCGGCATGCCACTCAAGGTGTCACCGCCTGACGCCCTGGGCGGACCTTTCGGCCTGGGCGTGTATGACCTGTCCTATTCCGCGTTCCGGCTGTTCGTGATCGGCGTCGCGATTGCGATCGGCATGGCGCTGTGGGTCTGGATCCAGCGGACGCGGTTCGGGATGGTGATCCGGGCCGGCATCGACGATCGGGCCATGGCATCCGCGGTCGGCGTCAACGTCCAGGTCGTCTTCGCGATCGCTTTCTTCGCTGGGTCGTGCCTGGCCGCCCTGTCGGGCGTATTCGGAGGCACGATGCTGTCGCTTGGACCGGGGCAGGACGTGCAGTTCCTGACCAACTCGATCGTCGTCGTGATCATCGGCGGCATGGGCAGCCTGGGCGGCGCCGCCCTCGGCGCGCTGCTGCTCGCATTCGTCCAGGGCTATGCCGGTGTTTATCTGCCCCAGGACCTCGCCCCGTACTCGCTCGTCGTCACCTTCATCCTCGTCGCGGCAGTGCTCGCCGTCAGGCCACAGGGCCTCTTCGCAAGGGCCGAGCGATGACGACGTACCTGTTGCTCCGGCGGGCCGCAGTGGTCGCGCTGCTTGCCGTGCTCGCGCTGCTGCCGGTAATCGGTGGTACCTACATTACGAGTGCCATTGCCGTTCAGAGCATGTGGCTCGGTCTCTGCGCGGTGAGCGTGACCTTCCTGGCCAGCTACGGCGGCATGATTTCGCTTGCCCAGACCGGCCTGTTCGGCGTCGCCGGTCTGATTACCGCCGCGCTCTCGGTGCAGAACGGCTGGGACCCGTGGGCCGCTGCGGCGATGGGCATCGCCGCAGCGTCGCTTGTCGGGCTCGTGTTCGGCGCGCTTGCCAGCAGCAGCACCGGCACCTACTTCCTGATGATCACCCTCGCGCTGGCCGAGATCAGCTACTACCTGTTCGCAGCCGTGCCCGCTTTCGGGCTGCACGAGGGCATCAACGGCGTGTTTCCGCCAGCCATCCTGGGCGATCCGGTGCTTGACCCGGCCGGTAACTACTACTTCGTCTTGGCGGCATGCGTCGCCGTGTACCTCGGCTTGCGATATCTCGTTCGGACTCCGTTCGGCATCGTCTTGCAGGGTGTCCGCGACGACCCGATTCGGATGACCAGCCTGGGGTACAACGTCCGGCTGCACCGGACGCTGATCTTCGCCGTCGCGGCGGGAATAGCCGGCCTCGCGGGTGTCCTGTCAGCCTGGAACAACACGCGCATCTCAGCTGATTCGGTCTCCCTGGCGGTGACGATTGGCATGCTCGAGGCGGCAGTCATCGGTGGCCTCTACCGACTCGAAGGCGCGTGGGCGGGTGCGCTGGTCGTCGTCGCGCTGACAACCTATGGCCCGGCGTACACCAGCCGCTACAACACCTTCATCGGGCTCGTGTTCCTGGCCATCGTGCTCATCTCACCGGGCGGCATCGTGGGCATGTGGAACACGATCGATGGGTGGATCATTCGGCGCCTCCGCCGGCGCCAGCCGCCGACGTCGACTGCCGATCCATCGCCCGTGGCTCGAGGAGGCTGAGATGCCCGAACCGATCATCCGCCTGCGCGGCCTGTCGAAGAGCTTCGCCGGCGTCCACGCAGTGAACGGCGTGGACCTCGAGGTTGAGATCGGTGCCCGGCACGCCGTGCTCGGCCCCAACGGTGCCGGCAAGACGACGCTCTTCAACCTGATCTCGGGCGTCGAGGAGCCGACATCGGGCGCCATCGAGCTGTTCGGCCAAGACGTCACCCAGATGTCGGCCCACCGCCGCGCGCGGCTGGGCATGGCGCGCACCTTCCAGAGCTCGCGCGTGCTGAGCGGCCTGTCGGTCGAGGACAACCTCTACCTCGCCGCGCTCGGCTTCCGCCGCGGACACCTGCGCGTGCTGCCGCATCGCGACGACAGGATGCTGCGCGAGCAGGCGCGCAGGACCGCCGAGCAGGTCGTGCTGTCGGGCCGCCTCGACTCGCTGGCGCGCGATCTCTCCCACGGCGAGCAGCGCCAGCTCGAGGTTGGCCTGGCGATAGCCTCGCGGCCGCGGCTGATGCTGCTCGACGAGCCGGCGGCCGGCCTGGCGCGCGCCGAGCGGCAGGTGCTGACCGAGATACTCCTTGGCTTCGACCGCGAGGTGACGGTCGTGCTCATCGAGCACGACATGGAGGTGGCGCTGACCGTGGCGGAGCGCGTCTCGATCATGCACGAGGGCCGCCTCGTCGTCGAGGGCTCGACCGACGAGATCCGCGCCGACCAGCGCGTGCAGGACATCTATCTGGGACGCGAACATGCCGCCTGAATCGACGCTCGAGATCCGCAACCTGCACGCCTACTACGGTGGCGCCCATGTCCTGCACGGGGTGAACACATCGATCGGTTCGGGCGTTACCGCCATCCTCGGCCGCAACGGCATGGGCAAGAGCACGCTGTGCCGGGCGCTGATCGGCATCAGCCCGCCGCATGTGCAGGGCTCTGTTCGCTTCGCCGGGCGCGAGCTCGTTGGCCGGCCGTCGTACGCCATCTGTCGTGCCGGCGTGGGCTACGTGCCCCAGGGTCGTCGCCTGTTCCGCTCGCTGACGGCCGAGGAGCACCTGCGGATGATCGACAAGGGCCTCGCCCGACGTGGGCGCTGGACCATCGAGGCCGTCTACGAACTCTTCCCCGTCCTTCGCGAGCGGCGCACCGTGAGCGGCGTGGCATTGTCGGGCGGCGAGCAGCAGATGCTCGCGATCGGCCGCGCCCTGCTCACCAACCCTGCCCTGCTGGTGCTGGACGAGCCATCAGAGGGTCTCGCGCCGGCGGTTATAGACCGGCTCGTCGACACCTCGCGCACGCTCGTCGACGAGGGCATGTCGTTGCTTCTCGTGGAGCAGAACCTGCGGGTGGCGACGGAGCTGGCCGAGCGAATCCTGATCATGGTCAGCGGCGAGATCGTTCACGAGACGATCTCCAGCCAACTGCTCGCCGACGAGGCGTTACAGCGCCGCTTCCTTGGCGTCGAGAGTGCGACCGCGTAGCAGCGGTGGGTTGGAAGTCAAGTCTGAGAGGGAAAGGCAGATGCAGCAGGTCACGCCCAACGTCTTCACCGATGTCAGCCTCCGCGGCTGCAACCCGAGCTTCGTCGTCACCCGCGACGGGGTGGTGGTGATCGACACCCCCCAACTGCCGACAAAAGCCGTGGCGATGCGCCGGGAAGCCGAGGCGCACGGCGCCATTCGCTACCTCATCAACACCGAGCACCACGTCGACCACATATTCGGCAACCACTACTTCAAGGGCGCCGGCACCGTCGTCATGCACCAGGGCGTCTTCGACAACTTCATGAAGCTCGGTCAGCAGCCCGATGCCTACGACTACGCCGCCGAGGCCATCCCGACCGATGATCCCGAGGCCGCGGCGATCCTGCCCGACCGCGATAGCTACTACGCGAACCTCAACAACGGCGGCATCATCTTTACCGGCGACCTGACGCTGCGCCTCGGCGAACACACCTTCAACCTGCTCTTCACGCCTGGCCACACGCCCGGCCAGATCGCCGTCCACGTGCCCGAGGAGCGCGTGGTGTTCACCGGCGACACAGTCTTCAGCGAGTGCCAGACCTGGTTGATGACCTCGAACGTGGAGCAGTGGCTCAAGGCGCTAGAGCGCATCGCGGAGCTGGACGTAGACATTGTCGTGCCCGGCCACGGGCCGGTCACCACGCCCGCATATCTCGCCACGCAGCGGGCGGTGTTGCTCGAGTGGGAAGCGGCGGTGGCCCGGGCGGTGGCGTATGGGTGGACCCGCGAGGAGACGATCGCGCGGGTCAGCTTCGCCGAGCGCTACCCGGTCGACGTCGGACAGGAGTACATGATGGATCATATCCAGACCAACAACGCGGGAGCGCTGTGGGACGCGATGAAAGCGCGTCAGGAACCGGTTGCGGTAGGTTGAGTTGAAGGTGCCCAGCCCCTAGTCCGCGCCGGCGCGATCAAGGACGGCTACAAGGTCGCGAATCGCATCCGGCAGGGGCCGGAAGCCGTGCTCGAACACGTCGGTGTACGTCTGCGCAAGTGGCTGGGTGGGGCTCCAATCCTCTAGTCGGTGCTCGACTACAACGGCGGCCGCGCCATGGTCCGCATATAGGCCGGCGCCGACGCCGGCCAGGAGTGCGGCGCCCAGTGCCGTCGCCTCATCGAGGCGCACTCCCCGGACGCGCCGTCCGCTGACGTCCGCCTTGAGCTGCATCCACACGCGGCTGGCCGTCATCGGCCCTTCCACGCGGAGCGCGGGGATGGCCCGGCCGGTATAGCGCTCGAGCCAATCGAGGTTGGCGCGCAGCGCGTAGCCGACGCCTTCGATGATCGACTGGATCAGCTGTGCTCGGCGAAGGCCGATGGTCAACCCGATCAGCGCGCCACCGGACACGGACGCGTCCCATTCCGGACCCAGGGCGCGACCGAAGCTCGGATAGCAGACCAGCCCCGAAAAGGCGAGCGGCCAGCCGACGATCTGGTCGACGTCCAGGGGTCCGATGTCGGGCGGCGCAGACTCAATCTCGCGCCGGTACCAATCAAGTAGGGCTCCCGCGTAGCCGACACGGGCTGAGACAACAAATTGCCCGGGCACCACGTCGGCGTAGCAGGCGGCGAACCCCGCCGTTGCCGGATCGCGCTCGATGTAACCCGCGACGGGCATCACCAGCGCCTCGGCGCTGCCGGTCGAATCGACCGGCAGAAGTTCTCTGCCCCGGCTCGCAAATGCGGCACACAGGCGGTCGTGTCCGCCCAGCACGACCGGCGTCCCGACAGGCAATCCGGTCGCGGCCGAGGCCTCTGCCGTAACCGATCCCACGCGGGTACCGCCGACTGCGGCAGGCGGGAAGAGGCTACGTTGCAGCCCGGCTGCGTCGAGCAGCTGGTCCGACCAGTCCAGGCGACGCTGGTCGAAGACCATCGTGCGCGACGCGAGGCTGAAGTCCGTGGCCAATTCCCCACACAGGCGTAGGATCGCAAGGTCGCCCAGCGACAGCCAGTGACGGACGCGCGCGTAGCTGTCGGGCTCTTGCTCGCGTAACCACATGAGTCGGTTGACGCTGTAGTGCGCGTCGAGGACCTGGCCGCTGATCTGCGCGACCCGGGCTGGCCCCACTTCGCGTGACCACCACGCGGCCTGCGGCTCGCCCCGTGAATCGAACCAGGCGATGGCCGGTCGCACCGGCCGTGCTTGCCCATCGAGTGCCACGGCGCTCTCGCCGACCGACGTCACTCCGATCGCCTCGATGCGCGTCGCGGGGAGACTGCGGACGACCTCTGCGACGAGATGCGCGGTTGTTGCCCAGAGCGCCTCTGGGTCGTGCTCCGCGCGGCCTCCAGCCGCCGATCGGTCGGTTGGCGTCGGCGCCCGGCGCCCGGCCAGCGCGTGGCCGGCCGGGTCGAAGGCAAGGACCTTGATCGACGAAGTGCCCAGGTCGATGGCTAGGAGCGCCGACGCCGGCGAGAGCGACATCAGGACTCGTGCGGCTCGCTCGTCGCGGTTACCTTGGCCGGTGTTACCAGCGAATCGACCGTGTCCGCCAGCCGGTGAAGGCGCGGCACTGAGACGGCCTCCAGCGACTCGCGGTACCTGTCTGCACTGACGGCATCGGCCCAGATTCCGCGTCCGGCAAGGAAGCCCGACGCTCCCGAGCGGCAGGCAATCTCGATCGCGTGCGGGAAATCATCGAGCGCCACGCCCTGCGAGAGTACTACCCACGGACAGGGCAGGGCGAGACCTATCTGCTCGCACACGGCGCCGATGGCCGCCGCCCGGCCACGCCCATGGAAGGGAACCTGGCACTTGTACAGGTCGGGCTGCGCGGCACCGAGCTGGCGCGCCGCGTCGACGATGGCTGACTCCCGCGCGCCGCCGCCCGTCCCGCGCCATCCTTCCGGGACGATCGCTTCGACGATGCCCAGCAGGCCGCCCGTGCGGCAGAGTTGCATGAAGCGCGAGGCCAGATCAACGCATCGGTCACCGTTCTGCGCGCCACGCCAAATTACCAACAACTTGAGCGCGTCCGCGCCCGCCGCACGCATCGCGGCGGGGTCGAGGCCGGCGTCGATGTCGGTGTCCTCGACCAGTCCGCCCGGCGGCTGGGTAAGCTGGTCGGCCGCCATGATGCGCGCGCAGGTCGGCACTCGCCCTGTGGCCGCGAAGGCGGGCAGGCCGTAGAAGCGGTCAAACAGGATTGCCGATGCGAAAGGGGCCAGTTGCTCCGCCACCGCGAGCTTGAAGTCGCTGACGACGTCATCACTGGGAGGGGCGCCAAGAGTGGCGCTGAACATGGTCCGCAGTGATTCGCGCTGGTCGATGGCAACCATTGCGAAGGCACCGGAGGGGCGGGCCAGGCGGGACAAGGGTGGTGGGGCAGATGTCAGCATTCGAACGCCCATCCCTACTGTCGTACGATTGACATACACCAAGGATTGTGCGTAGTATAACACTCGATTAGTCAATAGTTGTGCGAAATATCACAAGCATGGCCCAGTTGAAGACTGTGGAAGGCCCACAGGGGAGGGTCCGCTGGATGGCGCTCCGGGAAGACAGCTCCGAGACGGGGCGGCTACGCGGCCTCGTAGCGCTGGTGACGGGCGGCGGGCGGGGTATCGGTGCCGCCGTGGCTGAACGGTTGTCGAGTGAGGGGGCTACCGTTCTGGTCGGCGACATCGACGGAGATTCGGCCGCGCACACCGCGGCCCAGCTGGGCGAGCGGGGGCTCGCAGCACGAGGCCTGACGATGGACGTCACCAGTGCCCGTGACCGCGAACACGCGATCGACATGGCCAGAGGCCTCGGCCGACTGGACATCCTGGTCAACGTGGCGGGTGTCTTCGCCTCACAACTGCCACATGACGTCGACGTCGATTCGTGGCGCCGGGTGTTCGCCGTCAACGTCGAGGGGCTGTTCTTCTGCTGCCAGGCCGCGCTGCCGCTGATGCGTTCGCGGCATTCCGGCCGGATCATCAACTTCTCCTCGACCGGGGCGCAGGTGGGCACCCCGGCGCTTATCAGCTACAACGCGAGCAAGGCGGCCGTGCTCGCCATTACCCGCGGCCTGGCCACCCAGTACGGGCCCGACGGAATAACGGTCAACACCGTCATGCCCGGGATCATCGCGACTGCCATGTGGGACATCATCAACCGCGATGTCGGGCCGCTCGTGGGCTTCGCGCCGGGCCAGATGATGGCCGATCGGGTGCAACGCATCCCGCTGGGACATGCCGGCGAGCCCCAGGACGTGGCCAGCGTGGTGGCCTTCCTGGCCTCCGACGACGCGCGCTACGTGACCGGCCAGATACTCAACGTGTCCGGCGGCTTGTTGATGGCCTGAGGGAAGGGTGTCGGAGGAACCAACCTGATGCTGGCGGTTCGCAAGATGGGCCCGGGGGCGACGCCCTTCTCGGTGGAGGAGGTCGATCGCCCCGAACCAGCGGCCGGTGAGGCCCGGGTGGCCGTATTCGGTGCCGGAATGTGCGGCACCGACCTGCACATTCTCGACGGCGACTACGCGGCGAACGCGCCAGTGACCCTTGGCCACGAAGTCGCTGGCCGGGTCGACGCGGTCGGCACGGCCCGGGACGAAACGTGGCTCGGCAGGCGCGTGGCGCTGGAGACCGCCGTCACGTGCGGCATCTGTGAGTGGTGTCGCACGGGCAAGCCGATGCTGTGCCCGGAGCGCCGTTCGATCGGCTCCGGCCTCGACGGCGGTTTCGCTTCGCACATCGTGGTCCCCGTGCGCAACCTGCACCCGCTACCCGACAACGTCGATGAGCGGGCGGCGGCGGTGAGCGAGCCCCTTGCGTGCGTGTGCAACGCCCTGCTTGATCCGCCGGCGGTCAACGCCGGTGACCGAGTCGTGGTCATTGGCGCCGGTGCGATCGGGATCATTGCCGCGCAGGTGGCGCGTGCCCAGGGTGGCCAGGTGACGCTGGTCGGCACGGCGAGTGACGCGGGGCGCATGGCGCTGGCCGCCGAGTTGGGCCTGGACACGGCGTCGGTCGACGACGAGGCCTCGCGCGCGGACATGGAGCGCGCCGCCGCCACACGTTCCTTCAACGTGGTCGTCGAGTGCGCCGGGGCTCGCGCGGCGGCCGAGTGGGGCATCGCGCTCGTGCGGCCCGGTGGACGCTATGTGCAGATGGGCCTCTCCGGCGACGTCACGGTCTCGATGACCAACCTCGTGCTGAACGAGGTTTCCGTCCGGACAGGCATGGCCAGCAGTCCCGCGTCGTGGTGGCGGGCTATGCGCCTGCTCGAGGCGGGGCTCGTCCAGCTCGGGCCATTGGTGACGGACGTCCTTCCGCTGCGCCAGTGGGCGAAGGCAATTGACCAGATGAGAAGGCGCGAGGGAATCAAGAACGTCCTCGACCCTCGCCTCGAGTGAAGAGCGAGACAGAACAGATGGATCGACAGCTCCGGCTCTCGGAGGAGTACTCGGCAGGTTCGGCTCGCATCCGCATCGACGTGTACGGCGGCCCTCCGCTGGCGCAGGTGATGGATGACATGACCTTCCTGAACTACCGTCTCGCCGACGTGCGCCGCGAACCAGCCGTGACACGCGACGAGCCCGACGTGCTGTGGTACCCAGAGGGCGACAGGGATGTTCGCCTGGACGACCGGCATATCGTGTTCACCGGTGTGTGGCCGGCGGGTCCGATCCAGAAGGTGGTCGTGGCCATGCTGGCCATGCGCATGGAGGCATCCGGGCTGCACCCGTTCCATGCGTCAGCCGTACGTTATCGGGACAAGACAGTCATGTTCGTGGGCGGCGAATCGAACCACGGCAAGTCGATGGCCCAGATCGAGGCATGCCGCCGTGGCGCACAGCTGGTCTCGACCGAGACGACCGTTGTCGACGAGGCTTGCCACGTGGCGATGGGCTCGAAGGAGCTCTTCATCCGCAAGCGTACCGAGGGCACCGAGCGCGCCGACAAGGCCGGTCCCGATCGCGCGGTGGAGATCTTCTTCGGCAGCCTGCCCGCGTGGGGCCTGTATACCGACCCCAGCGTCGTCGACGTGGTGGCCGTACCGGCCATCGATGGCAACTTCGATCCCAGCCTGGCCGAGATGATCCCCTTCGAGCGCCAGTACCAGAGCTTCCACTCGCTGCAGAACTACTTCCTGCTGAACGAGCTCCTGGCGCCGGGCTTCCCGATGCCCCTGCTGGACACCGACGCCCTGCGCACCCGGCGCGCGTCGTTCGTGGAGCGTTTTGCCGAACGGCCGTTCTACTTCGTCCGCGCGGCCAACCCGCAGGTTCTGATGGACCAGCTGGATGAGGTCATTTGACCGTGGCTGACGTGGCTGGCGCGCACGAGATTCGCCCCGGTGCCGAGGTGATGGGAGGACAGCAACCGATCGAACTGATGGATGCGGTGCCCATCCGGTTGACCGTCAATGGCCGGCCGCGCGAGCTCGTCGTTGCTCCTCACCACACCCTGCTCGATGTCCTGCGCGACGAGCTTGGGCTGACCGGCACCAAGGCGTGCTGCCTCGTCGGCGAATGCGGGGCGTGCACGGTCATGATCGATGGCCGCACGGTCGACTCGTGCCTGGTGCTCGCGGCCGAGGCTGACGGCACCGCGGTGACCACTGTCGAGGGCCTGGCCCACGATGGCGAGCTGTCGCGCCTGCAGCAGGCATTCGTGGATTGCGGTGCGGTGCAATGCGGTTTCTGCATTCCCGGCCAGCTGATGTCAGCACACGCATTGCTGGTCGACAAACCCCATCCGGACGCGGCCGAAGTGAAGGAGGCGTTGGCCGGCAACCTGTGTCGCTGTGCCGGGTACGAGCAGATCGTGGAGGCTGTCCTGCAGGGCGCCGAGGAGCACGCAAAGTGACCTCCATCGGCACCTCCACACCCCGCAGTGGCGGATACGAGCGGGTGACCGGGACGCAGCGCTTCCTGGCCGACATCCCCATCGCGGACGTGCTTCACGTGAAGCTCGTCACGCTCGACTGCGCCCGCGCGCGCATAGTGGCAATCGATACAAGCGCGGCCAGGCAGGTGCCCGGGGTGCGCCTGGTGATGACCGCGTCCGACCTGCCTCAGCCCGTGCCTCGTTTCGGGCCGCAGTTCAAGGATCGGCCCGTACTCGCCGACCGCGAGACGAAGTACCACGGCGAACCGGTTGCCGCTGTTGCCGCAGAGACGGAGGACGCCGCCGCTGAAGCCGCGCGGCTCGTGGCTGTCGAATACGAAGAGCTGCCGGCGGTGTTCACGGTCGCCGGCGCTCTCGATCCGGGCGCGCCGCTGGTGCGCGAGCCGGCGCTGCGGCCCGATGACCCGCTGGCGGGCTCCAATGTGCTGCGCGTGCACCGTTTTGGCTGGGGCGATGTCGACGGAACGTCTGCCGACCTGGTGCTCGAGAACACATACCGGTTTCCCATGGTCACCCAGTTCGCGATCGAGCCGCACGGCTTCATGGCTGCTCCCGACGGCGACGGGCTCACCTGCTGGAGCACGATCCAGCATCCCTACCAGCTGCAGCGGGCGTTGGCCACCATTCTTGGCCTTCCGCTGGCCAAGGTCCGCGTCGTGGCCCCTGACCTCGGCGGTGGGTTCGGCGGCAAGCAGAGCCCCAAGTTCGAACCGCTCGTGGCGTTCATGGCTCTCGCCGCCGGGCGGCCCGTGCGCCTGGTGCTCACCCTGGAGGAAACGTTCCAGGCGGTACGCCGCGCGACGGCCGAGATACGGGTGCGCACTGGCTTCATGCGCGACGGCACGCTCGCCTTCCAGGACGTCCGCAGCGACTTCCTGATCGGCGCCTATGCCGATACTGCCGACCGCATCGTGGCCAAGAGCAACTACGTCGCTTGCGGGCCTTACCGCGTGCCCGCCGCACGCATCGTCGCGCGGAGCATCCTCTCGCATACGACGCCCAGTTGCGCGATGCGCGGCATTGGCACCCCGCAGGTGAACTGGGCCGTTGAGTCGAATCTCGATGAGGGGGCGCGGCGGCTCGGCATCGATGGCCTGGCGCTGCGCCTGCGTAACCTGCCGCGCCACGGTGAACAGTTCATTCCCGGCGATGCGCCGGCTGACGGCGACTGGGCCCAGGTGGTCGGGCGTGCCGCTGAACTTATCGACTGGAACGGCCCGCTGGCGGCTGGCCACGGGCGGGGTATCGCCTGCGGCCTGAAGGCCGGCCCCACGTCGGGCCTGTCCTACGCGACGGTTCGCCTGCTGGCCGACGGAAGTGTCCTGGTCTACGCCGGTACATCGGAGATGGGCCAGGGCGCGCGCACCGTATTCGCCCAGATCGCGGCGAATGAACTGGGTGTGCCACCCGAGCGCGTAACGGTCGTCATGGGCGACACGAGCCTGGTGCCGTTCGACCTCCAGACATCGGCCAGCCGGTCGACGGTCTTCATGGGCACGGCCATCGTGCGTGCCTGCGCGGACCTACTCGAGCAGTTACGGACTCGGCTCAGCCAGGCCGAAGGGCCTGCCGCCACGGCCATCAGCGTGGACAAGGGCAAGGTCACGATTGCCGAGCGCGAGGTATCGCTCGCCGACGCGTTGCGCATCGCCCTGGGCAAGCTCGGCGGCGAGCTGGTCGGCAACGGCGAGATGCGCAGGGACGGCCAGGCCGGCCATCCGCTGGGCGGCATGCCGGCCTTCTACGAGTTCAACTGCACCGCCGTCGAGGGCCGCGTCGACGAGGAAACCGGCGAGATCGTGATCAACCGGTACGTGAGCGTCGGGGACGTCGGCCGGGCCCTCAATCCCGCGCACGTGCGCGGACAGGACGAGGGGTCGGCCGTCATGGGCCTGGGTCACACGCTGATGGAGCACTACATCCTCGACGACGGCGGGCGGATCCGGAACCTGGGTGCAATCGACTACCGCATCCCGACCAGCCTCGACCTGCCCGAGGAAATGCACTCCGAGTACGTCGAGAACGAGGACGGGCCTGGCCCGTATGGCGCCAAGGGCGTTGGGGAGGGAGCGACGCTGTGCGTTGCACCCGCCGTCGCCGCCGCCGTGTGCAGCGCGACCGGGGTCGTCATCCGTGACCTGCCCCTTTCCCCGGAGCGGGTCTGGACCGCTTTGCAGGCGCAAGGTCGAGCCGCCGAATTGGCCAGTGACTCGTCGCCGGAGCACCTTCGCGACGAAGGACAGGCACGGCCAGTGCCCGTCGGAAAGGGGAATTCGCGGTGAAGACATACTCGATCGCAGTCATCCCCGGCGATGGCGTCGGCAAAGAGGTCGTCCCCGAGGGGCTCAAGGTTCTGCGCCGTGCCGGTGAGGTCACGCGATCCTTTGCACTCAAGACCACCGATTACCCATGGTCATGCGAGTACTACCTCGAGCACGGCCGGATGATGCCCGAGGACGGCGTCGACCGCCTGCGCGATTGCGACTCCATCTATCTCGGCGCAGTGGGCTTCCCGGGAGTGCCCGACCACGTGTCGCTGTGGGGGCTGCTGCTGCCCATCCGCAAGGAGTTCGACCAGTACGTGAACCTGCGCCCGATCCAATTGCTGGAGGGCATCGAGGGTCCGTTGCGCGACCGGGGGGCACAGGACATCGACATCATGTGCGTGCGCGAGAACACCGAGGGTGAGTACGTCGGCATGGGCGGACGCTTCCGTCAGGGCGAGCCCGAGGAGAGCGCCATCCAGGTGTCGCTGTTCACCCGCAAGGGTGTCGAACGCGTAGCTCGCTATGCCTTCGAGCTAGCGCGCACGCGGCGCCACATGGTCGCCAGCGGCACGAAGTCCAACGCCCTTAACTTCACCGCGGTGATGTGGGACGACATCGTAGCCGAGGTGGGTGCGCGCGAGTACCCCGACATCGAGCTGACCAGCTACCACGTCGACGCTCTCTCGGCGCGCTTCGTGACCGCGCCAGACACGCTCGACGTCGTCGTCGCGAGCAACCTCTTCGGTGACATCATCACCGACCTTGGCGGGGCCCTGCAGGGTTCGATGGGTCTGCCGGCTGGAGCCAACCTCAACCCCGAGCGGCGCTACCCGTCGATGTTCGAGCCCATCCACGGCTCGGCGCCGCGTCGCGCCGGCCAGGGCACGGCCAACCCGATGGCCACCGTCTGGGCCGGAGCAATGATGCTCGACCATCTGGGCGAGGTGGAGGCGGCGAAGCTGGTCATGGATGGCCTGCGCCACGTGGCCAAGCACGGGCCGCGGACGAAGGATCTTGGTGGGACAGCAACAACGGCGGAGGTCGGAGATGCGATCGCCGCGGCTGTCGGCAGGGTCCCCGTCGCGAGCTAGTGGCGGGCGACTCGGAAGGAGGAACTGAGCCATGAGCAAGCCCAGGGTTGCGGTGGTTGGCTACGGCGTGATCGGCCAGCGGCTGGCCGATGGTGTCGCACGCCAGGGCGACATGGAGTTGGTCGGGGTGGTCGACATCGCGCCCACTCTCTCCACCCGCGCTCTGCGCGAGCTCGGCATGCCCTATCCACTGTTCGTGGTTGCTCCCGAGCAGCGGGCGGCGTTCGACGCTGCCGAGATCCCGGTGTCGGGCGTACTGGATGACGTGCTCGGCGACGTGGACATCGTGCTGGATGCGACACCCGGTGGCGTCGGCCGCCAGAACAAGCAGATCTACCAGAAGCGCGGCATCAAGGCTGTCTTCCAGGGCGGCGAGAAGAACGACATCGCTGACGTCTTCTTCCATGGCTACGCGAACTACGAGAAGGGGATCGGCCGCGACTACCTGAAGCTGACCAGCTGCAACACGACCGGTCTCATCCGAGCGGTCGATTGCCTGGACCGGGCGGTTGGCGTCGAGCGCGTGATCGTCACCATCGTGCGCCGCGTTGCCGATCCGGGTGACACACATCGCGGCCTGGTCGACGTGGCCCAGGTCGATCCGGTACCCAGTCATCAAGCGCTCGATCTGATGACGATCATGCCGCACGTCGAGGCGACCGGGCTGCTCGTCCACGTGCCAACCACGCACGGCCACATCATCCACGTCATCGCCACGCTCAAGAAGCCGCTCACCAAGGAGCAGGCACTGCGCCAGTTCGAGGACCACGCGCGCATCCGCGTGGTCCGGATCAAGGACGGCTTCAACTCGAACACGGCGCTCTTCCGCTACGCCCGCGACCTGGGCCATAAGCGGGCCGACATGTACGAGATCGCCGTCTTCGACGAGACGATCGCGACCAGCGGGCGCGAGTTCATGTGCGCGATCAACGTCCCCCAGGAGGCCGTTGTCACACCCGAGACGATGGACGCCATCCGGGCATCGCTCGAAATGCAGACCGATCGCCTCGAGGCTGTCGGACTCACAAACCGCTACCTGGGCATGAGCCCCAGCCATGCCCAGGTAGCCCCCGTGGCCCGGACACCTGAGCCGGCCGCTACCGGAGCCGGACGATGAAGTACGGCATCCAGACGCTCGACGACGTCGACGTCCGGGGCAAGGTCGTCCTGTGCCGGGTCGACATCAACTCGCCGCTCGACCCGGCCACCGGCCAGCTGCGTGACACGACGAGGATCCGCGGCTGTGCACCGACCATCCTCGAGCTGAGCGACGGCGGCGCTCGGGTCGTACTGCTGGCGCACCAGGGCGGCGACCTGGAGTACCAGAATTACAGCTCGACCGAGCCGCACGCCGCGGTCCTTGGCGAACTGCTGGGCCGCCCGGTCCGCTTTGTCGACGATGTCTGCGGGCCTGCCGCGCGCGCCGCGATCGGCAGCCTCCGGGACGGCGAGATCGTGCTGCTCGACAACGTCCGCTTCCTGGCCGAGGAACTGACGCTGTTCGAGACGACGCTGAAGCTGACACCCGCCCAGCAGGCGCAGACGCTGCTGGTACGGAAGCTTGCACCACTGGCCGACCTGTTCGTATGCGACGCGTTCGCCGCGGTGCACCGCTCACAACCATCGCTGGTGGGGCTGCCCGAGGTGCTGCCGGCGGCCATGGGACGGCTCTTCGAGCATGAATACGCGGCGCTGAGCCACCTGCGCGAGGAGCCGGCGCGACCATGCGTGTTCGTGCTCGGCGGCACCAAGATTGACGACGCGTTCCTGATGATGCGCTCGGTCCTGCGCGACGGCGTGGCCGACCTCGTCCTGACCGGCGGCCTGGTTGGCCAGATCATGCTCATCGCGGCAGGCGCCGAGCTGGGCCAGCCGTCGATCGAGCTGATCAGGGCCAAGCAGCTGTGGCCGTGGGTGGACAGCTCGCGCGAAATCCTCGAGGGGTACGCCGACCGCATCGCGCTGCCGATCGACTTCGCCGTCGTCCGCGATGGTCAGCGCGTCGAGCTGGCGCGCGCGGAAGTGCCGGCGGACGAGTTGATCATGGACATCGGCCATGCCACGGTCGATCAGTACCGCGCGACCATTGCCAGCGCAGGCACGGTCTTCGTCAACGGACCGCTGGGCGTCTACGAGCAGTCCGCCACCGCGTACGGAACGCACGAGATCTGGCAGGCGATGGCCGACGCATCGGCATACTCCGCGCTCGGCGGCGGCGACAGCATCACGGCCATGAATTCATTCGGCCTGGGCGACCGCTTCGACTATGTATGCACCGCCGGCGGCGGCATGGTCCGCTTCCTGGCGGGCGAGGAGCTTCCGGCGGTAACCGCCCTCAAGGCGGCCGCGCGGCGCTTGCCGCCAGGCGCAGCGCCGGCTGCTGCCGGTCTGGTCGCCGCCAGTCGATAAGGGAAGCGAGGTCATCGTGAATCCAATCGATGCGTTTCGGCTCGACGGCAAGGTCGCGTTCGTATCCGGCGGCGGCGGGGCGATCGGGTCAGCGATCGCCGTCGCGCTCGGGCAGGCCGGTGCGCAGCTGGTCGTCACCGACAAGGACGCGGATCGCGCCGAGGCGGCTGCGGTGCGTGTTCGCGAAGCCGCCGCCGAGTGCATCGCGTTTGGCGCTGACAGCACCAGGGAGTCGGAGGCCGAGCGCGTCGTTGCCGGGATCCTCGATCGTTACGGGCATCTCGACATCGTCGTCAACGCCGTGGGCGGCGGAGCGGCCGAGGTCCTGTTCGATGCCGAAACCTACCCGCGCGATGCGTGGGACTGGATCATGGAGCTCAACCTGCGGTCGACCCTCGTGGCCACCCAGCCGGCGGTGCGGGCGATGATCGCCGCGGGGAACGGCGGCAAGGTGCTCAACATCAGCTCGGTGCGCGCCCAGCTGGCCCTGCGCCAGGGCTACTCCGCATACGTGGCCGCCAAAGGCGCCATCAGCTCGCTCACGCGCCAGTGGGCGACCGAGTGGGCGAAACACGGGATCACCGTGAACGCCATCGCCCCGACTTTCATCGACACGCCCCAGGCCGGCATGATGCTCGAGAAGCCGGGCTTCAAGGGCACGCTGATAGACCGCATTCCGCTCGCCCGCGTAGGTGAGACAGGCGACCTGGTCGGCGCCGCGATCTTCTTCGTGTCGCCGGCGGCCTCGTTCGTGACCGGTCAGATCCTCACGATCGACGGCGGTCTGACGGCAACGCAGTAGCACGGGCGGGAGGCGCGCCATGGCGCTCAACGAAGAGGTCCTCGACCAGTTCCTGGGCGATGAGTCGTTCCCGGTGGAGTGGAGTTCCGAGACCGAGAGCAAGTTGTTCTGGGTCTATGACGATCTCCACTGCCCGCAGCCGGTCAGCCCGATGTACTTCGAGATCGGCGGCTGGTGGCTTACCTGCGATCACATGTTCCGTCGCTTCGGCACCCCGTTCGCCACCGACTGGATCGCCAAGAACGTCAACGGCTACGTGTACACCGCGGCCGTGCCGGCTGAGGCGGGCCTGGCCGTCGATGAGATGGAGTACGGCATGCGGTACTCCGCCCGAGTGCCGCTCGACGCGGACTACGGGGACAAGATGGGCGCCTACCTCGACGCGGTCCTGCCCACCTACGGACAGGAATTCGTCGGCTGGTGGCGCGACCGCCTGGTGCCCGAGATGGAGCGCAACTTCGGGTACCTGGAGGAGCGCCTCGATCATCAGGACGAGGCGAGCCTCATGGCACTGGCCTGCCTGCTCGAGGACGCCATCGACGTCCACGATCGGCACTGGAAGATCCACTGGGTGTTGAACTTCGCCCAGCTGGCGCTCGGCATTGAGCTGCGCGCAGTCATGCAGCGCACCCACGGCCGGGTGGACGAGTCCCTGCTCGCCCGGCTGCAGAACTCGGCGCATGACCGCAACTGGGATTCGATCCACGCGCTCTGGAAGATGAAGGAGGAAGTACGGGGCGACCAGACGCTGTCGGCCGCCTTCGCGACCGATGGACCGCGCGCCATCCTCGATGCCCTGCACGGCAGCGAGCGCGGCCGGCGGTTCATCGTCGAGCGAATCACGCCGTACCAGCGCGAATACGGCTGGCACTCGGTGTGGAGCCACGAGTTCATATTCCCCACGGTCCGAGAGCAGGTTGAACCGGTGATCGAGTTGGTTCGCGACTACCTGCGCACCGATTACGACTATCCCGCGACGATCGCCGCGCTCGAGGCCGACATCGCGTCCGCGACCGACGAGCTGTTGGCACCGTTACAGGGCCAGGCTCGAGAGGAGATGCGGGCCGCCGTTGAAACGAGCCTGAAGATGGCGCCGCTTACGCCCGACCATCACTTCTACATCGACCAGGGCGCCAACGCACATCTGCGCCTGGTGCTCTTGGCCATCGGCCGCAAGCTCGTCGACCTGGGTGCTCTTGATGCGCCCGACGACGTCATCCTGCTCGGGTACAACGAACTACGCGTGTTGATCGCCGACCCTGGCGCCGCGGATACACGCGGCGTGGTTGCCCGACGCAAGGCCGCGCGCGCGCGGGCGCAGGAGCTGCGTCCGCGCGAGTGGATCGGCACCGCGACGAAGACCCAGCTCGCCTTTCCTTATCTCGACATGTGGGGTTTCCCGCAGAAGTTCTACCGCCGCTCGGAGCTGGCCAAGGGCCCGATCATGGGCATCGGCGGTTCTCCCGGCACCATCGAAGGGACCGCCCGGGTGGTACTGCACGAGGACGACTTCGACGAGGTCCGCGCAGGCGAGGTCCTCGTCTGCCAGATGACCAACCCCGCCTGGGTGCCCGTGTTCACCAAGATCGCCGGTCTGGTCACCGATGCTGGTGGGATGCTCGCCCATCCGGCCGTGCTGGCCCGGGAGTTCGGCATTCCGGCCGTGGTCGGCTGCTCGGTGGCCACTCAGCGCATCCACACGGGTGACTGCATCAGGGTGGACGGCAAGGCGGGCACCGTTGAGATCGTCACCCCCGTCGCGACCGAGCCAGCGCCCGCTGGCTTCATGGCCTGACCGCGATGGCGACCTTCTCGTACGCTCGTCCAACCACTGTTGCGCAGGCAGTGGCCCTGCTGGAGCGTTTCGGCCCCGCTGCGCGCGTGCTGGCCGGGGGGACCGATCTCATCATCGGCCTGCGCGATGGCACCATCGCCCCCACGGTGGTACTCGACCTCAAGCGCATTCCCGATTTTCGACCTGCGATTCGCGCGACGGACGGGCACTTGGCGTTCAGTGCGACGGCGGTCATGACCGACATCACGCACGACCCGATTGTGGCGCGCATCTTCCCGGCCCTGGCCGAGGCCGCCCTTCATGTCGGCTCGGTCCAGATCCGCAACCGGGCCACGCTGGTGGGCAACATCTGCAACGCCTCACCCGCGGCCGACACGGCGCCGCCGATGCTGGTCTACGGCGCGCGACTGATCACCGCCGGTCCCGAGGGATCGCGGACCATTCCCCTGGCCGACTTCTTCATTCGTTCGGGCGAGACCAAACTGGTGCGCGGCGAGCTCGTCACCACGATAGAGCTGCCGCTACCCGAGCAACCGGTCGGCGCCGCGTTCCGGCGCATGACCCGGCGGCGCGGCACGGACCTGGCCTCGGTGACGATGTGCGTGTCCGTCGACCGTGCCGGCGTCACGCGGATCGCCTATGGCAGCGTCGGGCCGCGACCCTACCTCGTAGTCGACGAATCGGGGGTACTCGCCGATCCCGACGCGCCGGCGGCCGCTCGCGCCGCGCTACTGGACAGCATGTTCAGCCAGGCAAGCCCATCGCCGCGCTCGTTGCGGGCCGGACCCGCATACAGGCTGGCCATGCTGCGCGTGCTGGGCGGACGCGCACTGGAGGCCGCGATTGCCCGCCTGGCTGCGGCGGAATGACTGGCGCCCAGCCCTACCGGAGGTCCTGATGGCCAGGACGGTCGTGATCATCGGCGCCCTCGATACCAAAGGCCGTGAGCTGGCCTACCTCAAGGACACCATCGGCGCCCTGGGCCTGGGCACGCTGGTGGTCGACTGCGGCGTCATGGGCCAGCCAGCGTTCGCAGCGGACGTGACCCGCGACGCGGTCTTCGCGGCCGCCGGAGCAGATCTCGCCCGGCTGGCATCAGGCGATCACAAGGACGAGGCGATGGCGGCCGCCGCTGAGGGCCTGGCGGCCATTGTGCGAGGCCTGTACGACGATGGTCGGCTGGACGGGATCGTCGCCATGGGCGGCAGCGCCGCGACTTCGATCGGTACCGCCGCGATGCGCGGGCTGCCAGTGGGCGTGCCCAAGCTGATGGTCTCGACACTGGCCGGCGGCGACATGAGCGCATTCGTGGGGACTCGAGACATAACCTTCATGCCGTCGGTCGTCGACGTGGCCGGATTCAACCGCGTGAGTCGGCGGATCTATGCCAATGCCGCGGGTGCCATTGCGGGCATGGTCCAGGCGGAGGCGCCGGCCGTGTCATCGGACAGGCCACTGGTCGTGGCCTCGATGTTCGGCAACACCACCCAGGCCGTGGACCACGCCCGCGCGGTGCTTGAGGCGGCTGGCTACGAGGTGCTCGTATTTCACGCCAACGGCGCGGGCGGCCGGACGATGGACGGGCTCATCGCCGACCACGTGGTCACCGCCTCGCTCGATATGACCACGACCGAGCTGGCCGACGAGGTATGCGGCGGCGTGCTCAGCGCCGGCCCCGAGCGCTGCCTGGCGGCCTCGCGTGCAGGTATCCCCGCCGTGCTCGTTCCCGGTTGTGTAGACATGGCCAACTTCTGGGGCATTGAGTCAGTGCCCGAGCGCTACCGCAGCCGCAACCTCTACGCCTGGAACATCAACGTCCACCTGATACGGACCAACGAGGAAGAGAACGAGCAAATCGGCCGGATGCTGGCCGCGGCGGCCAATGCGGCAACCGCACCGGTCGCGGTGCTGCTGCCGCGCGGCGGCGTGTCCATGCTCGATGCGCCCGGCCACGAGTTCTGGGATCCGGTGGCCGACGCGGCCTGTTTCGAGGCGATCAAGGACAACCTGCGGCCGGACATTCCGGTTCTCGAGACCGACGACAACATCAACGATCCGCGCTTCGCCGAGCTGGCGGCGCAGACCCTACTCGAAATGCTCGCTCGCTAGAACCAAACAGCTGGAGGCCTGCGTCATGGCGATACCGCGTGAGGAGATCCTGCGTCGACTACGTGCCCAGATCGCTGCAGGCCGACCGATCGTCGGCTGCGGGGCGGGTACCGGGATCTCGGCCAAGATGGCCGAGGCCGGCGGCTGCGACATGATCGTCATCTACAACTCGGGCCGCTTCCGGATGGCCGGCCGCGGCTCGATGGCCGGCCTCTTGTCGTACGGCGACGCCAATCAGATCGTGGTCGAAATGGCCGCGGAGGTGTTGCCGGTGGTCAGCGACACGCCCGTCCTGGCCGGCGTCAACGGCACCGATCCGTTCCGGCTAATGCCCGTCTTCCTGCGCCAGCTGAAGGACATCGGCTTCTCCGGCGTGCAGAATTTTCCAACCGTCGGTTTGATGGACGGTGTCTTCCGCGCCAACCTGGAAGCCACGGGCATGTCCTACGACCTGGAGGTCGAGATGATCGGCCTCGCCCACCAGCTCGACCTGTACACCTCGCCGTACGTCTTCGACACCGATCAGGCCAGGGCGATGGTTCGCGCCGGTGCGGACCAGCTCGTCGCCCACATGGGGCTGACCACGTCTGGTTCGATCGGTGCGGGTGTCGCCCTCTCCCTGGAAGAGGCAATCGAGCGAGTCATGGGCATCGCCGAGGCCGGCCGCTCGGAGCGCAGCGACGTGATCGTGATCTGCCATGGTGGGCCGTTCGACGAGCCAGACAACGTTGGCCGCGCACTTGCGCGGATGCCCGGCATCGCCGGCTTCTTCGGCGCCTCGAGCATCGAGCGGCTACCCACCGAGCGGGCGATCCGCGGCCAGGTCGAGGCGTTCAAGGAGCTGAAGCTGGCCCAGCCCGCGACGAGCCGTTCCTGACCGCAACGGGAACGGCGATAGGTGTCAGCCACCCGAGGACAACGGCGGCGGCTGGCCGGCGGCGGGTACCGCCTCGCCATGGCGCCAGCGTATCTCGAAGTACAGGAGCGTGAGGCCGATCGTAAGGAAGGGCGCGAACAGTCCTTCTATGAGAGTCGTCGCGAACGTTTCGGCGATCACGCTGCCCGACTGAAGGGTGGCCAGGCTGCCCTGCTGTGGCGGTGACACGATCAGCCCGATGAAGAGCCCTATGAAACTGACCACGACGCTTATGAAGGCGAGGATGAGGCCGAAGACGATGGACCAGCCGATCAGGCGGAGCATCGACCCGGCGAGCAGATGCCAGCTGCGGCGCAGCGCCTGGCCAGCCGAACGCCGCTCGACGATTAGCGCCATCAACGCGAAGGTGAAGCGGATCGTGGCGAAGATTACCGCCGCGAGAACGGCCACGAACGCGACCAATCCGACGAACACGAGCGGGCCGCCGGTGATCCCCAGGCTGGGCAGGAAGCCGAGCAGTGGCAACGCCAGGCCAAGGGCGGCCGCGGCGATGCTGATGGCCGACAGGACGAGGTAGATCGCGATCAGGCTCGGCAGCCGTCCGACGGCTGTCGTCAACGAGCCGCGCGCACTCATCCGGCCACCGCCCAGTGCCGTCGCGACCGCATCGACCAGCGCTGCCTGGCCGATCGTTGAGAAGGGTCCCACCAGGAAGCCGGTCACGATCGCCACGGCGAACGCCCACCATGGGAAGGTGGCCAGCAGCTGCGACTGGTCCGAGCCCACCCCGTTGGTCAGCAGTGTCTGCTGCCAGTCGTACATCGGCCCGTAGGTCGCGTACGCGCTCAAGGCGCTGACGAGCGCGATCGGCAGGTAGGCAAGGAGGTTGATGGCGACGAAGGTCCGCCAGCCGAAGCGAAACATGTGGAACGAGAGCGACACGCCGCGGCCGATGCTGATCGGGTAGAACGAGGGACGCGGCGCCGACCATTGCGGACCCGGTCCTCCGGGCAACTGACTATCAGGCGGTGCGGGCCAGTTCGGCAGTGGCGGAGGCGGCGGTGGGGGCGACGGTGTGAACTGGTTCAGGGGTCCGCTCACCACACGAGTCTAGGCCGCTGTGCATGCGTGGCGAGGACGGTATTGGCGCCCCCGGCCGTCACTTGAGCAGAGTCGGGATTCGTTCGCGCGACGAGAAGCGCAGGTAGCTTGTGTATCCGGCGACGCGCGCAGCAGCGACGACGAGGTCGTGGCCCCAGGCGGCGTCCTCGGCGATGTGCGCGTCCGACGCAAGGGTGATGGGCACGCCGGCGGCGCCGAACATGGCCAGCAAGGCCGGCGCGGGGAAGATTTCCTGCGATGCACGCCGCAGGCCGGCGGAGGACACCTCGACGGCGACGCCCGACGCGGCGGCCGCGGCCACCACCGAACGGCCCAGCTCGGCGATGACCTCGGGTGCCGGTCGCAGCCCGACCTTCTTGATCACGTCGACGTGGGCAAGGACGTCGACCATGCCCGACGCGGCGAGCGCGGTCTCGAGCTCGAAGTACTGCCGCCACGCGACCTCGATGCCGCGCCGCCGGAGCTCTTCGCCGGCATCGCGCCGTACGAAATCCCAGCCGCCGATCAGGTGCACCGAGCCGATCAGGAAATCCCACGGATAGGGTGCGATCAAATCGAGCACCTGCTGCTCACGGCCCCGCTGGAAGTCGACCTCCAACCCGAGCTTGACTGGCAGCCCGCGCGCCTTGGCGTCAAGGACGACGGACACGTACTTGTCGAGCGACAGGTTTCGTTCGCGCGTGATCATTTCCCTGGTCTGCGCGGCCAGCAGCGGATTGTTCTCATGCTCCCACGGGCGCCCCAGCGCGGCCTCCGCCTCGACGCAGCGGTAGAGGTGCTCGGTGAAGCCGATTTCGGCCACGCCGCGCGATCGGGCCACCTCGACATAGCGGTCGATGTAGCCGGCCGGGTACTCGCCCATCGGTGGCGCGCCGGGCAGCGGGCGGTGGGGATGCAGGTGCAGGTGATAGTCGGACATGGGGCTTGCTGACGATACGCTTTGTGGGTGGAAGCCCTGCTGGCGGTGATCGGCCTCGGTGTGCTCGCCGGTGGCGGGATCATCGTGATCGACGCCGTGATCATCAGGAAGCTGCGCCGCGACCGGCAGAGAACAAGAGAGGAAGACAAGTGAGCGATGCGATGAAGCTGGCCGACTTCCTGGCGGCAGCCCCCGACTGGCGCATCGTCAGCGACGGCGCCGTGGCCTTCTATCCCACCGGCTCGCTGGCTGCGTCGGTCGCGTTCGTCGAGGCGTTGTCACAGATAGCGGGTCTCGGCGAGCATCGCTTCGGCATCGATATCCGGCAGGCCGGCGTGACCGTGCGTGTCGTGACGCTGCGCGAGGACATGATGGGCCTGACGGGGCGCGACCTGGAGCTGGCGCGAGAGATCTCGAAGGTCGCCGCCGGCCAGGATCTGAAGGCCGACCCGACGCAGGTGCAGAGCCTGCTGATCATCCCGGGCGCGCCCGACATCAAGGCGATCACGCCTTTCTGGCGGACGGTGCTTGGCTACGTTCCGCGCCTCGATTCGCCCGAGGAAGACCTGGTTGATCCCCACGATCGCGATGCGGGTCTCTGGTTCGAGACGATGGAAGAGCCACGCGGCGACGGGCTCGGGGCGATCCACATTGCCGTCTGGGTGCCCATCGAGGAGGCACCGGCACGTGTCGAGGCGGCCCTGGCCGCGGGCGGTCATCTGGTGCGCGACGACTTCGCGCCGGCCTGGTGGACGCTGGCCGACGCCTACGGCAACGAGGTCGATGTCGCCACTGTCAGCCACCGCGATTGA
>CAZSWK010000009.1:0-3000 GCA_964610835.1 uncultured Anaerolineaceae bacterium | reverse complement strand
TCTGATCACGCGACGGTTCTGATCACGCGATGGTTCTGATCACGCGATGGTTCTGATCACGCGATGGTTCTCGACACCTACTCGACGTTAGCGGAGAGCTTGTCCCAGAGGATGCCGGCGTTGTGCTTCTGGATGTAATCCATCATGTATTCCTGCCCGATGTCGACCGGGTAGCGGTCGCGCATGTTGCAGCGTGCGATGGTCTCCTCGCGTGACCAGCCCTTGGCCACCGCCGCGGCGACCATCGCCTTCCACTCGAGCAGCACGGCCTTCTGGACCTGCAGGTATTTCAGGTCCGTGATCGGACCGTGGCCGGGCACCACGATGTCCACGTCGAGCGTGGCGATCTTGTTGAGCGCCGCCACCCACTGGTCGACATCGGACGCCATGACCCAGGTCTGGACCTCGGAGAAGACCGTGTCGCCGGTGAACACGACCCGCTCCTCCGGCACGTGCACGGCGATCTGTCCCGGCGTGTGGCCGGGCGTCCAGATCAGGTTGAAGGTGTGGTGGCCGACGTGCAGCACCACGTCGCCGGTGAACACGATGTCCGCCCGGCCGGGATCCTTGAAGTACTCCTCGCGGTCGGGAAATAGCGTGGCGCCGTCGGGATCGCTCATCGGGATGGCCTCGGCAGCGTAGTCGTACGGATCCAGGAGCGGCGTCGAGACCATGAAGTTATCGGCCACGCCCTGGTGGTGAATGATGTGGCCAGGGATGCCGCGGAAGTAGTAGTTGCCGAAGATGTGGTCGACATGGTGCTCGGTGTTGATCACGTAGGCGATTGGCCCGATTGCCTCGACTTCCTTGCGCAGCGCCACCGCACGCGTCGGCAGTTGCGGCGTGTCGATGATCACCACTCCCGCGGAAGTGGTCACGTACGACGGGTTGCTGCCGCGAATGGTGATATCGGTCTTGACGTTGGGCGTGACCGGCTCGAATGCCATGGTTCTTCCTCGCCTCGGTTCTTGAGTAGTCGGGTTACTGCGTCGCGGTCAGGCCACCGTCGAGAGTGAGGATCTGACCGGTAACGAACGACGACGCGTCCGAGCAGAAGAAGAGCACCGCGCCGACCAGGTCGTCGGTCTCGGCGATGCGCCCGATCGGGATGCGTGCCAGCAGGTTCGCCTTGAACTGCTCGTCGGCGAGCAGGCTGGCGACCTGGGGCGTGGCCACGAACGTGGGCGCGATGGCGTTGACGTTGATGCCGTACTTCGCCCACTCGGTGGCCTGCTGGCGGCAGATGGCGTTGATCGCGCCCTTGGCCGCCACGTACGAGAGATAGCCGGCGTTGATGCCCAGCTGGCCGCGCACGGAACTGATGTGCAGAACGTGCCCGCCGCGGCCGCCCTTGATCATCGCCCGCGCTGCGGCCTGCGTGACGAACAGGTCGCTGGTGAAGTTGAGGTCGAAGATCCGGTCGAACTCGCGCTCGGGATATTCCTCGGCGGGGTAGAGGGCTGTTCCGGCGCCGCCACCGACAGCATGGACGACGATGTCCAGCCGGCCGAAACGCTCGACAACCTGGTCGACTGCGCGGTCCACCTCTTCACGGTGGGTGACATCCGCCGTCACCGGGATGGCCTCGCCGCCGGCGTCGTTGATCTGCTGCACGACGCTGGCGAGATGAGCCGTGTCGCGATTCAGCGCGGCAACTTTGGCGCCGGCGCCGGCGAGCGCGATGGACAACCGGCTGCCGATCGCGCCGGCGCCTCCCGCGACCAGTGCGACACGGCCGTCGAGACGGAAGCGGGCGAGCTCGTCCTTGGGCGTCTGGGCCATTTGTTGAAGTCTAATCGATTATCGAGCATTCGCGATCACAGGCGGTCGTTTCGGCCCCCTAGACTGCAGCCCGATGCACGACGACGGCTACTTCGACGAGGCGGTGGCGGCCCGCTACGACCAGGCCGAGGCGCGCGAGTTCGCACGCGAGGTGGTGGACGCCGCCGTCGACTTCCTGGCCCCGCTCGCCGGCGATGGGCCGGCATTGGAGCTGGGCATCGGCACCGGGCGCATCGCGCTGCCGCTCGCCGCGCGGGGAGTGCCGGTCCACGGCATCGAGCTCTCGCGCGCGATGGCCGCCCGACTGCGCGCCAAGCCCGGCGGCGCGGATATCCCGGTCACCATCGGTGATTTCGCCAGCACGCGGGCTGTAGGCAGCTTTGCGCTCGTCTACCTGGTCTTCAACACGATCGAGAACCTGACCACGCAGGCCGCGCAGGTTGCCTGCTTCGCGAACGTGGCGGCCCACCTACAGCCCGGCGGCGCGTTCGTCATCGAGGTGGCCGTGCCCGACCTGCGCCGGCTGCCACCGGGCGAGAGGCTGGTCGCCTTCGATGTGTCGGCCAACCACGCGGGCATTGACGAGTACGACGTGGCCAACCAGGGGCTGGTCTCGCATCACTTCGAGCTGGTCGACGGGCGCTGGGCGTACTCGGTGATGCCCTTCCGCTACGTATGGCCGGCCGAGCTCGACCTGATGGCCCAGATGGCGGGCATGCGCTTGCGCGAACGCTGGGGCGGCTGGCACAGCGAGCCGTTCACCAGCGAGAGCCGCGCGCACATTTCCGTCTGGGAGAAGCCGGCTCTTTCGCAGAGCGAACGAACGTGACCAGCCGCGACGCGCTGGACGTCGGTGTGGTTCTCCCGGCGCAAGAACCGCCCGAAACCAGCACTGTTGGTGCATGGGGTGAAAGAACTGGCGCGGCGCCACGGGTAGCGCGTCGCGTTCGTTCGTGGGGTGAAAACGTGGTCTCGCGCGGGCCGGACCGCCCTCTTGTCGGCGCCATAGAAACCGTTTACTGTTTGTCCCCGAGGTCGTCGCTCGGGCGATGAGGGCCGAGCGACGTCCTCATTGGAGGAGTTGTCCGTGGCGGTCGAACCTGCTGACATATTGATCATCGGTGCCGGCGCCTCGGGGGGTGTCGTCGCAAGGCGCCTGGCCGAGGCCGGCTTCAAAGTCACCTGCCTCGAGCAGGGGGAGTGGCACGACAAGAGCGA
>CAZSWK010000008.1:23929-51606 GCA_964610835.1 uncultured Anaerolineaceae bacterium | reverse complement strand
GGGTGATGCCGTGCCGGCGCCCAGCGCGCCTGATGCGCACAGGGGTTCGAGAACGGCGATTTGCTGCACAAAACTGGCCTGCATCGACCATTCCGTCGACTATCCCTGCACGAATTGCCGGTAAGCGATGCGGTGTGCGCATCAAAGGGCGGGAGGGGACCCGGCACGAGCGTCAACCACGTCCATGGGCACACAGCTGGTCGGCTAATCACCGTCTGGCGGGCAGTACCCAAACGTACCGGGCGCCGAATATCGCCTGATCGGGTAAGATGTATGCACAACCGCAGCGTGCCCGCTGGTTTGAGCATCAAACCCTCGCTCCCGCGGACCCGGTTAGATCAAGCTCCGACGTCAGGTTAGAAGCGTCGTAGAGCACCAGGTAGCCCCGCCACCAGAATTCCGGCGAGGGGCGACAGATATAGAAAGCGCGGAAACATGCAAGTCCGATCCCACCCAACCCACCACACTTTGAACCAGCCTGCCTCGGCGCGCCGGCGCATCCGCCGTGCGAGCCACGGCCAGCGCCTGTTCTGCTCGACCAACGGCTGCACCACGTATCTGCAGCCGGATACGAGCGGCCGGACGGCCACGTGCCCGATCTGCGGGGCGCGGCGAATCCTCCACTGAGCAGCCCGTCACAATCAGCCTCGATGGCTGTTGCGACTTCGAAGGCGCGTCAATCGCTCGACGCCGTCGAAGTCGCGGATTCAGCCGCCTGGGATGAGCTCGCGGCCGGCCTGGGTGCGCAGCACCTCCAGGCATGGGCCTGGGGCGAGCTGAAGGAGCACTTCGGCTGGCAGCCACAGCGCATGATGTCGAGCGACCACCGTGGCGCCGCGCAACTGCTGTTTCGCTCGATGGCCGGCCTCTCGGCAGCGTACGTGCCGCGTGGCCCGCTGTTCGACGGCGATCATCTCGACCCAGACTTTCTCGAGGCGCTCGTGCGGCGGGCTCGCGCGCGCCGTGCTGCATTCCTGCGGTTGGAGCCGGCGGTCGCGGTGAACGACCCGCGCGCATCGGCGCTCGACGCGCAGCTGCGCTCGGCGGGCTTCAAGCCGACCACCAGGACACTGCAGCTGCGCTCATCGGTGGCGGTCGCCATCGACCGCCCGCTCGACGAGCTGTTCCGCGACTTCTCCAAGGGCCACCGCGCGGACGTCAAGCGCGGCGAGCGTAATGGTGTGACCGTTCGCGAGAGCACCTCGGCGGACGATTTCGAGTTACTCGAGCACATGCTGCTGGCCACCCAGGAACGCAAGAAGTTCACCTATCACAGCGCGGCGTACTACCGGACGTTGTGGCAGGCCTTTGGCGACGCCGCCCGGCTGTTCGTCGCCCAGTACGAGGGTCGAGACGTGGCAGCCGCCCTGGTCGTCGGCTGGCGCAACTTCGGCAGCTACCTGGTCGCCGGTTCGACCGGCGAGGCGCTCGATCTGCGCGCGGTGCATGTCCTCCAATGGCACGCGATCGGTTGGGCCCACGATCGCGGCGTGAAGACGTGGGACCTGGGCGGCATGGCCGACGCGCGCGGCGCGTACGAGCTGGCCGCGGCCGAGGGAGGCCATTTGGGCGCCGAACTGGAGGCCATGCGTAGCGCGGCCGAAGCCGATCCGCTCGATGGCGTCTATCGTTTCAAGAAAGGCTGGGGCGGCCACGTGGTACGCACCCTGCCGGCCTACGATCGGGTATTCATCCGACCCGCTTACTGGTTCTGGCTGCGCCGGTTGAGTGGCTGAGCAGCCAGCGAGAGAGGTTTGAGCTTGTTATTCGAAGAATTCGGACTGAGTGCCGAGATCCTGGGTGCCGTCAGCGAGCAGGGCTACGAGCAGCCGACGCCGATCCAGGAGCAGGCCATCCCACACGTCCTGGCTGGACGCGACCTGCTCGGACGGGCACAGACCGGCACCGGCAAGACGGCGGCGTTCGCACTGCCGATGCTCGAGCGCCTGCGCCGCTACGCCAACACCAGCTTTTCACCGGCGCGCCACCCGCTGCGGGCCTTGATCCTGGCGCCGACACGCGAGCTCGCGGTCCAGGACTACGAGAGCTTCGTGGCGTACGGGCGGCACGTTCCGCTGCGCTACTCGGTCGTCTACGGCGGCGTGCCGATCGAGCCCCAGACCAAGGCGCTGCTGGCCGGTGTGGAAGTGCTGGTTGCCACCCCGGGTCGCCTGCTCGACCACCTGGGCCAGCGCAACATGTCGCTATCCTCGATTGAGGCCTTCGTGCTCGACGAGGGCGACCGGATGCTCGACATGGGTTTCCTGCCCGACATCACGCGCATCGTCGATCAGCTGCCGGTAAATCGCCAGACAATGCTCTTCTCGGCCACCTTCTCACCCGAGATCAGGCGGCTTGCCAGCAAACTGCTGCGCCATCCGGTGTCGGTCGACGTGGCACCGCAGGTAACCTCGGCCGAGTCAGTCGCCCAGGTCGTCTACCTGGTCGACGAAGGGCGCAAGCGCGAGCTGCTGGCCGAGCTCGTGCGCCGGCGCGACCTGCACCAGGTGCTCGTCTTCACGCGGACCAAGCTCCAGGCAGGCCGCCTCGCGTCGCAGCTCGACCGGGACGGCATCGCCGCCGTGGCCATTCACGGCGATCGCAGCCAGCCCGACCGCGAGCGCGCACTGGCCGACTTTCGGACCGGCGAGGTGCAGGTCCTGGTGGCCACCGACGTCGCCGCGCGCGGCCTCGACATCGAGTCCCTGCCGCTGGTCGTCAACTACGAGCTGCCGCATACCGCGCACGACTACGTGCACCGCATCGGCCGCACCGGTCGGGCCGGCGCGGCGGGACGCGCCATCTCACTCGTCGCCCCCGACGAGGAGGACTACCTGAAGGCCATCAACCGGTTGCTCAAGCACGACCTACCGGTACGCGTGGTCAAGGGTTTCGAGCCTACGGCGGCCTCGCGCTCGACTGGTCGGCGCAGTACCGCGGTGCGAGCACCACGGCGGTCGGCGCCGGCCCGATCGCGTCCGCATGCCCAGGCGGGCCGTCGGGCGGTTCACCATGGCGGGCCCGGACGCCCGGCCAGCGCCGCTGTCCGTTCCAAGCCGGGTGACGAGGAGTCCGCCAGGGTGGCGTAAGGAACCAGCAAGGCGCCGGCCCTCCCCCTGATCTCGTTGAGCCCGCCGGTCGTCTACATTCATTGGCGGTGACTCTGCGACTCGAGGACTACGCGCTCGTCGGCGATATGCAGACCGCAGCGCTGGTCGGCGTCGACGGCTCGATCGACTGGCTGTGCCTGCCCCGCTTCGATTCGGGTGCCTGCTTCGCCGCCCTGCTGGGTACGCCCGACAACGGACGCTGGCTGCTCGCACCGAACGGTGCCGAGCGCGCCACACGGCGGAGCTACCGCTCTTCATCGTTGGTGCTCGATACCGAGTGGGAGGTCGACGGCGGCCGCGTCCGCGTAACCGACTTCATGCCGCCGCGCGACCAGCATCCCCACCTCATCCGCATTGTCGAGGGCCTCAGTGGCCGGGTGCGCATGCACAGCCGGCTCACCCTGCGCTTCGACTACGGCCGGCTGATTCCCTGGGTCCGCAAGGTTGGCGGCGACATCACCGCCGCATCCGGACCAGATGCCGTGTGCCTGCGCGCGGACGTGCCGATGGTTGGCAATGGCCCGCACAGCGATGCCGACTTCACCGTCGCCGAGGGCGACGTCGTCTCGTTCGTCCTGTCGTGGTACCCGTCCAATCTCCCGCCGCCGCAGCCGCCCCATGCCACCCCCACGCTGGAGCGAACGATGACCTGGTGGGGCGACTGGTGCGCAAGGCTGCGTTACAAGGGTCAATGGAGGGATGAGGTCCGCCAGTCGCTGCTCGTCCTGAAAGCGATGACGTACAGCCCCACCGGCGGCATAGTCGCCGCCCCGACCGCATCGCTGCCCGAGCGGCTCGGCGGAGTGCGCAACTGGGATTACCGCTTCTGCTGGCTGCGCGACTCCGCCTTCTCCCTGTGGGCGATGCACGTTGGCGGGTACGTCGAGGAGGCGCGCGCCTGGCACGAATGGCTGCTGCGCGCTGCCGCGGGCGACCCGGCCGATCTGCAGATCCTTTACGGCGTCGCCGGCGAGAGCCGCCTGCCTGAGCTGGAACTGCCGTGGCTGGCCGGTTACGAGGGTTCGCACCCCGTACGCATCGGCAATGCCGCGTCCGGCCAGTTCCAGCTGGACGTGTACGGCGAGGTACTCGACGCGCTGCACCTCGCCCGCGTGTTCGGCCTGCGCTTCGATCCCGACGCCTGGGCACTGGCCAAACACCTGATCGAGTACGTGGTCGAGCACTGGCGCGAGCCGGACGATGGCCTGTGGGAGGTGCGCGGCGGGCGCCGGCAATTCACCCACTCGAAGGTCATGGCCTGGGTCGCTCTCGACCGCGCCGTGCACGCGGTCGAGAAGTTCGGGCTCGACGGGCCGGTCCAGCGCTGGCGCGCGGTGCGCCAGGAGATACACGACGACGTCTGCCGCAACGGCTTCGATGCCGAGCGCAACACCTTCACGCAGTACTACGGCTCCAGTGAGCTTGACGCCAGCCTGCTCATGATCCCGCTGGTTCATTTCCTGCCGGCAACCGACCCGCGCATGCGCGGAACGATCGAGGCCATCCAGCGCGACCTGATGAGCGACGGCTTCGTGCTGCGCTATGAGACGAATGCCAGCAAGGACGGCCTGCCGCCGGGCGAGGGCGCGTTCCTGGCATGCACGTTCTGGCTGGTCGACAACCTGGCTCTACTGGGCCGCGTCGACGAGGCGACTGCCCTGTTCGAGCGCCTGCTTGGGCTGCGCAACGACGTTGGGCTGCTGGCCGAGGAGTACGACCCCGAACGAAAGCGACTGGTGGGCAACTTCCCGCAGGCGTTCACCCACGTCGGCCTGGTCAACTCGGCCTTCAATCTCGACCGAGCACATCGTTCGGCCAAACGGACACGACGCTCGAGCCGATCGACGTCGAACGCGACCTAGCCGCCGGTAGACAGGCCCGAGCTCGCCGCCTGGGCCGCCGACAGGCGCGCCAGCCGGCGCTCGAGATGCAGGCGCACGCGCGGCCACTCCTCCTCGATGACACTGAAGTAGACCGAGTCTCGCCGGCGCCCGGACTCGGTGAGGATGTGCCGGCGCAGTGTGCCCTCCTCCTGCGCGCCGATGCCAACCAGCGCCGCGCGCGACCGTTCGTTGAGCGCGTCCGTCTTGAACTCCACGCGCAGTGCGCCAAGGACGCCGAAGGCGTGGTCGAGCATCAGCAGCTTGGCCTCGGTGTTGACTGCGGTTCGCTGCCACGCCGGCGCGAGCCACGTGTGGCCGATCTCGACGCGTCGGTGGCGCGGCTCGATGGCCATGAAGCGCGTGCTGCCGACGGCCAGCCCGGAGGCCTTGTCGATCGTCGCGAAGGGCATCTCCGTACCCGCGGTACGGGCCTCCAGCGCGGCCTCGATGTATGTCCGCATATCGGCCGGGGAGTTGATCTGGCGCGGCATCCAGCGCCAGATGTCCGCGTCGAGGCCCACGTTGATGAGAGCCGGCAGATGGTCGAGTGACAGCGGCTCGAGACGAACCGCGCTGCCCTCCAGCGCGATCGGCTCGATCCAGCGCCGGCTGGCCACCAGCTAGCGGAGCGCCTCGGCGAAGGTGCGCACCTTGATCTGGCGGTCGAGCTCGTCGGCGACCTCGGTCATCTGGCGCTTGAGAGTCGGCAACGTGCCATCGAGGTCGGCCAGCAGCTGGCGCGAACGCGCCAGCACCTCGGGATCTCCGCGATAGGCCGGATACATGGCCATCAGGTACGAGCGCGCGAACGGATGGTCGCGGGTGGCGAAGACATCGCGCACCTTGTCGAAGAATTCATCCGCGTACGGTTCGACGATCGACTCCTGCTGCGGCCAGAAGAAGCCCAGCATGGCGGCTCGCGTCAAATGGAACGAGCCGTAGCCTTCACCGTGGATCTTCTGCCACGCCTCGGCCTTGGCCTCGGCGGTCGGGCGCGATGCTTCGGCGCGCAGCAGCGCACGGTGGCCGCGGTCGGAGCGGTCGCGCGCCGCCTCCTTCTGAAGTACGTCCTCAGCTTCCGGCAGGCCGAAGGCGACGCTCTTGACCGCGATCGCCCAGCGCATCTCCTGGTCAGGTTCGAAGTCGGAGATCTTCTCGCGCCCGGCGACCAGATCTACCAGTCGCGCCACGTCGGTCGGTAAGGCCGCCATCATGATCGCCGCTCGAGCCCACATGATGCGCCGGTCGCCGTTCGACGCCGCGACGTTGCCCAGGGCGAAGTCGAACCACGTATGTGCCTGCTGCTCGCGGGCGGACTCGGGTACGTAGCGAGCGATCGACAGGGCAGCCCGCTCGAGCACCGTGTGCAGGATGTCCAGGTCCGGCTCCGTGGCCAGCAGTTCGCGGGCGATGGCCAGGTACGCCGTCGAGCGCAGCTGCCGGTCGCGCAGCATCTCCCACAGCGACATCCACAGCAGTTCACGCAGCAACGCATCGTCGACGCGCGCCAGATTGCGACGAACGAAGCCGAGCGACGCTGCGTCGAGCTGGACCTTGGCGTAGGTATGGTCGCCGTGATTGGGGAAGACCAGTTCGGGCAACGGCCGCCCCTCGGCGGCCACCACGATCGTCTTTTCACCGTTTACCCAGACCGGCAGCGCAGCGATCTCCAGCCCATTCGCGGTGTCCCGTCCGAGGGTCACCTCGATGGCATGCGGCCGCAGATAGGGGTACGCCTCGGGCGCGGTCTGGTGCACGCTCAGTTCGGCCAGGCGCTCCCCGTCGGGCCGCCACTCGCCGGCCAGGGTGTTCAACGAGGCGGTCGCGAGCCACAAGCGCGCCCATTCGTCCAGGCGCTGTCCACTCGCCTCCTCGAGGCAGCCCAGGAAGTCGTCGAGTGTCGCGTTGGACCACGCGTGGCGCCGGAAGTACAGGCGCATGCCATCGCGGAAGGCATCACGGCCGATGTATTTCACCAGCTGCTTGAGCACTGAGGCCCCTTTGCCGTAGGTGATCCCGTCGAAGTTCATGAAGGCAATCTCGGTGTCGGGCGCCTCGCCGGAAATCGGGTGCGTGGTGGGCAGCTGGTCCTGCTGGTAGGCCCAGCGCTTGATGTCGGCGGCGAACACCTTCCAGGCGTTGGTGAAGCTGGTGGCCTCAACCATGGTCACGTAGGACACGTAGGTGGCGAAGCTCTCGTTCAGCCACAGGTCGTTCCACCAGCGCATGGTCACCAGGTTGCCGAACCACATGTGCGCCAGCTCGTGCAGAAAGGTTTCGGCGCGGTTGAGGCGCTCGTTGCTGGTCGGCGGGTCGCGAAAGAGGTGCGCCTCGTTGTAGGTGACGCAACCGACGTTCTCCATGGCGCCGGAGTTGTACTCGGGCACGAAGACCTGGTCGTACTTCGTAAACGGATAGGGCTGGTCGAACTGCTCGGAGTAGAAGTCGAGGCCCTGCTCGGTCAGCTCGAAGATCTCCGGCGCCTGGTCGGCGAGCAGGTGCTCCATCGAGCTCCGCGCGTAAAGGCCGAGCTTGAGACCCCTGTGCTCGGTCCGGCGAACCGCGTAAGGGCCGCCGATGAGCGCCACCAGGTACGTGCTGAACAGCTCGGTCCTGGCGAACTCGTGGCGCGTGCGGCCTGCGTCGGCCGGCGTCGATGCGGCGAGCGGCGCATTGGCCACGACCTGCCACGCCGTGGGCGCGACCACGGTGACCGTATAGCGACCCTTGATATCGGGCTGGTCGAAGCATGGGAAGAGCCGGTGCGCCTCATACGGCTCGAAGTTGGTATAGACGTACTCCTCGTCGTCCTCCGGGTCCACGAAGCGATGAAAGCCGTCGCCGGTGGTGTCGTAGTCGTTCACGTAGCGCACGCGTACGACGTTCTCCTCGCGCAGGAGTTCGGCCGGCAGAGTGAGCCGGTAGCCCGTCCAGTCGGGCTCCGCGGCGCTCCCGTTTACCTCCAGCTGTTCGATGGTGCGGCCGCGGAAGTCGAGAAAGACAGCGCCTTCGCCCGACAGCGCGAAGGAGATCGACACATCACCACGGTAAGTGGGAACGCCGGCGGTCAGCTCGAGGTTGATGTCGTAGTCGGCGTGGTCGATACGCGCGGCGCGGTCAGCGGCCTCGGCATGGGTGAGGACGTCGCGCGCGCGCCCGGTGAGCATTGGCGTGTGGGACAAGTTCTCGCTCCGGATTGTTCTCGTCTTCGGCGACCGGAGTGTAACGCCGCCACTCCTTGTCTGCGACTGGGCATTTCGGCTGATTCGCGCCCGCTACGCGTAGCGCAGGCCCGACCCCTCGTCATCGTCGATAACGCGGGCGCACGTTGGACAGTACCAGCGCGCCTCGAGCAGCGACCCGCAGGCCAGGTGGCGCAGCCCCTCACCTGCCGCCTGGCCGGCGCCGTTGCTGTCCGAGCGCGAGCCCCACGCGGCCAGCAGGCGCAACACGCCGGCGAGCTCCTGGCCGTCCTGGCTGAGGCCGTAGGCCATGCGCACCGGGCGTTCCGCGTAGCGGCGCGTAACGACGATACCGGCGCGCTCCAGTCGACGCAGGCGGTCGGTCAGGATGTTGGGGGCGATGCCCGACAGCGCCGCCTCGAGTTCGCTGAAACGCCGAGGACCATCGAGCAACGCTTCGACGACCAGGAAGGACCATCGATCACCCATGCGCGCGAGGGCGGCGGCGAGCGGGGTCGTGCGCTGTTCAGTCCGATCTGCCGATCCGGCCATGGACCGATTGTGACAGCGGATTGACCGTGACAGTGCGCCGGGCGGTTGCGCCCATGGGCACATAGTAGTAACTTGCAAGTTGCAAGCAGGAGGTGTCACGTGGCGGTTCTGGAAGAGATCGGCAACCAGCTGGCGATGATCGCCAGGACAACAGGAGGTTCGGTCCCGCGCGTGGGCGGCAGCTGGCGGGGAGGATCCGGCGTCGTCGTCGGCAACGGCCTGGTCCTGACCAATGCACACAACGTGCGCGGCCAGGCCACCGACCTGACCTTCAGCGACGGGAAGACCGTCGAGGCGCAGGTCAAGGGCATCGATATCGATGGCGACCTGGCGGTGTTGGCTGGAGACACGGGCTCGGCGCGGATTCTCGAATGGGCGGCGGAGCCACCGGCCGTGGGCACACCGGTGTTCGCGGTCGCGGCCGGCGCCGGCGGTGCGGCGCGCGTTACGTTTGGGTTCGTGTCGGGTGTTGCGCAGGCGTTCCGCGGACCGCGCGGCAGGCGCATCGCGGGCAGCATCGAGCACACGGCGCCCCTCGCCCCTGGCTCCTCGGGCAGTGCCCTGGTCGATGGCGATGGCCGCCTGGTGGGCCTGAACACGAACCGCCTGGGCAGCGGTTTCTACCTGGCGCTACCCGCCGATGGGACGTTGAAAGGACGCGCCGACGCGCTCGGCCGCGGCGAGACCGCCCAGCGGCCGCGTCTCGGTATCGGCATCGCCCCGTCGTGGGTGGCACGCAGGATGCGCCGGGCGGTGGGTCTCGCCGAGCGGGATGGCGTGCTGGTCCGCGAGGTCGAGCAGGACAGCCCGGCAGAGCACGCGGGGATTGCCGAGGGCGACCTGCTGGTCGAGGCGGCGGGCAAGCCGATCCACGACGCCGACGACATCTACGACGCGCTGGAGGCGGTCGCCGCGCACGGAAAGCTCAGCCTGCGGGTCGTCCGTGGTGCGGAAGAGCGCACCGTCGAGGCCGACTTCAGCCAGGGCTAGCCGAGCGGCCCTTTCAGCTCGGCGGTGCGCTGGGCGGGGCGCTGAACGTCGCTCCCGTGAGCGCGTCAATGGCCGCGCGCAGCTGGTCGTCGGGCATGCTCGCCACCTGCGCCGGCGTCAGCGCGGCAACCTCGTTCGGAGCCAATGGCAACTGGTTGCCGGACAGCGCAACGGTCTGCGTGGGCGTGATGCCATGGCCGAAGATCAGCTGGCCGTCGGGGGTCAGCCAACGCTCGACCGCAAGCCGGATGGCGGAGCCGTCGGCCAACGGGTAGGTCAGCAGGATCGTGCCCGTACCGAAGGTGGTCTGGCCGATGACCGGGCCTCGGCCGGCCGACTTGATGGCACCGGCGACGATTTCAGCCGAGCTCGCGGTGCCGCCGTCGACGAGAAGCGCAAGCGGCAGGTCTGTCGCCTGGATCTTGTCGTTGGTCGTGACCGGAATGCGCTGGTTGTCGGCCAGTTCACGGATATACACGGTCTTGCTGTTCAGGAACAGGCTGGCCACGTTGACGGCCTGGTCGACATAACCACCCGGATTGCCGCGCAGGTCCAGGATCAGCCCCTGCGCGCCGGCCGCAATCGCCTGGTCGCGCGCCTGGCGCAGCTCATCGGCCGAGCCACTCGAGAACTCGAACAGGTTGAGCAACGCCACCTTGGTGCCCGGCACCATCGTCCATGACGCCGCCGGGAAATGCACCTCCGCGCGCACGATGGTGAAGTCAAGCGTCTGGCTGGTCGACGGCCGCTGAACCGTGATCTGGACCGACGTTCCCGCCTGACCGCGAACCTGAGCGGCGATCTGCCCGCTGTCCTGCCCGGCGACGCTCTGGCCGTTGACCGCCGTGATCACGTCGCCGGCCTGCATGCCGGCCTGGCCGGCGGGCCCGTTGGCGACCACCTGCAGGATGATCACCGAACTATTGCGCTGGCCGAGCACGACGCCGATACCGACCACGCTGCCGCCCAGCTGGTTCTGCGATGCCTGAACCTCGGCCGGCGTCAGGAAGACCGAGTGATCGGTGTCGCCGAGCGCCTGCATCATTCCCCGAATGGCGCCGTAGGTGAGAGTCTGGTCGGACAGGCCGCTGCGGCCCACGTAGTTCTTCTCGATCAGCTGGTACGCCTGCCAGAAGACGCCGAAGTCGCCCGGCGCGTTGGGCGGCTGGGTCGCCTGTGCGGCAGCCCCGCTGGGCTGCGGACCACCGCCACCGTCGGTCGCGGGCGCACCGAGCAGACCGCTCTGGCCAACCGCGACGCCGAGGGCGAAAACGACCGTCAGTAGCAGCAGGCCGGCGATCGCCTGCGCGGGACGGCCCTGCGGCGGCAGCGGCTCGTTGGGCGGCGCCCAGTGCGGTTCCGTGGGGCGCGGCTCGTTCATTGGCGGACGATCCTTCCTTGTGGACGATTTTTCTGGATAGAGAGTGGATAAGACTCGCCCAGCTGCCACATCTCGTGGACAGTTACCGTTGTCAGTCGGGCGACGAAAACGCTACATTCTCTGTGCCCGAAGGGGCCACGACACCGGAGCCGGAAGGCTGGTTCGCCAGTTTCCCAGCCACCGGATCGGGCGGCTCCTTCGGGCGTTTCCGTGTGCCCCCATCTGCGCGCGAGTCTCAGAACATGACCGGGCACCAGGGCGGGACGCTGGTTGAGAACAGTGCGTCCGCGCGTGACCAGGCACCAGGTTTCAGTTCATGGGTCCGGCCCGCCCGCGCCAGGTCGGCGAAGCTGAAGCCGCCCAGGTAGACCGCCGCAAGGTCGGTCGTGTCGAGGCGCAGGTCGGCCGGGTCCTGGGTAGCCTCAACGTGACCCTCGCCGCCGTTCACCGTCAGCCGCCATCTGCCCGCCCAATCGGGCATGAAGTCGTCGGTGACCTCGATCGTCAGCTGGCCGTCGCCGCCGTAGCAGCGAGCCGAGAGCGCCGCCGGGACGTCCACGATGCGCAGCCACAGTCCGTCCCCAATACGCAGGCCGGCGCGACGCGGGTTGGCGAGCAATAGCAGCAGGGGATGGTCAGCGGGGCCGCGTCGGGCGGTGATGCGCGTGATGAGGTCGACGCCGAAGACATAACGCCACAGCTGCACCGTCGCGCGGGCGTCGATGCCAACCAACTCGACAACCATCAGTGTGCTCGCGTGGCCGGTATCGACCCACTCTTGCTTGATGCGATACAGGACGTAGCCATCGGCGTGGCCGTCGCGCTCGTGCACGACGTGGAACATCTGGCCACCGCCGTGACGATGCTCCGCCAGGTCGGCAAGCAAGCCGTCCCACCACGGCTGGGGGCGATCGATGAAGCCGGGCACGACCGATCTGACAGCGTCGAACACGGGCGGCACCAGTCGTCGCGCCTGGTCACGATTGACCATGCGCATCTCGCCCTGCGCCTCGACCGGCGTCCGGAAAGCGGCCTGCGCGCGCTCGAGATCGATGACACCGCTGAGCGTGGCGAGGCCGTAGCCGAAGCGTTGGTAGATCGCTCCTTCTGACGCCCACAGTGCCGCCAGCGGCTCGCCCCGTTCCCGCACGTCGCGCAGCTGGCGCGCCATCAACTGGGTCAGGATGCCGCGCCGCCGGTGCGTCGGCAACACGCCAACTGCCGAAACCCCCGCTGTGGGTACCATGCGGCCGCCCGGCACAGTCAGCCTGAACGAGTTGGCCAGCCCGCCCCCTACGAGCCGCTCCCCGTCATAGACGCCGAGCACGCGATCGATCTCGGTTAGGTTTCGATCAATGGCCCACTGTTCCTCGGTCGTGTGCTCGCCAAAGGCGTGGTTGACGGTGTCCAGCCAGTTGCGCAGGGACTCCTCGCTCACCTGGCGTATCTCGAAGGTCAAGAGCCTCCTCCAGTCAGGGGCTGCCACCGGTGATGGCCGCCTGCGGGCGCGCCTTGCTGACTTGCAGCTGTGCGCGCTCGGCCCGCCCGAACCATAGCCAGTAGAGCGAAGTGGCGAGCGCATAGAGCACGACGATGGTCAGGAAGTTGACGTTGTAGCCGCGGTCGAACCCGAACGCACCCTGAACGAGCGCGTAATAGATACCGCCGATGGCCCAGCCCAGCTGCCAGGAGAGGCTCATGGTCGCAGCTATGGTCGCCCGCTCGATGGGTCGCACCCGCTCCATCACGAAGGCGTTGTAGATAGGGTTACTGGCGTTCATCAGCGAGTTGCGCACGGCCATGGCGATGACGACCAGCCAAACCCACGGGGCAAATCCGAGCACAACGAGGAACGGGATGCTGGCCGACTGGACCAGTACCGTCGAGCCGATGCGACCATAGCGCTGGGCGAGCAGCGGCTGGATCAGGATGGCGATCATCGTGCCGAAGGCGGTCACGGCGAAGATGAGGTTGGCCTGCGAGAGGTCGAGGCCGAAGCGGCCCACGATGTACAGGTTCAGGAATGGCAGCACCTGGCCAGCGCCAAGCGAGATGATGAAGCCGGGCAGTAACAGGCGAATGAATTGCCGCGCGTCGCCGACGCGCACGCCCAGGCGGTTCAGTCGCGCGTGGACGGAGCCAGTCGCCAACCGCGGTGGACCGGGCTCGGCGGAAGCCTCGGGCACGTCGATGCCACTTACCAGCCCGCGGTCGTCGCGCAACAACGCGGCGGTCAGCAGCGACAACACTGTCAGCACGGCCATCACCAGCAGTAGCGCGCGGTAGGCCGGCGGACTGTCCACGCCCTGGCCGCCGGCGGCAGCCACCAGCGCGGCGACGGCACCGCCGCCCAGGGCGGCCACGACCTGAGTGCCCGAGGTCACCGCGAACTGCAGTGCGAAGAGCGTGTTGCGCTGCTCCGGACGCGAGTGCTCGGTCATGAACGGATTGGCAACCACCAGCTGAGCCTGCTGGCCCACGTTGTAGGCAATGGCCAGCGCGAACAGCAGCGGGAGCGATGAGCCGACGAGCACGAAACCGGCCAGTGCCGCCGCAGACAGCGCCGCCCCGGCGATCATCGTCAGGCGCCGGCCGACGCGATCCGAAAGTACGCTCGCCGGCAGCGCTATCGCCGCCGAGCTGAGCGCTCCCGCGGTGGCGATCAGGCCGATCGTCTCGGGGCCGACACCGAGCGCGGCCAGGTACAGGTTGAAGTTGATCCAGAAAAGGCCGATCGCGCCGAAGGCGAAGATCGTCGACAGCACGAACATCTTCGCGTCGCGTTCGAAGCCGCGGTAGCTGGCCAGGAAGCGACGGACACGCACACCCGGACCGCGTCCTTGGTTCATGTGACGGTTGTGATTCCCTTATCAGCGCGTGGCGCGGGTACACCGCGCCGGGGCCAGGCCGGCCGGGCGCCGGACACGCGGGTCGAAGCGCCGGCCGCCGACCTGCGGCAGGACCTGCGACCTAGTCGATGCGGATGTTCTCGCGGCCGGTCGGTTCCTTCGAATCCGACTGCTCCTCGAGCAGCCGATTGGCCCAGTGATCGATCAGGCTGCGGAAGGCGAGCAACTGCTCGCGCCAGGCGGCCCGCATGTGTCGGCGCGTCTCATCGGGCAGCACCGAACTCATGGCTGCCCGGGAACGCACCATCGCCACATCCATCGCGCGCTCCATGGCGCTGCTCCTGCCCTCGAGCTCGTCCAGCCGGCGCTCGAGATCCTTCATTTTCTTGTCATCCATGTCTCATTCCTCCGGCAACGGCCCGTGGCGGCTCCGCGAAGCGGACCTTGAGCACGCGCTCTTCCATTCTCGCGCCCTGCGTCGGGGCGTCCATCAGCAGCCGCGGAAGAACGAGGTTACGGCGCCAGGCACCCACCTGCAGCACGAGCTCGTCGGCCGAGCGCGACAGCGATATCTCCTCGCGCGAGGTAAACGGCAGCTCGACCGAGAGCGTGTAGCCGCCGCCGTCGCCGTCGCGCTCGACCCAGTACGGCCGGCCGCGGTACAGGAACTCCTGGGGGTCGCTGTCACCGAACAGCGCGTGGCCGAGCTGCGCAAGCCTTTCCAGGCCAACCATCTCGTGGTCGAAGAAGGGCACCGTCCTGACCGGGACCGGGGCGAACTGTTGCTCGACCAAGGGCAGATAGCGCGCCTGGGCCTCACGCCACTCGTCGAAGTAGTGCCCCGCTGCGGCCGGCAGCACGCGATTGGCGACGACCATGTCGGTCGGGTAGCCGTAAAGGTGGAAATACGTAAAGGAGCGTTCCGCCTCCTGGATCGACACGCGTTCGAGGTTGAGCACGAGGCGCACCGAGGAGCGATCGGGGTTCGCCAGCAGCTCATGCACGTAGCGCAGGCGGTCGAGCAGTGCCTCGGCCGATTCATATACGTCATCGGTCGGCATCGGGACGCCGACGATGCGCCGCAGCACCGGCCCGCCCAGGCGTTGCACGCGACGGCCGATCGGCGCGATCTTCTCGATCCACCAGCGGCTCGCCTCAGGCAGCGACAGCAGGCGCACCGTTTCGCCGGTGGGCGCCGCGTCGACGACGATCAGGTCGTACTCGCCATGGTCGACGTGGTCGCCGATCCACAGCAGGTTGCCCAGCTCGTCCATGCCCGGCAGGACGGTCATCTCCTCGGCCATCACCTCGTCCAGCCCGCCCCATGAGAAGAGGCTCGAGAAGTACGACTGGATGGTGCGCCAGTAGCGGCTGAGGTTGAAGAAGATGTCCGGCTCGTGCGCCCAGAGGTTGTGGGCGATCTCGCGCGGCGTCGGTCCAACCGGCACGTCAAGCGCGTCGGCCAGGCTGTGCGCTATGTCGGTCGACACAACCAGTGTGCGCAAACCTCGTTGTGCGCAGAGCACGGCCGTGGCCGCGGCCACACTCGTCTTGCCGACTCCGCCCTTGCCGGTGTACAGCAGGATGCGTGTCATGTCCCCTCCTTGGACACAGTGATCTTAGACGCCGCGGCGGAGGCGGCAGGCCGCAGCTCGAGGAGCACCGCGCCGGTGACGTTGACCAGCGTGGTGCCGCCCCATTGCACGTGCCAGTCTTGCGTGGCGGCCATGGCGGTGTGGCCGTGCAGCCAGAGGATCGGTTTGACGCGCGCGCACAGCCAGTGGTACGCGGCAAAGCCGCGGTGGTAGAAGTCCTCGGGCGTGTCGCCCAGACCGAGTGGCGGCACGTGGCTGAGCACGATGCGCGGCGGGCGCGCCAGCCAGGTGCGCATGCGGAAGGCGACCGCCTGGCGCCACGCGGACGACTCGTCACGCACCGCCCGGCCCTTGATCTCATGCGGCCAGGACAGGCCGCCGACGCGGATCCCGGCTGCCCTCGCCACGTTGGCGTCCAACGGCTCGGGCAGTTTCGAGCTGCCCGCCCGCCAGGCACCACCACGATCGTGATTGCCGCGCACGTAGAGCAGCGGCACGTGGAAGGCATCGCCCAGGAAGGCCAGGTAGTCAGGCTCGAGGTCGCCGCACCCGAAGATGGCGTCGATCGGTTCCAGCTCGGCCCGGTTCCGCGCGAAGTCGAATGTCTGCTCGACCTGGTCGGAGGCGGCCAGGACACGGATGGGCCGCGGCCCGGGCGCTGAGAGTATGCCCGTGTGCGCAACCGGCCAGTCGATCGTCAGGTGGCGAATCACCCGCTCGACTTCCTCGCCCGGCGCCGCCGGCGCGGGTGCTCGTGGCCCAGCTGGGCCGGCAGGCGGTCGGAGGAACGCACGCCTGTACGAGTGAAGCGGCCGGCACCCGCGTCACGCAGGTCGAGACTGCCCTCGAGCACCGGTGCAATGCGCGCCGGCGTCGGCCCGCGCACGCCGGACGTGCGCAGCTCGCGGACCACCGCGTCGAGCTCGACCTGCCCGACGTACAGCGCGGCGGCAACCCGATTGTGGCCGTCGACCACCCAGTACTCGTCGCCGAACTTGATCAGCTCGATCGGCGGCAGCACGACGAGGTCGTCGACCGCGCGGAGGATCCGCTGCCAGCGTGCCCGCCAGTCGTGCGATCGACGCTCACGCAGCGGCAGGAAGTCGCCACCACGCTGCGGCTGGCCCTCAACGGCCGTGCCGCGGATGGCCGTGACCGGGACGCTCTCCAGGCCAAGCTCGCGGATTGGCGCCCGCAGGGCCTCGGGGTGCAGCTCCCACAGGTTGGCCAGGGGCCGGTGGCCCATCCGGCGCACGCGTCGGACTCGCGCACCGGAACGTTCGCCGATGGCGCGCCGGGCAGCGCCGATCATCGGCGCGGCAGCGCCCGCGATGCTCGCCGCCGCGGCACCCAGGCGTGATCGTGCGTCGTGCTCCTCGGGCGGCGCCTGGTGCGGCTTCGCTGTTGGCGACCCCGGCTTTGGCGACCCCGGCGTTTTGGTCATCGCGGGAGCCTACCAGTCCCAGCGGAACGTCAGTAGCGGGCGGCCGTCTCGGAAAGAGCGGTTTCGGCAAGCAGCCGCTGGAAACCGGGCTTGATGACGCCGTTGATCAGCCGCAGGCGCTCGTCGAAGGGCGCGAAGGCGCTCTTCATGGCGTTCAGCGTCAGCCACTCCATCTCGTCCAGCCCAAAGCCGAACAGCTGTGCAAGCGTCTCGAATTCGTCGCTCAGCGTCACCCCGCTCATCAGGCGGTTGTCGGTATTGACCGTCACGCGGAAGCGCAGTCGCCGCAGCAGATCGATGGGATGCTGTTCAATCGACGGCACCGCACCGGTATGCACGTTTGACGTGGGGCACATCTCGAGCGCCACGCGGCGGTCACGGACGAACGACGCCAGGCGCCCCAGGCGCACCTCATTTTCCGGGCCGAGCTCGATGTCGTCGACGATGCGCACGCCGTGGCCCAGTCGCTCGGCGTTGCACCATTGCAGCGCCTCCCAGATGGAGGGCAGGCCGAACGCCTCCCCAGCGTGGATGGTCAGGTGGAAGTTGGCCGAGTGGATGAGCTGGAACGCGTCCAGGTAGCGGGTCGGCGGAAAGCCCGCCTCCGGGCCGGCGACGTCGAAGCCGACGACCCCCGCATCGCGGTAGCGGATGGCCAGCTTGGCGATCTCCACCGATCGCGCGAACTGGCGCATGGCAGTGACTATGAAGCCCATCTTGATGCCCGTCTGGGCCGCGCCCTCAGCGAATCCCTCGAGGATCGCCTCGACCACCTCGTCGAGTGACAGATCGCCATGCGTCGACAGTTCCGGCGCATAGCGCACCTCGGCGTAGACCACGCCGTCGAGCGCGAGATCCTGGGCGCACTCGCGCGCCACGCGCGCGAGTGCCCCGTGCGTCTGCAGGACGGCCACCGTGTGCTCGAAGCCCTCCAGGTACAGCTCGAGGCTCTTGCGGTCGGCGCCGGCGGTGAAGAACGTGGCCAGTTCGGCGGGATCCGTGCTGGGCAGACCCGTATAGCCGACCTCGCGCGCAAGCTCAATGACGGTCGTCGGCCGCAGCCCGCCGTCGAGGTGATCGTGTAGCAGGACCTTGGGCGCCTGCTCGATCGTCTGGCGCTCGATCATCAGCACCCATGCTAAGCCGCTAGAGCCCGCGCACAAAGTCCTCAATTCGAACGAGTGCGTCATCAAGCACCGGCTTGAGGCCATGCCGAACGCCGGGATAGGTGATCAGCGTGTGCTGGGGCAACAGACCGACCGCCTCGCGCAGCCAGCCGATGCGGGCAAATGGATCGGCCTCGCCCGACAACAACAGCACCGGGCAGGCGATCGCCGGCCAGTGCGCGACACGTGCCTGCCAATCCGTCCCGCCGGGTCGATGGAGTGGATAGCTGAGCAATACCAGCGCCTGCGGTGCGTCCTCTGCCGCCAGCAGGCTGGCCACCCGGCCGCCGTAGGAATGGCCGCCGATCACCAGGCGGTCCAGACCTGGCGCCTGGGCGCGATAGGCGCCGATCGCCCGCTCCGCCTTGCCGACCGGTAGATCGATCGCGCGCGCCACCAGCCCCCGCCCACGGAGACCGTCGACGTACGGAGCCATGCTTGCCGCGTTGCCCGAGGCGCCGTGCGCGAGAACAATTTCCATGAGCCCGATTCTGTGACACACAAGGTGGCACGGTGTGACGCGAGCATCAGCGCATGGAAGCCGTCAAGGTCGTGCCACTCCACAAACCCGCCGCCACCGCAGCGAGCGTGCACGTGCATGGCGACACGCTGCTCGTCGAGCACCTGCGCGTGACCGATCGCGCCCTGGCCGCCTTCGTCGGCCAGCGTTCGACGGACGAGCAGCCCGACCTGGTCGAGCGCGCCCTGCGCATCGGCCTGCTGGCCATCGAGGACGCCGCCACTTCGCTGGACGTGGAGCTCGTCCGTCGCGAGTTCGATGTGCTGGTCGAGCAGAACGCCAACATGAACCAGCGCGCGGCCAAGGAACTCGACCACATGCTGCGACAGAACTTCGCCGACCAGGACGGCCGGCTGCCGCGCACCCTCGAACGATTCCTGGGCGACCGCGGCCAGCTGAACCGCTTGATCTCGGAGCTGTTCGACGAGAGCAAGCGCGACAGTGCCATCGGGCGCATGCGAACGCTGCTTGGCGCCTACTTCGACGGCGACGCGTCGCGGCTGGCCCTGCTGCTCGATCCCACGCGCAACGGTTCACCGTTGCACCAGTTCCGCGAGGAAGTCGAGCAGGGTTTCTCGAAGCTGAACGATCGGCTGACCGCGATAGAAGCAGCCGCCACTGCGCGCGCATCGGAGCGCGCCCGGTCAGCGGCGAAGGGCGCCGACTTCGAGGACCTGCTCGAGCAACTGCTTGCCGACATCGTGGCGGGAACCGGCGATGTGGTCGATCGAACCGCGGACGCCACCGGCGACGTGATTCGCTCGCGCAAGGGTGACTTCCTGCTGACGCTCGACCCGCAGGCCTGTGCCGGCGCGGAAGTGCGCGTGGTCATCGAGGCGAAGGATCGCCAGCAGTCATGGCGCGAGATTCGCGAGGAGCTGAACCAGGCCAAGCGCAATCGCGGGGCCGCGGTCGCGCTGGGCGTATTCACGCCGGCCCATGCGCCCACCGCCGTCGCGCCGTTCGATGTCCGCTTCGGCCACGTCTTCTGTGTACTCGACCCCGCTGATCCTGATCCCGCGACCCTGAACGCCGCGCTGCGCCTGTGTCGCTTCTATGCGCTGGCGTCGCTCGCCGAGAGCAGCGACAAGCTCGACGTCGCACGCGTCGCCACGGCAATCGCTGCCGTGCGCATCGAACTCGATGCCGTTCGTCGCCTCAAGGTCCAGCTCACGTCGATTCGCAACACCGCGTCGGAGGTCGCGGTCGGGCTGGACCGGTTGCGCGATCAGGTGCTGGCCCGCGTCAGCGATGCCGAGGCGCTGCTCTCACCACCTGAGCCCGAGCGCGGGTGACGCTGCCCGGCCGGTCTCCCTAGCGGGCGACGAGGACCGGGCAGGGACTGTGATAAACGACGTAGTCGGAGACGCTACCCAGCAGGAAACGGTCGGCCCGGTCAAGACCGCGCGTGCCGACAATGACCAGGTCGGCTCGTTCAGCCTCGGCGGCAGCCACGATGCTGCGCGCCACCTCGCCGGTCCACAGCAGAAACACTGCCTCGACGCCGTGCGAACGGGCCTCGTCGACGATCTTCAGCAGCGGCCGTTCGCGGTCCGCGCGCATCTGATCGACACGCGGCGCATGCGAGAGCGGACCCAAAGGCATCGCCTGTTCCTCGCCGAGATCGATCACGTTGACCACCAGCAGGCGCGCCCCGAGCGATACCGCCAGGTCGATTGCCTGCAGCGTCGCCGCGTCGGAGGCCGTGGTCAGGTCGGTCGCCAGCATCACGGTGCCGATTCGGCCGCGCTGTCGACGCACCGTCAGCGACTCGGGGTCCATCGAGCCCGTGGGTCGCGAACGCCCGGGTGCTGTGCGCGTGTAGGTCGAATGAGCAGCCTCCATGTGGGGATGCTGGGTTATCACCTCGCGTCGCAACAGGTACGTTCGGCCCCTTTCCATCGGGCCGGTCGGCGGGCGCCGCTGCTAGGCTTCTGTCGCTGTGCCTGCAACCCAGAAGGCGTTGTTACCCGTCCACGAGCTACTCGCGCAACTCGAAGTGTGGCGCCTGGATCCATCAAATCAGAAGACCCGCAAGTTGGCAGCGAGCTTTGCCCGGGTAGCCGAGGCTTATGGCGTGCGCGGCGCGTATCTCGCGATCGACATCCCGCCGCTGCCCGAGGTAAGCCTGTCGGCCGGCTCACTGCTGGGTTCCGAGCCGGACCAGGAAAGCAACACGATCCTGCGTACTCTGGCCCTCGGCGACGAGAAAGGGAGCGCTGCGAACCTGTGGATCGATGGCGACGCACGGCGTGCGGACCGCCTGACCGACGCGCTGCAACTCGCGATCGGCGCGGTCCGGGCCAAGCAGGAGGCCAGCCTGCGCCAGGATCAGCTGGCGGCAATGGATTCGGCCGTGCGCGGTATCGCCGGACTGCTATCGGTCGATCGGGTGCTGCAACTGATAGTCGATCGCGTGCGCGAACTCGTCGATGCCCAGTACGCCGCGCTGGGCATAGTCGGGGCGTTCGGCGGCATCGACAAGTTCGTGACCAGCGGGATCAGCAACGAGGAGCGCGCCGCCATCGGACCGGTACCGCACGGGCGCGGCCTGCTCGGCCTGATCATCCGTGACGACAGCTCGCTCCTGGTCGATGACATTGCCGCCGATCCGCGCAGTTACGGTTTTCCGCCGAACCACCCCGATATGCACTCGTTCCTGGGGGTGCCGGTACGTACCAAGAATCGCTCGGTCGGCAACCTGTACCTGACCAACAAGCTGCACGCATCGAGGTTCTCGGAAGACGACCTGCGCCTCGTCGAAATGTTCGCGCTGCATGCCGGAATCGCCATCGAGAACGCCCGGCTGCACGAGGAAATCCAGCGCCTCGCGGTCGTCGAGGAGCGGCAGCGCATCAGCCAGGACCTGCATGACTCGATCATCCAGAGCCTGTACGCCATCTCGCTGTCGCTCGAGGACCTGCCCGACATCATCAATGAGGATCCCGGCGAGGGCGCCACGCGCGCCGATCACGCCATCGACTCGATCCACGGCACGATCCGCGACATCCGCAACTTCATCATGGGCCTCCAGCCGGAGTTGCTCGAGGAGGCCGACCTGGCGGCCGGTATCGAGACGCTGGCCGCCGAATTCCAGGCGAACACCATGATCGACCTCGAGTTGCGCCTCGACACGTCGCTGCCCGATCTACCACGCGAGCATGCCATGCACGTGCTGTCCATTACGCGCGAGGCGCTCAGCAACGTCGCCCGGCACTCAAGCGCTACGCGCGCATCGCTCGAGGTACTGGCGCGCGATGGAATACTGCATTTGACGGTCAGCGACAATGGGCGTGGATTCGATCCAAACCGGGCCCGCACACCGCGCCAGCGCGGCCTGACGAACCTGCACTCACGGGCTACAGCGGCAGGAGGCACGCTGACCATCATCAGCGAGCCGGGCGCGGGGACGCAGCTGGAAGCCAAGATTCCAATCAAGAGCGTGGGAGACTAGCGGCCGATGACCGACGAACAGACGCCCGAGCGCCAGCACCGCCTGCTGGTGGTCGATGACCACGAGGTGGTCCGCCAGGGTTTGGTGGCGATGCTCAGCCGACGGCCGAACTTTCAGGTGGTGGCCGAGGCGGGGACCGCCGGCGAGTCGGTCGAGCTGGCTCGTCGCTATCAGCCCGACCTCGTGGTCATGGACGTCCGCCTGCCCGATGGCTCCGGCATCGAGGCCTGTCGCGAGATCCGCGCCGAGTTGCCCGGCACGCGGGTGGTCATGCTCACCAGTTACCCTGACGAAGAGGCCGTTTTCTCGGCCATCGTCGCCGGCGCCAGCGGCTACCTGCTCAAGCAGGTCCGCGGACGCGACCTGGTGGCCGCCCTGGAGGCCGTTGGTCGCGGCGAGTCACTGCTCGATCCCGCGGTGACCGAGAAAGTCCTCGAACGCGTGCGGCGCATCGCCACCGGCGGCGCGAGCGACGAACTCGCTCAGCTGACCGCCCAGGAGCAGAAGATCCTGCTGCTCGTCGCGGAGGGCAAGACCAACAAGGAGATCGCCGCCGAGGTCTTCCTGTCGGACAAGACCGTCAAGAACTACGTCAGTTCGATTCTCTCGAAGTTGAATCTGCAGCGGCGCGCGCAGGCGGCCGCGTACCTCGCCAAACGACACGGCAGCTCCGGCTGACCTGCTTGCCAGCACGGTGGCCGCCGGCCCGCACTCGCGCCCCGGCGGGGATTGCCGACACATCGCTCGGCAACGTCTCGGGCAGCAGCGGGATGGTCACGTCGACCACGCCTCCATCGGCCGGCGACACGTGCGCGGCATAGGGCGCCGAACTCAACAGGCTCAGCACGCGGGCGTTGTCGGCGAAGGCACTGGCGAAGATGCGCTGCATGTCATGCGTCTGCGCCCACTCGATGGCGCTGACGAACAGCTGCCGCCCGATGCCTCGACCCTGGTAGGCGTCGGCGACGGCCACCGCCAGCTCGAGCTGGTGATCGCCGCACGGCTGGAGGCAGAGGTGGCCCACAATGCGCGGCGGCCCGGCGCGCATGGGATCACGCAACATGGCCACGAACCCCTCTCCGTGGCTGTGATCGGGCGTGCAGAATGAGCGCGCCAACTCCTCGCCCACGCCGCGCGTGAAGCCCAGGAAGCGCGCGTAGCGAGTCTCAGCCGAGAGGTTCTCGTAGAAGTCCAGCACGGCCGGCAGATCCGACGGCCGGACATGGCGGATGGTCGGCTGGGGGGCCACCAGCACGTTGTCCGCCGGTGTCGCCTCATCGGCGGCGGCGGACAGGCTCGCCGCCGCGAGCCGCTCGATCAGGGCTTCCTGGGCGCCCGCGAACAAGTGGTGCACGCTGCAGATCGGCTCGGCGCCACACGGGGTGTTGCGCAGCACGCACTTGCGCCGCCGCGTGTCTCCCTCGACGGCCTCGACGACGCTCAGCATGCTGATCTCCGCCACCGGCCGCGTCAGCCGGTAGCCGCCCGCGCGCCCGACGCGCGCATCGACCAGCCCCGCCTGCGAAAGGTCGCTCATGACCTGGCTGACGAAGGCGACCGGAATGCCGGTCGCGCGGGCCAGGTGCTTGCCGCTCTGGATACGCTCGGGCTCGCGCGCGAGGGCGAGCATGGCGCGAACCGCGTAATCGGCGCGGCGGGTAAGGGCAAGGCGCATGACACTAGTTCGCGCCTCCGGAGGAGGCCCGAACAGGGCCGAATGGCCCGTGTTGGGCGCCACAGGAAACATTGACCGCTTTGGCAGGCGTTTTGGTCTGTCCGGAGGCGAACGCCATGGCGCACGCCATCTTGCCGGTGGCCGCGGTGCCGGTCGACCCGGCGCCACGGCCCACTTGGCACTTTTTGCTGACCGGCAGCCGCGGATAGCTTGTGCTTGGCGAGTCCGGCCGATCGCTGGGCTGTCAGAATCAGGGAGCACCCAGATGTTCAACAAGATCCTGGTGGCAGTCGGCGGCGATGAAGCCAGCTTTGAGCCGGCGCGCGTCGCCGGCCAGCTCGGCCGCCTGCTCGGCGCCGAGGTGACCATCGCCTCCGTTCACCGCGAAACGTCGGAGGCGCTGGGCGAGCCCTTCTACTCGGACACCCTCGATCGGCGCCTGGCCGAGACCGATGCAACGCTCGACCGGGCGCGGCGGATCGTGGAGTCGGAAGGTGCTGACCTGGCCGGACTCGAGCCGCTCGAGGGTCCGGCCGCCGAGCGCATCGTGGCACTCGCCCGACACGGCGACTTCGGCCTCATCGTGATGGGCACGCGCCGGCGCAACCGGCTCGAGGCCGCGCTACTCGGTTCCGTTTCAGCCGCCGTGGCGGCACACAGTCGGGTACCGGTGCTGGTCGTGCCCGAGCCGGCCGCGAGCCACTGAGCGCCGGGCATGCGCATCGTCACCGCTGAGGAGGCTGTCGCCGGCATACGTTCCGGCCAGCAGATCTACCTGCATAGCGCGGCGGCGGTTCCGGAGGTGCTGCTCGAGGCACTCGTGGCACGCGCGCCGGAGCTCGAAAACGTCCGCATCATCCACTTCCATATCGAGGGCCCGGGACCGCATCTGGCGCCCGAGATGGCCGGCCATTTCTTCCACCGCGCCCTGTTCATCGGCCCCAACGCACGCCAGGCGGTCAATGAAGGCCGGGCCGAATACATTCCGGCGTTCCTGTCCGACACGCCGTCCTTCTTCAGGCGCGGCATCCTGCCGCTCGACGCGGTCCTGGTGAACGTCTCACCGCCCGATGGCCACGGCTATTGCTCGCTCGGCACGTCGGTCATTGCCATGCCCGACGCGATCAAGGCGGCAGGCACGGTGATTGCCCAGATCAACCGGGCCATGCCGCGCACCCTTGGCGACAGCTTCGTGCATGTTGACGACATCGACCTGGGGGTCGAAGTTGACATGCCCCCCTATGCGGTTCGGCTGGCGCCGATCGGTGAGGTCGAGACGCGCATCGGCCAGCACGTGGCCGAACTGGTACCCGACGGGGCAACGTTGCAGATGGGCATCGGCGCCATTCCGTCGGCGGTCGGTCAGGCGCTGACCAGCAAGCGCGACCTGGGCGTGCACACCGAGATGATGACCGACGTCGTGCTCGACCTGGTCGAAGCCGGCGTGGTCACCGGCGCGCGCAAGGAGATCAACGCCGGCCGGGTGGTGGCCACCTTCATGCTGGGCAGCGAGCGGCTCTACCACTGGGCCGACGACAACCCGATGGTCGAGATGCGGCGCACCGAGTACACCAACGACACGGCCATCATCCGGCGCTTCAAGCGCATGGTCGCCATCAACTCCGCAATCGAAGTCGACCTGACCGGCCAGGTCTGTGCCGACTCGATCGGACCGCGGCTGTACAGCGGCGTGGGTGGCCAGATGGATTTCATCCGTGGCGCGGCTCTGGCCGACGATGGGCGCGCCATCATCGCGCTGCCCGCGACCGCGGCCAAGGGAACCGTCTCGCGCATCAGCTCTTTCCTGCAACAGGGCGCCGGTGTGGTCACGACACGGGCGCATGTCGAGACGATCGTCACCGAGCACGGCATAGCCGAGATGCATGGAAGGTCCATCCGTGAACGGGCGCGTGCGTTGATTGCGATCGCTGACCCGCGCTTCCGCGAGCAGCTCGAACGCGAGGCGCGTCAGGCCCACTACATCTAGAAAGGTCCCGGTAAGTCTGGCGAGGCCCGGGAAGGCAAACGGTCCCGGGCGCCGCAGTTGTTCGGCCGGCAGACCGATCAGCGGGCGGCGGCAGCCCTCCGCTCGACCGGCGTCGGATCGGCGTGCGGGCCGGTGACCAGCACCTCGGCCGCCTCGTCCTCTTCAGGCGTGTTGCCGCGCAGAACGTACCAGTGGCTCAGGCGCACCACGCCGCTGGCCAGCATGGCCGAAATCGAGCAGTAGCGGGTTGCCGACAGCTCGACTGCTCGGCGCACCGCCTCGCGATCCACTCCAGCGCCTTCGACCTCGTGCACGACACGGATCTCGGTGTACACGCGCGGATGCTCCTCGCGCTGGTCGCCCTCGACACGCACGCGGTACCAGGCCACCGGCTGGCGCTTTTTGCGCAGGATCGAGAGCACGTCCATGCCGGAACACGCGCCCAATGCGCCGAGCAGCACCTCCATGGGCCGCGCCGCGCTGTCGCCAACCTCATCATCGAAGAGCACCGCATGGCCCGACGCAGTTCCGGCGACGAGGCGCAGACCGGGACCGGTGGCCGTGACCGTGGAGCGTTTGGGGGCCATGAGCGAACGTTAGGCAATCGTCATCGTCGGGCGAACAGCCGAACCGACCTGAGGTGGGTGCCGAACGGCCCCGTTCTTTCGGTACCGCGTGTCACGTCCCCTGCGCAGCCGAGAATGCCAACCTCAGGACGTGGCAAAAGTTGCACGTCCGCCCTTCCCGGGCAAGCCGGCCATCATCGATGGCTCGGAGGCCGTGGCCTACGTGGAGACCAGGCTGGCGGAAGCCTGCTGCGCCTACCCGATCACGCCGTCGACGACCATGGCCACTCTCTTCCAGGTTGCCGTCGCCAACGGGGCGAAGAACCTGTGGGGCACGCCGCTGGCCTTCGTCGAGCCCGAATCGGAACACTCCAGCGCCAGTGCCGCGGAAGGCTTCGCGCTGGCCGGCGGACGCGTTACCAATTTCACCGCCGGCCAGGGGCTCGTGCTGATGAAGGAAGTCCTGCTGGCGATCAGCGGCAAGCGGCTGCCCGCGGTGTTCCACGTCGGCGCCCGTGCGCTGACCAGCCAGGCGCTGAACATCCATGCCGGCCACGACGATGTCATGGCCGTCGCCGACGCAGGCTGGGGCATCCTGTTCGCACGCAACGTCCAGGAGGTGGCCGACCTGGCCGCCATCGGCCGCCGTGCGGCTGAGGAGACCGAGACGCCCTTCCTGATCGTCCAAGACGGCTTCCTGACCACCCACACGCTCGAGAACGCCAGGCTGCCCGAAGACGAGCTGCTCAAGGAATTCGTGGGCGATCCGCGCCAGCGCATCCGCGACCTGTTTGATCCGGCCGAGGCGTTGATGAGCGGCGTCGTCCAGAACCAGGACAGCTACATGAAGGGGCGCATCGCCCAGCGCGCGTGGTACGACCGCATACCCGCGGTGTTGCACGACGTCATGGCCGAGTGGACAGCGCTCACGGGCCGGCGCTACGGCCTGATCGATGCGTACCAGACCCAGGGAGCCGAACACGTGCTGGTGGCCATGGGCACCATCGCCGACAGCGCGCGCGACGTCGTGGACTACCTGCGTCGTGAGGGACGGCGCGCCGGCGCAATCGGCGTCACCAGTTTCCGGCCGTTCCCGGCCAGCGAACTTGCCCAGTCCCTCGCCGGCGCGCGCAGCGTCGCGGTCATCGAGCGGACCGACGAACCCGCCGCGTCGGCCAATCCCCTCACCCGCGAGCTCAAGGCGGCCCTCGCCGACCTGGCCGTGGAGGGGCAGCAGATTCCGCGCGTCGTGTCGGCATCGGCCGGCCTGGGCTCGCGCGACGTGTCCCCGGCCGACCTGATGGCGGTCTTCGACTGGCTCGC
>CAZSWK010000008.1:4347-23919 GCA_964610835.1 uncultured Anaerolineaceae bacterium | reverse complement strand
GACGAGGCGGGCTGCATCGCCGACGGCCTGGCCGCCCAGCGCTGGCTCGCCGACGACGCCCGCATGGAGCGCCAACCGTACGCAGTCCTGGGCATCCGTCATCCCCTCGGCCTCGAAGCGCCGGCCGTCGACATTCGCCCGCGCGGTGCCTACAGCCTGCGCGGCCATTCGATCGGTGGCTACGGATCGGTGACAGTCAACAAGCTCCTCGCCCAGGTCGTCGGCGAGCTGTTCGGGCTGTACGTCCAGGCCTACCCGCGCTACGGCTCCGAGAAGCGCGGGCTGCCGACGACCTACTACCTGACCATTGCCGATGAGCCCGTGCGCCAGCACAGCGAGCTGCGCCACGTCGAGTTCGTGCCGGTGCACGACGCCAGCGCGTTCGGCCAGGGCGATCCGCTGGCCGGCCTGGTGGACGGCGGCACGCTGTTCCTGAACAGCCCACTGGCCGATCCCCCCGCCATCTGGGCTTCACTGCCCGCGCAGGCACGCGCGGACATCGTGGCACGTGACATCAACGTGGTGGCGCTCGACTCGCTCGCGCTCGCCGAACGCTTCGCGCCCGCTCCGGACCTGGCACGGCGTATGCAGGGAGCGGCGCTCGTCGGCGTGTTCCTGCGCGTCGCCCCACTGGTTGCCGAGCGTGGCCTGCCCATCGACGAGTTGATGAAAGCGGTGCGCGGCCCACTCCAGAAGCAGCTCGGCAAGCGCGGTGGAGCGGTGGTCGAAGCGAACCTGAAGCTGATTCGTGCCGCGTACGAGGAATTGATCGATGTGACCGCGCCGCTGCGCCAGCACCCGGAGGAGCCCACCGCCGGTGGAACGCGGCGGTCCGCCACGGCTGTGGAGGTGGCAGCATGACCACGCGACCCAACGCTTACGTCAGATTGAGCCCGACCCCGGGCGCCGCTGAAGGCCGGCCATCGCTCGGTGACCCAGCGCCGACGGTGGGTGATCTGATGACTCCCGACCCCATCTCGGTGAACGAGAGTGCGGCGCTCGATGAGGCAGTGCGGTTGCTCGAGGAGAACGAGGTCAGCGGCCTGCCGGTGGTGGACGGTGATGGGCTGCTGGTGGGCGTCATCAGCCAGACCGACGTCGTCCGGGCCCGCGCCGTGCAGCATCTTTGGCACCGCTGGCCGGGCCTGCGTGTGCGCCACCTGATGCATGCGCCGGCACTGACCGCGGATCGCTCGATGACCCTCGAGGAAGCCGCGCAGATGATGGAGCGCTTCCACGTCCATCGCCTGATCGTCGTCGACGACGATCAGCTCACCCCGGTCGGCATCGTCTCGACCACTGACCTCGTGCGCGCACTGGCGCACCGGCCGACCGATGGTTGACACCATTGACCGCCTGACCAAGCAGGCAGGCGAGCCCAAGGAAACCCACGAAGCACAGTTGGCGGCGGCATTGCCGGTCTTCGACGTTCACACCTACGTCGAGGACTTTGCCTCGACCATCATGCCGGCGTACCGCAGTGGCACGGCCGACCGCGGCCAGCCGGCCGATACCGGCCTCGCGCGCAGCATCATCCCCCCCGGCACCGCCGCGACGCGCGACTTCTCGACGCTGGCACCGACTATCCCGCAGCTGATCGCCGAGAAGTGCGTGGGCTGCATGGCCTGCGTGAGCGCCTGCCCGGACACCGCGATCCTGGCCACCGCGCAGCCAACCGGTGCGCTCGGCACCGCGGTCGAATCGTTCTCAGCGGGCCAGGCCAACCCCGGCCAGGTGGCGAACGAGCTGAATGAACACTTCGTGGCGACGCAGAAGTATGCGACGGTGCCTGAGCGGCACGGCCTCGAGCCTGCGCAGTTCGGCATCTTCGTCGACCCGACGCACTGTAAGGGCTGTGCGGAGTGTGTCGAGGTGTGCGCCAACCTGGGCCACGACGCGCTGATCATGATCGACAAGCAGCCTGCCAGCGACGGGCAGGAGGCGACTGTCGAGCGTTACCGGCGCGACATCTCGTTCTTCTACGGGCTGCCGACCACGCCCCCGGAGTACCGCAACGAGAAGGCGCTCGCCGACCTGATGCTCGGCGAACATGCGCTCGGTTACGTGGGCGGAGCTGGCTCGTGCTCGGGCTGCGGCGAGGCCACCGCCCTGCGCATGCTGGTCGCCGCCACACGGCAGGTGTACGGCCCCGAGTCGATGGGCATCGTCGCCGCCACAGGCTGCAACACCGTCTACGGCAGCACCTACCCGTACAACCCGTTCCTGGTGCCGTGGACCAACTCACTGTTCGAGAACGCGGCCACCGACGCGATGGGTATCCGCCTGCGCTGGAACCAGGCCGGCCATGCCGACCGGCGGCTGTGGGCCGTTGGCGGCGACGGTGCGCTGTACGACATCGGCTTCCAGGCCCTGTCGCGCATGGTCGCCTCGGGCGCCGACATCAAGACATTGGTGCTCGACACGCAGGTCTACTCGAACACCGGCGGACAGGCATCGACGGCCAGCTTCGGCGGTCAGGTGACCAAGCTGTCGGCCTACGGCCGCGAGGTACACGGGCGCCCCGAGCGACGCAAGGAACTCGGCCGCATCCTGATGGCTCACGGCGAGGTCTACGTGGCGCAGACCACCACGGCTCACCTGAACCACTTCTACCGGGCCGTGATGGACGCCAACGAGTATCCCGGCCCGGCCGTGGTGGTCGTCTACACGCCTTGCCAGCCTGAGCATGGGATCCCCGACGATGCGTCGGCCCGCCAGTCGCGGATGGCCGTCGACGCGCGCGCCTTCCCGCTGTTCACCTACGACCCGCGCCGCGGCGAGACGCTCGCCGAGCGCCTATCGCTGACCGGTAACCCGGCGGTCAAGGAGGACTGGTACAAGCTGCCCGACGGCACCCAGTTTGACTTCCTTGCATTTGCGCGCACCGAGGGCCGTTTCGCCAGTCACTTTGGCGCTGACGGCAGCCCGAGCACGGAGATCCAGGCGACCCAGGCCGACCGCCTGATGAACTGGCACACGCTCCAGGAGATGGCGGGGCTCAAGCCCGAAAGGTAGGGTCTGATGCGCGTCCGACGGCGATATCTGGGCCTGGGCATCTTTTTGCTCTGCCTGGGGGCAGTGCCGCTGGCAGTTGACATCGGGGTCCTGACCCCGAGTGTGGCGGCCGACCTGAGCCGTCTATGGCCGCTCGTCCTGATCGGCCTCGGGCTGGGCATCATGCTGCGTTTCTCAGCCGTCGACTGGCTCGGCAGCATCGTCGTGGCCGGCACCTTCGGACTGCTCATCGGTACCGCGCTCGCCGGTGGGGTGCCGGGTATCGGCTGTGTCAGCGATCAGGTCGCCGGCAGCACGGTCACGCAAGGCGGCGTCTTCAATGGTTCAACCGTCGACGTCGACGTGTCGTGCGCCGACCTGACGGTGGGCAATACCGGCGGCGATTCGTGGAGCGTTCAGGCAACCGCCGAGCAGCCGCCGACGATCAGCTCGGACGGAACGCTCACTCTGCACTCGAGCCGGACTGTGGGTCTGCGGTTCGCCGCCGGTCGTGAGCGCTGGCTGGTCAATCTGCCCAATGACCTGACGACGCTGACCTACTTCCATCTGAGCGCCGGGCACGCCCAGCTGACATTCGGGCCGGGCAGCCTGAGCCACATCTCAGTCGACGTGAATGCCGGCGACGCGAACGTCGATCTGAGCGCGGTCGACATGAGCCACGGGCCGCTGAACATGACGCTCAATGCAGCGTCAGCCAACCTCGACCTGCCAACTTCGGGTCTCGGCGCGACCGGCACGGTCCACGTCAACGCATCGTCGCTCAACATGTGCGCCGATCCGAACCTGGCGCTGCGCTTCAACTACGACGAGACGCTCGGCTCGAACGACTTCGCGTCGGCGGGGCTGGTCAGGAGCGGCGATACGTGGATGACGCCCGGCTACAGCTCCGGCACGCCGCACGTCGAGCTCAACCTGTCCGCCAACGTCTCGTCGATCAGCCTCAGCCGCTCGGGAGGGGGGTGCGCACAATGAACCAACGCCTGTATCGCTCGTCGGACGACCGCATCCTGGCCGGTGTGGCAGGCGGCATGGCCGAGACTTATGACCTGGACCCGGCGCTGGTGCGCGTCGGCTGGGCGCTGCTCATCCTGGTCTCGGGCGGCGTCTTCCTGGTCCTCTACATCATCATGGCGCTGGCCGTGCCGCTGCGGCCGGCGAACATGCCGCTGCCCTGGGACAACCCGGCCCCGAGCGCCACACCGCCGGGGACCGCAAGCGGCGGCGGCTCCGATGCCGCGGCCACGCCACCACCCGCCTCTCCCCCCGACTACGCGCCGTGGCGCTACCAGCGCTACCAGCGCCGCCACCGCAGTGACGCTTCCGGAGCGCTGCTGGTGGGCATCATCCTCATCGGCGCAGGCGCCTTCTTCCTGCTGCGCGAGTACGTACCGAGCATCGATACCAACCTGCTCTGGCCACTGCTGGCAATCGGCCTCGGGCTGCTGTTCATCGTGGCCGCGTTCGGGCGGCCGGGTGCACGGCGGTGACCAAGGCCACGTCGGGCGCCGGCGGCACGCGCGCCGGGCGCCGACGGCTCGAGCGCGAGGAGCGCCGAGCGCGGCAGCATCAGCCCCGCCAGGCCGGCCGGCGAACCTCTCCGATGCTGCTGTTCACGGTCGCGGCGTTTGTGGTTGGCATCGCCCTTGTCGGTTTCCTCGTGCTGCAACAGGTCACGGCCCCGGCAAGTGCGCAGCTCACACCACCGGGCGTCACGACGCCGTCCGGCCTGGCCGACGGAAGAACGCTCGGGCAGCCCGATGCCCCGGTGACGATCCAGATCTGGTCGGACTTCCAGTGCCCCGCCTGTCGCAGCCTGGCCATCTCGGTCGAGCCGGGCATCATCCAGCAGTTTGTTCAGCCGGGCATGGCGAAGCTGGTATACAGCGACGCGGCATTCCAGGGTCATAACGGTTCGAATCCCAACTGGGATGAATCGGTCGCCGCGGCGGCGGGAGCGCGCTGCGCCGCGGACCAGGGCCTGTTCTGGCCGATGCACGATTGGCTGTACACCAATTGGCAGGGCGAGAACGTGGGCTCGTTTCGCCAGGGCCGCCTGCGCGCGATCGCCGAGGCAGCGGGTCTCGACATGACCAGCTACGACTCGTGCATGGCCACTGGCGATAAGCAGGCTGCGGTGCGCAGCGAGACCTCGCACGCGATCGCAGCGGGCATCGATCACACTCCCACACTGGTCATCAACGGCATTGCGTACGTCGGCGTGCCCGCCTACAGCGACCTGATCAGCATCATCAACGGGGCCGCCGCCTCGCCGATCCCGTGATCACGCGGCGCGTTCCCCCGCGGCGCCTCCTGGGGCTGCACCCGGCGCTCATCCTCGCGGTTCTCGATGGCACCGCCCTGATCGTCGCCGGCTACCTCTCGGCGGTCGAGCTGGCGGGTGACGTGCCCAGCTGCGGATTGGTCTCGGGCTGCGAGCAGGTCGCCCTCAGCTCGTATGCGCGGATCGGCGGCGTCCCCACGGCGCTGCTGGGGGTGCTGTTCACGGCGACGCTACTGGTCATGGCCCTCGCCTGGTGGCGAACGGAGGTCTATGGCCTGCTGCTCGGCCACTACGCGCTGTCGCTGGTGGGCGTGCTGTTCAACGTCTATCTGTTCTACCTGCAGGCGTTCGTGATTAGAGCCATGTGCATCTGGTGCCTGACGTTCGAGGCTGCAACACTGCTGGTGTTCGTGGTCGCGCTCGCCCTGTACGTGCGCCAGCCGAAACCGGAGGTGGAGCGATGAAGGTGTTGCTGGCAACTGACGGTTCCCAACCAGCAGAGACCGCCCTCGAACTGGTCGGCTCCATCGCCTGGCCGTCGGGATCCGAGATACGACTGGTGACCGCTCTGCAACCGATCGAGCCGGTGATGACTGCGGCGTGGGCGCCGGCCCTGGCGACGGACGTGGACAAGCAGCAGCAGGAGTTGGCGGCAGCCGCCCAGGAAGTCCTGTCCCATGGCGCACGCTCTCTCGCGCACACGGGCGCCTCGATCACCACCGAGGTCCTCGACGGGCGGGCCGCGTCGGCCATCCTCCAGGCGGCCGACCAGTTGGCGGCCGATCTGGTGGTGATGGGCAGCCGCGGCCATGGCACCATCGGCTCGATGGTGCTCGGCTCGGTCAGCGCGGAAGTCGCGGATCACAGCCCGCGGCCGGTCCTCATCGCCCGCCGGCCACGGCTCACGCGCGTGGTACTCGGCCAGGACGGCTCCGATTGCGCGCGAGTCGCCGAAGAGCTTGTCGCCGACTGGCCCATTTTCGCGGACACGGCCGTCGAGGTCGCCAGCGTCGCCTACCTGGGTGCGCCCTGGACCTCCGGGCTGGCCCTTGCCTCGTACGAAACGGTGCCGGATGATTTCAGCACGGTCAGCAGGCAGTTGGTGACCGAGCACCAGCAGGTGGTCGACGAAGCGGTGCGCCGGCTGACGGCCGCCGGCCGGCGGGCGTCCGGCCGCGTGTGCGAGGGCGAGGCGGCCGCGGGCCTGATCGACGTCGCCGACCAGGTGCACGCCGATGCCATTGTCGTCGGCACGCACGGCCGCACCGGGCTGTCGCGTCTCGTCCTCGGTAGCATCGCGCGCAACGTGATGTTGCACGCGCACTGCTCCGTGCTGATCGCCCGGCGTGACAGCCGGCCGGCGGCCGGCGCCGCCTGAGAGGAGCTCCGACTATCGCACCGCCCCTCGTTCTGGTCCTCAACGCGGGTTCGAGTTCGCTGAAGGCCAGCGTGCTCGAGGCAGGCCAGCGCGCGGCGCGAGCGCAGACAGTGGTCGACTGGGGATCCGACGCGACGCGCGTCGCCGACCGGCGGGCCACCGTTGCCCGTGCCCTGACCCAGATCGAGGCCGGCGGAGTGAGACCCGATGCGCTGGCGGCCACCGGACATCGTGTGGTTCATGGTGGCCTGCGGTTCCAGGCGCCGACGCTCATCGAGGCCGGCGTCCTGGACGAGCTCGAGCGGCTGACCCCGCTGGCACCGCTGCACAACGAAGTGGCTGTCGACACCATCCGCGCTCAGCAGGAGCTACTACCCGAAGTACCCGCGGTGGCCTGCTTCGACACCGCTTTCCACGCCACGCTGCCACCTGCAGCGCACATCTATCCGCTCCCCTGGGCCTGGTACGCGGACTGGGGTATCCGCCGCTTCGGCTTCCACGGCCTGTCGGTCGAATGGTCGGTCCGCCGCGCGGCCGAGCTACTGGAGCGTCCGGCGTCAGACCTGTGCCTGGCCGTCGCGCACCTGGGCAGCGGCTCCTCCGTGACCGCAGTCGACGCCGGCCGTTCGGTGGCTACCTCGATGGGCTACACGCCGCTCGAGGGGCTGATGATGGGCACACGCTCGGGCTCGTTCGATCCCGGCATTGCGCTCGAGGTGCAGCGCCAGCACGGGCTTGACTGCGACACCCTGGCCAGCACCATCGAGCACGAGGCGGGACTGTTGGGCATCTCCGGTACGAGCGGCAACATGCGTGCCATCGAGGACGCGGCCAGAGCTGGCGACAAGCGCGCCCGGCTGGCATTCGACATGTTCGTCGGCCGCGCGGCAGAAGGCATCGCGGCGGCCGCTTCGGCTCTGCCGCGCCTCGATGCGCTGGTGTTCACCGGCGGCATCGGGGAGCACTCGGTGCGCGCGCGCGGCGCGATCTGCGCCCGTCTCGCAGTGCTCGGCGTTATGCCACTCCAAGACCACGAGCGCGCTGAGGATGGCATCGTATCGGCGGATGGCGCCAAGATTGCCGTGTTGCGTATCGAAGCGCGTGAGGACATCGTGATCGCCGACTCGACGGCAGGACTGCTATGGCACAGGGAACCGAATCCGCACTCCAGCTGAATAAGCCGCGGCCCGTCGCCCAGCGACCGCTGGCGCACGTGGTGCGGCCGGCGCTGGAGGCCGGCCCGGGTGAGCTGCTGATCGACGTTGCGGCGTGCGCCGTCTGTCGTACCGACCTCCAACTATGCGAGGGTGACCTGCCCGCGCACCGGCTGCCGGTCGTACCCGGCCACCAGGCCGTCGGTCGCGTGGCCGCACTCGGCCGCGGCGTGGCAGGCTGGAGCATCGGCGACCGGGCCGGAGTCGGGTGGCTGGCCTCCGCCTGCGGCAGATGCGAGTTCTGCCAGCGCGACCACGAGAACCTGTGCCCGGATGCGCAGTTCACCGGCTGGGATCGCGACGGCGGCTACGCCGGCCAGATCGTGGCACGTGCCGACTTTGCCCTGCACCTGGCCGGGCCGCTCGACGACATGCACGCCGCCCCACTGCTGTGTGGCGGCGTGATCGGCTATCGCGCCCTGCGACTGTCCGGTGCCAGAGCGGGCGACCGCCTGGGCCTGTACGGGTTCGGCGCATCGGCGTCACTGACCATCCAGGTCGCCAGGCATTGGGGCTGCGCTGTCTTCGTGATCACCCGCTCCAGGGAGGAGCAGGAACGCGCCCGGCGAATGGGCGCCGTGTGGGCCGGCGGCTACGACGAACAACCGCCGCAGGCCCTCGATGCGGCCATCACCTTCGCGCCGATCGGCTCCGTCGTCATCAACGCCCTGTCAGCCGTCCGACCGGGTGCCACGGTGGCCATCAATGCAATCCACCTCGACCACATCCCGGAGTTCGACTACGACCTGTTGTGGGGCGAGCGGGTCCTGCGCAGCGTGGCCAACTACACGCGTCGTGATGCGCGCGAGTTTCTGAGCCTCGCGGCGGAGATACCGATTACCACCGAACCAGAGCCATTTGCCCTCTCAGAAGGCAATGACGCGCTCGGCCGGCTGAAGGCAGGCGCGTTGAACGGCACGGCCGTACTGGAGACGCCGACGACTGAAAAATAAAGGCGGACCGGGTGACCCACGACACCCGGTCCGCGCTAGACGCCGGCTGGCTGCGGACAGCCGGCCTGGATCGGTCACGATGATCCGCCACTGGCGGCATGTGCAATGTTGCGCTGTCAGACCCGAGCGTACGTAGGGCCATCGATCCTGCCCGGCATGGGCCGATTGGCCGTATTCGCAGCGCGGCGACCGAATGGCCCACCAATCCAGTGTCAGATGGCACGCCGTTAGAGTCGCCCGGACACTCTCGGACCCGGCCCCCTCCACCGCATAGTCGGAGACGGATAGAACCGCACCTAGGAGGGCCGACGTGGCCGACAGCGAGGAAGCGATTTCGCTTGTGCTCTTCTCCGGCACCGAGGACCGCCTTCAGGCGGCCGCGGTACTCACAGCCGGGGCCGCCGCAATGGGCCGCCCGGTCCACATCTTCCTGCAGTACTGGGCGTTGAACGCCTTCCGACGCGACCGCATCGACGGACCCCTTCCGTTGGCGCCCGAGGCCGGCGCCGAGGGCAAGGAAGCCTTCGACGCAATGCACGCGAATGGGCAGCAGGCGTGGCAGCAAACCTTGCGCATGGCCAAGGAGCTCGGCGAGGTCGACATCCAGGCCTGCTCGCTATCGATGGACCTGCTGCACCTCGAGCAAGACCAACTCGATCCCCTGGTAGATGGGATCGAAGGCGTCGCCGCCTTCTATCTCAACGCCGGCCAGGGTCAGATGCTGTTCATCTAACGGGAAAGGAGCAGGCAATGACACCCGAAGCTGCCACCGCAGGCGGCGAAACCGTCCAGCTCGATGCGCGCGGATTGAACTGCCCGATGCCCATCGTGCGCACGGCACAGACGATCAAGACGCTCGCTCCCGGCCAGCTGCTCGAAGTGCTCGCCACCGACCCCGGCTCCGTGGCCGATTTTGCCGCCTGGAGCCGCAGCACCGGCAACGAGATCGTGACCAGCGGCGTGCAGGACGGCGTCTACCGCTTTGTCCTGCGCCGAAAGTGAGGCATCACCGATGACTACACCAACCACCGTCGACAAACCGCCCGTCGAGTCGAGCGTCGACGACATGCTCGGCGTGCTCGAGTCGGCCGCCGGCGAAGCACCGACGGAGCGACTCGAGACACGGCCGGCGGCCGAGACGTCGGGCGAGGCAGCGGTGAAGCAGCTCGTGATCGTCAACTGGAGCGGCGAGTTCGACCGCGTCCTGCCGACGCTGATCATGTCCAGCGCAGCCGCGGCGAGCGGCTACCGGACGAAGGTCTTCCTGACCTTCTGGGGTCTGCTGCCGTTCGTCAAGGACAGCCGACGCATCACCGGCGAGAACTGGATGCAGAAGATGCTGTCGTTCATGCAGCGGCCGGGCATCAGCCACCTGAAGATGTCGAAGATGAATTTCCTGGGCATGGGCCCGTGGATGATCGGCAAGCTTTCCAAGCGGTACAACGTGGCCTCGCCCAATGAGCTGCTGGAGGCCTGCCAGGCACTGGGTGTCGATTTCCTGCCCTGCCAGATGACGATGGAAATGTTCGGGCTCAAGCCCGAGGACATGATCGACGGCCTGAGCGAGCCGGTCGGCGCGGCCACCGTGCTCGAGCTGATGACCCAGCCCAACACCGGCAGCCTGTTCATCTGAAAGGAGACCAACCATGACGCTCACCCACGGCACCATCGAGGGAACACCGGCGCGCGTGATCGACGCCCGGGGCAGCTTCTGCCCGGGCCCACTGATGGAGTTGATTCGCGCCATCCGCGAGGCGCAGGTCGGTGAGCTGATCGTTGTCCAGTCGTCCGACCGTGGATCACGGGTCGACATTCCCAAGTGGGTGGAGAAGGCCGGCCATCGACTGGCCGGTATCGAGCAGGGCGACGGCTTCGACATGATCTACGTCGAGAAGCTTCACTGACCCGATGGAACGCGTCCTTATCGTCGGTGGCGGCGTTGGCGGCACCATCGTCGCCAACCTGCTCAGCCGCAAACTAAAGCGTGAGATAGACAGCGGACAGGCGAGCGTGACGCTCGTCGACGCGCTCGGCAATCACGTCTACCAACCTGGATTCATGTACATCACGTTCGGCAGCGAACGTGAGGAGAAGCTGCAGCGGCCCGAGCGGTCGCTGCTTGACCAGCGCGTCGAATTGGTCGTCGGCCGGGCGACGCGCATTGACGAAGAGGCACGCACGGTCGAGCTCGACAGCGGCGCGTCCCTGGGCTACGACCACCTGGTGCTGGCCACGGGCTGCCGCATCGTGCCCGATGAAATCGAGCATTTCAATGAAGAGGCGCACCACTTCTACACGGCCGATGCGGCGCGAGCGTTACGTAAGGCACTGGATGCCTTTACCGGCGGGCAGATCGTCATCGGCATTGCCGGAATGCCCTACAAGTGCCCGCCCGCGCCGCTCGAGGTCAGCTTCCTGATCGAGGCCGAGCTGCGCCGACGTGGCCTGCGCGACAAGTCAACCGTCCACTTCTGCTCACCCATCGGCCGCGCCTTCACCATCGAGTCGGTCAGCGACATGGCCACCCCGGTGCTCGAGGAAAAAGGCATCGAGCTGCACACCTTCTTCAATGTCGAGACCATCGATGCGAGCCGCAAGGTGGTCCAGAGCCTCGAAGGCGAGGAACTGCCCTACGACCTGCTGGTCCTGGTGCCGCCCCATCGCGGCGCACAGCTGGTCATCGACTCTGGCCTTGCCCCTGCGCAGGGCGGCTGGCTACCGACCGATCCGCACACGCTGCTCGTCGGCGATCGTCCGAACGTCTACGCGCTGGGTGACGCCACCAACCTGCCGCTCTCCAAGGCTGGCTCGACGGCGCACTTCGAGGCGCCCATAGTGGCCGAGCGCGTCGCCGCCGCAGTCCAGGGCCGGGAGCCGCACGCAAAGCACGGCAACTACACCGGACGCGTCATGTGTTTCTTCGAGATCGGCGACGGCAAAGGCACGCTGCTGCGCTTCGACTACGATCACCCGCCACGCCCGCCGCGCCCGAATCGCGTCTGGCATCTGGGCAAGGTGCTATTCAACAAGGCCTACTGGCACACCGTGCCGCGCGGCCGCGTCTAGCGGCCGAGCCGACCAGACCAGGTCGATTTGACGGCGCTCGCCGCCCGCGGCGCCGGCGCCGTACGTTCTCTGCCACGCGGGCTAGCCCAGGGCGGCCAGGATCTCTCGCCAGTAACGGTAGAGAAGATGGTGGCCTTCGTCCTCGAAGCGGGTGAACACGGCGTCGGGGATCACCTCGGCCAGGTGTTCACCCATGGCAAAGGGCACGGTCTCGTCGATGGTGCCATGCCACAGGTGGACCGGCACGCGCAGCTCCGACGCCTTGAAGCCCCACGGGCGGGCAAGCACCAGGGCCTCGTCGTAGAGGCCGCGTCCGCCCTGTCGGTAAAGCTCGGCCGAACTCTGGATCATGCGCACCCGCAGCCGCGGGTCGGCCAGCACCTGCTGGTCCGACTCGCACATCGCCGCGACCGATTCCTCCAGGAAACGTTGCGCATCGCGCCGCTGCGGCCTTCCCCAATGCCACAGGGCGAGGCGAATGACCCATGGCGCGCGGCCCGCGGCGCGCACCGCGTTGCGGTCGAAACGGCGCAGATAAGCTGCCTCGCCGTTGCCCGCCAGGGGAGCCGGGCAGCTGACCGCGGCAACCGACGTCACCCGGCTCGCGAGCGCATGAGCGGTGGCCAGTGCGTAGGGTCCACCGCCCGACCAGCCGATGACGGCAAATGAACCCAGCCCCAGCTGGTCGGCCAGCTCGGCGACGTCGGACGGCCAGTCGAGTAACCGTCGTCCCGGACGCGGATCGGAAAGACCGATACCCGGCCGGTCGACCGCGATCAACCGCAGACCAAGGTCCTGAGCTGGTTCTGGCGACGGGCAGATGAGTCGGGTCGTGCCCATGCCGTGGAAGAAGAAGACCGGTCGTCCGCCCGGCTGCCCGAATTCCGAATAGCCCAGGCGGCGGCCGTCACGCAGCCTGGCGATGCGATCCTCGCCGCGCAGCTGCTGCGTCTTCCTGCGACGACGCGCCGGCGCGGAGACGGAAACGCCCAGCAATGCCATTGCTCTCCCAGTGGTGGTTCGCCTTGCGTAGTATGGCAAGCAATCGCAAGCGAGAGGGCCGGAGGATCGTAATGCGCAACCCGTGGAACGGTGTGATCGCCGAGCTGATCGGTACCTTCATGTTCTTCTTCGTCGGAATCGGTGCCGCAGCGACGGTGGACCGCTTCGGCACGGAGGGTGCAGCGGTGGGCTTCGCGCCTGACCCGGCGGCCAGCCTCATCGTTGTGGCCCTTGCGCACGGCATCGTCCTCGCCGTCCTCGTCAGCGCCCTCGGCGCGGTGTCGGGCGGCCATTTCAATCCGGCGGTGACGTTCGGCGTCTGGCTGGCCGGCCGGATCCCTTCGCGGCGAGCCATCGCCTATGTCCTCGCCCAGCTGATCGGCGGACTACTCGCCGCGTGGTCGCTGCGGCTCGTCTTCTCGGCCACCACCTCGCCCAGCCTCGGCACGCCGGCGCTCGGTTCAGGCGTGGATCCGGTGGTTGGCACCGGCATCGAGGCCATACTGACGGTCATCCTGCTGGTGGCCGTCTTCGGCACCGCTATCGATCCGCGGGGCGCCAAGGTGGGCGGCCTGGCGATCGGCTTCGCGGTAGGCGCCGACATCATGATGGGCGGCCCGTTGACCGGGGCGGCGATGAACCCGGCGCGCTGGTTCGGTCCCGCGGCAGTGACCGGTTCCTGGACTGACGGCTGGGTCTGGATTGTGGGGCCACTGGTCGGCGCTGCCGTCGCCGCGTTCGTCTATCGCTTCTTCTTCCTGCCCGAGGCGGATCTGGTCCGCACGCCGGCAGAGCCTGCGGCCTAGGCGCCGGCCTCGCCGGCCTCCTTCGCTTCGCGGCGCACCAGGCGCACCGCCGACAGCTTGTCGGCGTACTTGCGGCGCAGCACGTTCAACTCGGGACGCGTGAGGTCCAGTTCATCGGCTATCTGGGTCAGCTCGGCGAATTCCTCGGCGCCGATGTTGTCGTCGGCCGCGGCCACCGCGAAGCAAGCTTCAACGACCGCCCGGCGCTGCTCGCTGGTCGTGTGCGCGGCGAACTCACGGGTGACCAGGTAGTCCTCCGTCCCGCCGTACAGCTCTGACTGGTGCTTGGCGATCTCGACCACCAGCAGAGCCTGCGCCTCCGGCAGCTTGCCGGCCTCCCCCAGGATGCGCTCCATGACCGCCGACTCGTCGGCCGAAATGTTGAGATCGGCGTGTGCCGTGCGGGCGAGGATGTAGGCGAAGCCGGCCAGGTAGCGGCGCTGATCGGGTTCGAGTTGCTCCAGCTCGCGCACGATCCGGCGCACCGTCTCGGTCTCGGATTCGATTGGCCGGCTCGGCTCGGAGGCGGCTCCAGACAGGCCCAGGAACCTTCTCAATACCACCCACCGAGGATGCCACATAACGTCGATCGGCGTGGAACTCGGGTTCGGCCCGACCCGTCGTGGGATCATGGCTTTCGTGCACAATCGCCTGCTTGCCGCCAGCCTCGCCGCCCTTGGCGCCACGGTGCTGGTCGGCTGCTCCGCGCTCGTGGGTGTTTCCCCGGGTGCAACTGCCTCACCATCGGTTACAGCGACACCGACCCCTTCCGCGGCGGCATCGCCTTCGCCGCCTCCGTCTCTGACCACCCCGATGCCAAGCCCGTCACCCAGCAGTCAGCCGGGTCCCACCCAGGTCGCCAACCCCGCGCAGGCGGCCGCCCTCGTGCTTGCATCGAATCCACGCTTCGCGGCCGTGTCGAGCCTCACGCCCGGCCTGATCGGGGCATCGGCCTGGTACCAGGCCAGCCTGAACATGAACGGGAACTATGCGGTGACGGTCACGCTTGGCTCGGGCGATTGCCAATCGGGCTGCATCGATCAGCACACCTGGAACTACACCGTGACGCCCAACGGCTCGGTGTCGCTGGTGGCCGACCAGGGTGACGCGGTCGACTACCAGCCGCCTGCGCCGACCAGTGGGCCGGCCAGCGTGCGCTTCACGGTCGATGCCGGCCCGACCTGCCCTGTCCAGCGCTATCCGTCCGACTCGGCCTGTGCACTGCTGCAGGTCCTGGATGCTCAGCTCGTGGTCCACTCACCGGACGGCGGCGTCGTGGCCCGGGCAACGACCGACGCCACGGGCACGGCCACGCTGGCGCTGCCTGGCGGCGCCTACTGGGTGGAGGTCGCGCCCGTACAGGGGCTCATGGGCACGCCGGCGGCGCAGGCCTTCTCGGTCGTCGGCGGCCATTCGGCCAGCGTCGTGTTCGGTTTCGACACCGGCATCCGCTGACAACGCCGCCCGGCTAACCTATGCCGAGCATGACTGCGGAGCAGATGGTCGCGACGCCCGCGACCCCCAAGAGCCCGGCGACGCGCGACCTCGGCATGAGGGCCACGCTGCTCTTTCCCACGCGCGAGATCGCCGAGCAGTTCTACCTGCCACTGATCTACACCGCCTGCCGGACGTGCTACAGCGAGCTGTTGCCCCAGGACATCTTTGAGCGCGCCACGACCGGCAAGGTGGCCAACGAGAAGCAGCAGGACCTCATCCGCCGGGTCATCGAATCGGGCCACGGCTCGACGATCGAACACATCGTCTTCACCTTTGCCATCAGTGGCGTGACACGCACCCTGAGCCACCAGCTTGTGCGCCATCGGGCTGGCGTTGCCTTCGACCAGCAGAGCCAGCGATATCTCAACTACAAGCGACCGTCGTACATGGTTCCCGGTTCGCTGGCCGATGCGCCGTCGGAGATCCGTGAACGCTTCAACGCCGAGATGGACGATTCGCTCGCCTTCTACGGCGAGATGCTCGAGGCCGGCATACCCGGCGAGGACGCGCGCTTCGTGATGCCCAATGCCACGCGCACCAACCTGATCATGACCGCCAACCTGCGCGCGCTTATCCACATGAGTGGCCTGCGCCTGTGCACCATGGCCCAGTGGGAGATCCGCCGGCTGTTCCAGCTGATCCGCCACGAGGTCTTCAACGTGTCGCCGTTCCTGGGCTCGTTCCTGGCGCCCAAGTGCGTGCCGCTCGGCTACTGCGACGAGGATCGCAACCGCGACGAGCACTGCCCGATCCGCCCGCACAAGGACAACGTGCTCGCGGCCTGGGCAGAAAAGAAGGCGGCCGCCAAGACGGCCGGCCGCGACCTGCCGACGCTCTGAAGCCGAGGGCCTACGGCTCTTCCGCGAGCAGCCGAACGAAGCGGCGTATCAATGCGATGAAGCGCGGCCCTGCCGCTTCGCCGGCCGCGAGGACCTCCTCGTGCGACAGCGGCTGGCCCGTTACGCCCGCGCCGGCATTCGTGACGAGCGAGACTCCGACCAGCTCCAGACCGGCCCAGCGTGCCGCGATAGCCTCGAGCACTGTCGACATGCCCACCGCGTCCGCGCCCAGCGTGCGCAGCATGCGCACCTCGGCCGGCGTCTCGTAGTTGGGTCCCAGCAGCCCGGCGTAGACGCCCTCGGCGAGCGGCAAGTCCAGCGCGTCGGCGGCGTCGTGCATGAGATTCCGCAGGCGCGGGCTCCAGGCATCGACGAGGTCGGGGAAACGCGGCCCCACGCCATTGTCATTGGCGCCGATGAGCGGGTTGCGCCCGGTGAGGTTCAGGTGATCGGCAATGAGCATGAGCGTGCCCGCTCCGTAACTCGCGTTAACGCCACCGGCGGCGTTTGTCAGCACGATGACGGGTGCGCCCAGCCGGCCCATGAGCAGCACCGGTTCGACGGCCAGTTGCTCGCTGATGCCCTCGTACAGGTGTAGTCGACCCTGGAGGCAGGCCACGGGCACTCCGTCGAGGCGGCCGAGTAGCAACCGGCCGGAGTGCCCCGGTGCCGATGCCGCGGGCCACCCGGGCAGATCGGCAAAGGGAATGGCAGTTGCGTCTGACAACTGGCCTGCAAGGTCACCAAGGCCCGAGCCCAGCACGATACCCGCCCGGGGCACCAGTGGTGTGCGCGCGCGGACGGCCGCTTCCAGCTCATCGAGGCGGAGGGAGAACATCACGCTCGAGCTTCGAGGGACAAACAAACGCCCGGAGAAGCCTGCCAAGTCTCCTGTCGCCTTGATGTGATCTCGGCTTCCGAGTTCTCGCGGCCCCTCCGGGCAAGATGTACGTTAGGTGGCCGCGTTTGACGGGTCAATGGCCTTATCCACGGATTTCTGAGACGGCGCACCCGGCCATCCACAAATCCACCATGACTGTGGATATCTGGTGGAAATCGTCCCGGGCCGACGCCCGGGCCAAGCAAGAACCCCGGTCCGCTTGCGCGGACCGGGGTTCCAATGTGGGTGCGCCGGAAGCGTGGTCAGCCCTTGGCGACCACTGTATTGGCGTATTTGTCGTGGAAGCCCTGGCGACCCGGGCTCTGGGCAATGGTGATGAGCAAGTAGATGTACCAGACCAGCACCACGATGGCGATGACGAAACCGATTCCCCAGCCATAGAAGTATTCGATGGCGAATGGGGCCCCGAGGAGCAGCCAGCGGTTGATCGCCTGCTGCTGGGTTATGGCACCACCGCTGGTGGCGTCTCGCACGGTCAGCTTCAGGGCACGCATGCCGATGGTGGCACCGCCCATGCGCGACCACATGTAGACGAAGTAGCCGCCACTGATGGCCAGCATCACTACCACGGTGACAAGGCTGCTGATGAGTGACGGCGTCCTGTAATTGAGGCCCAGGAGACCAAGGTAGTTGTCGCCCAGAATGCCCGTGCTGATCGAATTGATGATGAAGCCGACGATGCCCAGGATGATGAAGTCGATCAGCGCGGCAATGAAGCGGTTGGGCGTATCGGCCAATGCCACCCCGCCGGGGCCGGGGATGGTCCCCTGCTGCATCAGGTTGGCGGTCCAGGAGGGCATCCCTCCGCCCATGCCACCTCCCGGCTGTCCGGGCGGCGGGCCGCCCGCCGGCGGCGGCGGTGGGGGTGGTCCCGGTTGCTGGGGCGTTGACTGCCAACCCTGCTGCGGCGGCGTCTCCTGGCCGGACGGCGGTGGTCCGCCCTGTCCGGATTGATCCATGCTCACTCTTCCTCCTCCTGTCGCGCGCGGGCCCGCGCAGCACTGGAACGCGGCGATCCGTCAGGCAATGCCCCTCCCGGCCGCCTTTCGTTCCAGCATAGCGGCAGATGCACCGCGAGCGTAGGGGGAAATTCGCGACTGTTGCCGGCGAGATAGCCGGTCAACCACCGATGCGCGACATCTCGACGCGCCGCGCATCGTTCTCGGAGGAGCCGCTGCTCGCGGTCGCGAGCGCACGCAACTCCGAATACCGGTCGGTGCGCCCGCGCCACACAGAAGCGATGGCCGCGCTCAGTTCCTCGTCCGACGCTCCTCCGCGCAACAGGCCACGCAGGTCGTGTCCGACGCTGCCGAAAAGGCACGTGTAGACCTGGCCCTCGGCCGTGACCCGGACACGCGAGCAGTTGCCGCAGAAGGGTCGCGTCACCGACGCAATCACGCCCACTTCGCCTGATCCGTCCCGGTAGGCCCAGCGCTCGGCAACCTCGCCCGGGTAGGCCGGCGGCAGGGCACTGATGGGCAGCTCGGCATTTATGCGCGCCAGTACCTCGGCAGCCGGCACCACGTCGTCCATGCGCCAGCCGTTGGTGTGGCCGACGTCCATGTACTCGATCAGCCGCAGGATGTGCCCGCGCTCGCGGAAGTAACGCGCCATGGGTACGACGCTGTCCTCGTTCAGGCCACGGCGGACGACCATGTTGACCTTGATCGGCGCCAGGCCAGCATCGTGGGCTGCATCTATACCCTCGAGCACCGCACGAACCGGGAAGCCGACGTCGTTCATCCGTGCAAAGACGGCATCGTCGAGCGAGTCGAGACTGACGCTGATTCGGCGCAGCCCCGCGTCGGCCAGCGCCCGTGCGTGGCGGGCCAGGAGCGAGCCGTTGGTGGTGAGGGTCAGGTCGTCGGCACCGTCAATGTCGCTGAGCATGCGCACCAGCACGGGCAGATCACGACGCAGCAGCGGTTCCCCACCGGTCAGGCGCAGCTTGCGGACTCCGAGCGCCACGAAGATGCGTGCCAGGCGCGCGATTTCCTCGAACGTGAGCAGCTCAGCACGGGGCAGGAACGCAAAGTCGCGCCCGTAGACCTCACGTGGCATGCAGTACGTACAGCGGAAGTTGCAGCGATCAGTAACGCTGATGCGCAGATCGTGCATGGGCCGCGCGAGCGTGTCGCGTGGCTGCTGGCCGAGGATGGGCAGGTCCATAGGGGCCGATGGTAGCGGCGCCTGCCTGAGGGCATATCCGGGCACACTGGTCGCGGCTATTCGGGAGCTCTTGGGGTCAGCGCGCGAGGAATTCCTCCACGGCGTTGCGAAACTCCTCCGGCTGTTCGACGTACATCATGTGCCCGGCGTTCTCGAGCAGCACCAGCCTGGCGTGGGGGATGCCGCGCACCAGCTCATCGGCGGCGCTGGGGCCGCACACGAAGTCATCCGTCCCGGCCAGGACCAGCGTCGGCGCGGTGATCTGAGGCAATTCGTCCCGGATATCGAGCTCGCCGCTGTTGAACGCCTTGGCTGGCGCGGCATTGGAGCCGGCCCCGGTCTTCTCTATCCATGGCCGGTAGCGCTCGTCCCAGCGCCCGAAGTAAAGCGGGGCCATGCGCGCCCACAGCTCAGCCATGTCGTCGTAGTTGCCCGCTTCCTCGTCCTGCAG
>CAZSWK010000008.1:0-4247 GCA_964610835.1 uncultured Anaerolineaceae bacterium | reverse complement strand
GTAGCCATCGAGCTGGTAGCTGGGCGCCGGGTCGGATGCACCGGTACCACGCGGATCGAGCAGCAGCAGCGTGCGCGTGGCATCGAGGCCGCCCAGGTTGTCCAGCTCGGCACTCGAGAAACCGGGCCCGCCAGGGTGGCAGACAAGCAGCGGGCCACTACCCGCCAGGCGGTAGGTCAGCCGCCGGGCGTCGCGGGTTCGGAAGGTTTCCAGGGCGGGTGGCGTGGCTTAGCCCTCGTCCGTCGCGGCACCGGACCGCTGGCGGATCGTCTCGACCACTGCCGCGTCGGCGAGCGTCGTCGTATCGCCCAGGGACCGGCCCTCACCGATGTCGCGCAGCAGCCGGCGCATGATCTTGCCCGAGCGCGTCTTGGGCAGGTCGGGCGTGAACAGGAGGTACTTGGGCCGCGCGATAGCGCCGATGACCCTGCCGACATGTTCGCGCAGCTCGGCAGCCAGGGCATCGGTCGGCTCGCTGCCGCCACGCAGGATGACGAAGGCAAAGATGGCCTGGCCGGTGACCGGGTCGGCACGCCCGACGACCGCCGCCTCCGCGACGGACTTGTGGTCGACCAGCGCGGACTCGACCTCGATCGTCGAGATGCGGTGGCCCGACACGTTCATCACGTCGTCGACGCGACCGAGCAGCCAGTAGTAGCCGTCCTCGTCCCGCTTGGCGCCGTCGCCGGCAAAGTATTTGCCTGGGAACCGGCTCCAGTAGGTCGCCTTGTAGCGCTCGGGATCGCCGTAGATCCCACGCAGCATCGACGGCCACGGCCGGGTCAGCACCAGGTAGCCACCGCCCCCACGCGGGACCGAATTGCCGTTCGCGTCGACCACGTCCGCGCCCACCCCGGGGAACGGGAAGGTGGCCGAACCCGGTTTCGTCGCCGTGACGCCGGGCAAAGGCGTGATCATGATCATGCCCGTCTCTGTCTGCCACCAGGTGTCGACGATCGGCGTCTTGCCGTCGCCGATGTTCTGCTGGTACCACAGCCACGCCTCGGGGTTGATGGGCTCGCCCACGGAACCCAGCACGCGCAGCGATGACAGGTCGTGCTTCGCCGGCCAGGCCTCGCCCTGCTTCATGAAGGCCCGGATGGCAGTCGGCGCGCAGTACAGGATGCTGACCTTGTAGTCCTCGATGATCTGCCACCAGCGATCCCACGCCGGCGTATCGGGTGCGCCCTCGTACATGATCGAGGTGCTCGCGTTGGCCAGCGGCCCGTAGACGATGTACGAGTGGCCGGTCACCCAGCCAATGTCTGCCGCGCACCAGTACACGTCGTCGGGCTTGACGTCGAAGACCATCTCGTGGGTCAGGCTGGCACCCAGGAGATAGCCGGCGGAGGTGTGCATGATGCCCTTCGGCTTGGCCGTGGTGCCCGACGTGTAGAGCAGGTACAGCATGTGCTCCGAATCGACCGGCACCGGCGGGCAATCGGCCGACTGGCGCTCGACGATCTCATGCCACCAGACATCGCGACCTTCCGCCATGGCCACGGCGCCACCGACGTCGCCGATCCGGCGCACCACCAACTGGTGTTCGATAGTGCTGGACATGGCGCATGCCTCGTCGGCAGCCGATTTGAGATTGACCGGCTTGCCACGCCGCCAGCCCCCGTCGGCGGTGATGACCAGCTTGGCCTGGGCGTCATCAATACGGCCGGCCAGTGCCTCGGCGCTGAAGCCACCGAAGACGACCGTGTGCGGGGCGCCGATGCGCGCGCAGGCGAGCATGGCGATGGCCAGCTCGGGAATCATCGGCATGTAGATCGCGACAACGTCGCCGGCCTGGACACCGAGTTCCTTCAGCGCATTGGCCGCCTTGGACACCTCGCGCTGCAGATCAGCATAGGTAAGCGTTCGCGTGTCGCCCGGCTCGCCGATCCAGTGGTAGGCAACCTTGTCGCCCAGGCCCGCCTCGACGTGCCTGTCGACGCAGTTGTAGGCGAGGTTCAGCTTGCCGCCCAGGAACCATTTGGCAAATGGCGGATCCCACTCGAGCGTCTTGTCGAAAGGGGTGTCCCAGCTGATCCGTTCGCGAGCGAGACGCTGCCAGAAGGTGACGTAGTCGCGCTCGGCCTCCTCGTACAGCGCCTGTTTCGCGTTCGCCTGTGCGGCGAAAGCCGGGTCGGGCGGGAAGCTGCGCTTCTCCGCGAGCAGGTTCTCGATCTCGGGCTGGCTAAGCGAGCCGGGCAGTGAGGCGTCGGTCATTTAAGAACCTCCCGAACCGGTGGGTCGCCGGGTCATTGCCGCTGTCTTCGGCTGGGCAGCGTTGGACTTGTCTGCGATGCCATCGTATCTGTCGCGTCGACGGGCCAGCCCAGTTGCAGTCCGGCCTCACGTGCGCCCTCGAGGATGCGCCGGCGCATCTCACCCGTGGCATCCCACTGGGCACCCGACACGACCTTGCCCAGCACCGTCGCACTCATCCCGTATTCGGCGAAGTCGCCCAGGCGGACAAAGACGGGCGGTTCGATGACGCGTTCGGCCCAGGCCGGGTCGGCCGCAAGCGCCTTGCCGGCATCGTCGATGATCTGGCGCAGGCGGACCACATCGACCCCGTAGCCGACCGGCAGGTCGAAACTGACCCGCGCCCAATGACGGGTCAGGTTGCTCGACACGCTGATCAGGCCGTTGGGTACGAAATGCAGCGTGCCGTCGAGCGAGCGTACCGTCGTTCGACGCAAGTTGATGTCCTCCACCGCGCCGCCGATGCCGGCGATGTTCACCACGTCGCCTTCCGAGTAGTGGTTCTCGATGAGGACGAATGCCCCGGCGACGTAATCACGGACGAGGTTCTGAGCGCCCAGGCTCAGGGCCAGGCCGAGCACCCCCAGGCCCGATGTCGAGGTGCAGGACCTGCAACGCCATCAGGAAGGCGATGGCCAGGATGATCACCCGCAGCGCGTTGTAGAAGAGCTCGTCGAGCGTCTTGCGGCGGCGCTCGATTTCAGCGGGGTTGACTTCCTGGGCCGTCCCCTCCTCTGCCTCGCGGTCGAACAGGCGCACCAGGGCCGCGTGCGCCGTCGCCCCCGCGAAACGAATCGCAATCAGCGCGGCCACGGCGATCAGGAGCAGCTGGCCGACGATGACGATGAGCGCCGACCGGGTGGCGTCGTTCAGGAACGTCGACAGGTCAGGCATCACTTCCTAGGTTAGCGAGCGGGCGCGGCGGCCCGCTGGACGCCTGCACGTCGCGGTTCTCCCCGCACACACCTGGTGCCGCGGCAGATGCGGCACTCGACGCCAAGTCCACTCGTGATCCCCACATGCGGCGCTCGCTCCGCGCCGTTTGTCGCCGATTCCGCACCTGCTGCGCGCGACTGCGCACGGTTTCCGGCCGTGGTGTGAGGAATGCCGCCGAGTCCACGCACCACATGCGGCGCCTCCCGAACGGGCCGCAGAGGGGTGGGAGATAAGCGCCGGGTAAGCGGCCGTGGCGATCATTGCCGAATGGTCGCCAATGAACGGCTGCGTGCCCGCGGGCGCCGACGTGCGTCACGCACGCTCGGCGACCTGGCATCGGAGTTTCGACATGCACGAGTCGAGGCCGGCATCAGCCAACGCGAGCTGGGCCGCCGGCTGGGCATGTCCGCCGACAAGGTGTGGCGCATCGAGAACGAGCGCCAGCGCAGCCTGGCAATCGTGGACGCCTGCGAGATGGCGGCTGTGCTCGGACTGGACTGGTCGGCCCGGGCATACCCCAACGGCGCAACCGTGCGCGACGCTGGCCAGGCACGCCGCCTGCTGCCCATCCTCGAGGCGGTTGCTGCCCCGCTCAGCCATGGCACGGACGTCACCCTGCCACGAACCGACGACGCACCGGAACTGCGTGCATGGGACGCAGTGATCTACGGCAACGGCGAGCGGACGGGCATTGAACTCGAGAGCCGATTGACCGACACGCAGGCGACCGTTCGCCGGATCAACCTCAAGCGTCGCGACGATCCGGTCGACCACTTCGTCCTCGCCATCGCGGACACCAGGCACAACCGGCGCGTGCTGGCCGAATTCTCGAGCCTGTTCGCGGCTCTGCCGCGCCTGCGCACAGCCAGCGTCCTGAAGGCACTGCGCGAGGGGCGCCACCCGCCCACCGGGATCATCCTCGTGTGATATGCCGCGGCAGGTGCGGCACTTGACCGGATCTAGCCCGCCCAAGCCGGGTCTGCCGCGACGGAGCCCCGAATTTGGCGCCAAATGCCGCAGCCCGTGCGCAATACCGCCCGATTCTTCAGGTCACG
>CAZSWK010000007.1:12511-52641 GCA_964610835.1 uncultured Anaerolineaceae bacterium | reverse complement strand
CGGCGCAGCACGGCGGGCAGGATGCCGCCCTGCCGGTAGTACTCGAGCTCCACGGGACCGTCCAGCCGTGAGATGACCTCGACCGACCGCTCGCGGCCGGCGGACCGGATCCGCAGGCGCAACGTCTGGCCCTGTGCCAGCTGGGCGCCCAGGCCCTCGATGTCGAACTCCTCGTGCCCGGTGAGGCCCAGGCTGGCGGCGTTCTGACCGGGCGCGAACTGCAGTGGCAGGACGCCCATGCCGACCAGGTTCGAGCGGTGGATGCGTTCGTAGCTCTCCGCCAACACGGCGCGCACGCCGAGCAGCAGGGTGCCCTTGGCGGCCCAGTCACGCGATGAGCCGGAGCCGTACTCGCGACCGGCGATGACCAGCAGGGGCACCTGCTCGCGCGCATAGCGCATGGCCGCGTCGTAGATGAACATCTCGTCGCCTGAGGGCTGGTGCGTGGTGTACGGCCCTTCCTTCTCGGTCAGCGCATTGCGCAGCCGAATGTTGCCGAAAGTGCCGCGCATCATCACCTCGTGCTGGCCGCGCCGGGCGCCGTAGCTGTTGAACTGCAGCGGACCGACGCCGCGCTCCTGCAGCCACTCTCCGGCCGGGCTCCAGGCGGGGATGGTGCCAGCGGGCGAGATGTGGTCGGTGGTCACCGAGTCGCCCAGCAGCGCCAGCACGCGTAGGCCGCCGATGTCGGTCACCGGCGCAGGTTCGCGCGGGATGTCCTGCAGAAAGGGCGGCCGTGCCACGTAGGTTGAGGCCGGGTCCCAGTCGAAGCGGCTGCTGCCGATCGGTGCGGGCAGGGCGCGCCACAGGTCGTCGCCCTCGAAGACGTGGGAGTAGATGCGCCGGAAGATGTCGGGCGAGACCGAGCTCGCGATCGTTGACCGGATTTCTTCGGGCGACGGCCAGATGTCGGCCAGGAAGACCGGGCGGCCGTCGCTGCCGGTGCCCAGCGGCTCCTTGCTGAGGTCCGTTTCGATCGTGCCGGCCAGGGCGAACGCGACGACCAGCGGCGGCGAGGCAAGGTAGCTCGCGCGCGCGAGCGGATGGATCCGGCCCTCGAAGTTGCGATTGCCCGACAGCACCGCGACGGCGACCAGATCGTTCTGCTCGATCGCGGCGGCGACCGGGGCATCGAGCGGCCCGCTGTTGCCGATGCACGTGGTGCAGCCGTAGCCGACCACGCCGAAGCCCAGCTCCTCGAGGGGTTCCATCAGTCCCGCCGAGCTCAGGTACTCGGTCACCGCCCGTGAGCCGGGGGCCATGCTCGTCTTGACGGCCGGACCCACGGTCAGTCCACGGGCCAGTGCGTTCCGCGCGAGCAGGCCGGCCGCGACCATGACCGTCGGGTTGCTGGTGTTGGTGCAGCTGGTGATGGCCGAGATCACGACCGAGCCGTGGTCGACGATCGCCGCCCGGCCACCCTGATCAACGGTCACCGGGTGACGGTCAGCAACGCGCGGGAAGGCATCCCGGAAGCTGTCGCGCAGATCAGGCAGGCGGACCTTGTCCTGCGGCCGGCGCGGCCCGGCGACGGTTGGCTCGATGGACGCCAGGTCGAGCTCGAGCAACTCATCGAACTCGGGCCCACTCCCCGGTGTGCGCCACAGGCCGTTCTCCTTGGCGTAACGCTCGACAAGCTCGACCTGCTCGTCGGCCCGGCCGGTCATGCGCAGGTAGGCGAGCGTCTCGTCGTCGATCGGGAAGAGGGCGGCGGTGGCGCCGTACTCGGGCGACATGTTGGAGAGGGTGGCGCGATCGGCGAGGGCCAGGCCGGCCAGGCCATCGCCGGCGAACTCGACGAACGATCCGACCACACCGTGCGTGCGCAGCATGTTGCTGACGACGAGGACCAGGTCAGTGGCAGTCGAGCCGCGCGGCAGCTCGCCGAACAGACGCACGCCGACGACGCGTGGCATGGGCTGATACAGCGGCTGGCCGAGCAGCACCGCCTCTGCTTCTATGCCGCCCACGCCGTAGCCCAGCACGCCCAGGCCGTTGACCATGGTGGTGTGTGAGTCGGTGCCCACCAGCGTGTCCGGGAAAACCACGGTCGTGCCCGACTCGTCGTCGCGGGCGACGACGACCTGGGCCAGGTATTCGAGGTTGACCTGGTGCACGATGCCGGTCCCCGGCGGCACCACGCGCAGGCCGTGGAAGGCGCTCTGCGCCCAGCGCAGCAGCTGGTAGCGCTCACCGTTGCGCTCGTATTCGCGCTGGACGTTGAAGGTGAAGGCGTCGGGCGTGCGGTAGCGGTCGACCTGGACCGAGTGATCGATGACCAGGTCGGCGGGCACCAGCGGCTCGATCAGCGCCGGATCGCCGCCGATGTCGGCCATCGCGTCACGCATCGCAGCCAGGTCGACGACGGCCGGCACGCCGGTGAAGTCCTGCAGCAGGACGCGCGCTGGCAAGAACGGGATCTCGGCCTCGCTCGCCGAGCGCGGTTGCCAGGCGGCCAGGGCTCGAGCCTCCTGCTCGTGCACCGGCCCGTTGCCGGCATGGCGCATCACGTTCTCGAGCAGGATCTTGACCGTCATCGGCGCGCGGGCCAGGTCGGCCATGCCGCTGCGCTCGAGCCGGTAGTAGGTGAAGTGGCGGTCGCCAACGCTGAGCGTGGCGCGCGCCTCGAAGGGATCGGAAATCGGGTTGATGCGGTTCATCGGCGCCAGGCCTCCTCGCTCCCGCAAACGCTTGGCGGGGCTGAGCGGCTCCTGGCGGGTGTGCCCGCCGCGGGTCGCGATTGATCGACAGGCCGAGTATACGCCCGGCCTACGACCGACAATGGCAGCCATGCATGAGCAACCCGGCACGGCCGGCCACGCGCACGACGGCGCGCACGAGGCCGACCACGGCGACGACGGACGCCCGCGGATCGCGTTCATCGGTGCCGGACGCGTGGGCGTGGCGCTGGCCGTCGCCTTCGCCGCCGCCGGCTGGCAGGTGACCGCGGCGGCCAGCCGCGACCCGGGGCGGCGCGCGCGCTTCGGCCAGCTGGTGCCCGGCGCGCGCACCTTCGCCGACGCGCCGGCGGTGCTCGATGAGGCGGATCTGATCTTCCTGACCGTGCCTGACGATTCCATCGCCAGTGTTGCCGATGGTCTGCACCTGTACAGCGGCCAGGCACTGGTTCATACCAGCGGCGCGCTGCCCGCGAGTGTCCTCGCGCCGGCGATGGCGGCGGGCACGAACGTGGCCGGCTTCCATCCCCTTGTCGCGTTTGCCGATCACGAACGGTCGCTCGCCAGCCTGCGCGGCGCAACCGTCGCACTGGAGGGCGATGCAACCCTCCTGCCGCTGCTGGCCGAACTGGCCGAGTCCATCGGCGCTCGCCCGGTGCTCCTGCCCGAGGGAGGCAAACAGGCCTACCACGCGGCGGCGATGATGGCGGCCGGCGGATTGGTGGGCCTGCTCGACGCGATCGTCGAAGTAGCGCGCGCGGCCGACCTCGACGAGCAGCAGGCGCTCAAGGTCTACCTGCCGCTGGCGCGCCAGACGCTCGACAACGCCGAGCGGCTGGGTGTCGGGGCGGCACTTACCGGGCCCTTCCTGCGCGGGGATGTTGGTACCGTGCGCGGCCATCTCGAGGTGTTGCGCGAACATGCGCCCGCGGCGTTGCCGCTGTACGTGGCCGTGGCTCGCCGCGAGCTGGCGATGACCGGCCGGCGCGGCGAACTCGATGAGCAGCAGATGGCGGAGCTCGCGCGCCTGCTCGACGATGCCGCTGAGCGATGAATTGCATCGGCGGCCCAAGTCGCTACCATGATCGATCGATGCGCATGACCACGGCCGCCATCCGCGGCAGCCGCCTGACCACCCGGTTCACCATCCCGACCGGCCTGCGCCGGCAACGCGAATTCGGCCTGCGCCGAACGTCACTGCTCATTCGGCCGGCCACGCCACGCGCGCTGGCGACGCAGTCGCCGGTAACGGCCTTGCATCGTGCCGTGCGCGGCTTGGGGCGGCCCGTCGCGGGCCGGCGGACGAGCCTGCTGCGCAGCGGGCGCCAGGTGCTGCGGCGTGCCGATGCGATGCTCTGGTCGGACAACACGGCAAGTCCCGGACGTGGCACACGGCCGCGCAGCGCGGCTCCGTGGCGCGGCTGAGCCGGACGGCGAGCCCGGACAAGCCGCGCACCGGGACGGCCCGCGCGACCTCGTGCGGCGGCGTCGTCATTGCCCAGATCGATGGACAGCCCCAGGCGTGTCTCGGGCTGCGCCGGCGTGAGGATGACGGCATCAGCTGGGTGTTGCCCAAGGGCACGCCGGCGACCGGCGAGACGACTGAGCAGACCGCCCTGCGCGAGGTGACCGAGGAGACCGGCCTGGAGGTGCGCATCGTGGCGCCCATCGGCTCCATCGAGTATTTCTTCACCCAGCAGGGCCAGCGCATCCACAAGACGGTCCACTTCTTTCTCATGGAGCCGACCGGCGGCAGCCTCAGCCGGCACGATCACGAGTTCGAGGAGGTGCGCTGGCTGCCGCTGGCGAAGGCCAGCGCGCGGCTGACTTTCCCGACCGAACGCCAGGTGCTCGACCAGGCCCGCGCGCTGGTTGGTGACCCGACCGCTCCGGCGGCCGGCTAGGTCCCCGCGTCGTGCATCAGTCAGCGCTCATCGACCGCCATCGCGCGTTGGGCGCCCGGCTGGTCGACTTCGCCGGCTGGGAGATGCCGGTCCAGTACACGGGCATCCTCGACGAGCACCGTGCCGTGCGTGAGCGGGTGGGCCTTTTCGATCTGTCGCATATGGGCGAGGTGTGGGTCAGCGGGCCGGGTGCGGCGGCAGGCCTGGCCACGGCGCTCATCAGTGATCCCACCCGGCTGGCCCCTGGCCGCGCCCAGTACAGCATGATGTGCACCGCCGACGGCGGCATCGTCGACGACCTGATCGTGTACCGCCTGGCCGACGAGCGGTTTCTCGTGGTGCCCAACGCGGCCAACCGCGAGGCGGTCGTCGCGGCTCTCAGGGAGCGGCTGGCCGCATGCGATGCGGCCGTCGACGACGCGTCACTGCGCACCTCGCTGGTGGCCGTCCAGGGCCCGCGCGCGGCTGAACTGCTCGAGCCGCTGACCGATGTCGACCTCCCGGCGCTGCGCTACTACGCCCTGGCCGAGGGTCACGCGGGCGGCCAGCCCGCGTACGTGGCGCGCACCGGCTACACCGGCGAGGACGGCTTCGAGCTGTTCCTCGACTGGGATGCTGCCGTGCCCGTATGGGACGCCCTGCTCGATGCCGGAGCGCGGCTGGGGATCCTGCCCTGTGGCCTGGGCGCACGCGATACGCTGCGCCTCGAGGCGGGCATGCCGCTCTACGGCAACGAGCTGGACCTGCACACCAATCCGTTCGAGGCCGGCCTGGGGCGCGTGGTCAAATTCGACAAGCCCGCCGACTTCGTCGGCCGCGCCGCCCTCGAGCGCGTCGCGCAGGAGGGACCGCAAAGGCAACTCGTTGGACTCACCCTGCGCGACCGTGGCATCGCACGCCACGGCTATGAGGTGTACCTGCCCGACGCTGCGGTGGCTGCCGGCCTGATTACCAGCGGGGCGCCGTCGCCGACGCTCGGCGTGGCCATCGCCATGGCCTACCTGCCGCCCGCGAACGCTCAGGTCGGTAACATGGTCGAGGTCGCCATCCGGGCGACGCGGGCCGCGGCCGAGGTCGTCCCGCTGCCGTTCTACAAGCGCCGGAGTTGAGGAGCAAGACAGGTGCAGGTGCCTGACGATCTGCGCTACACGCGCGACCACGAGTGGCTGCGCATCGAGGGTGACGAGGCGCTCGTGGGCATCACCGCATACGCCGCCTCTGAACTGGGCGACGTGGTCTTCGTGGAGCTTCCGGAGACGGGTGCGCAACTCGAGACAGCGCAGACCTTCGGTGTGGTCGAGTCGGTCAAGACCGCGTCGGATTTGTACTCGCCGGCAGCAGGCGAAGTGCTGGCGACCAACCCGGCGCTGGCCGACAAGCCGGAACTGGTCAACGACGATCCGTACGGGGAAGGCTGGATGGTTCGCCTGCGGCTGGCCGATGCCGATGCCGCACGGGCCGACCATGAGCGGCTGATGGACCCCGCCGCCTATCGCGAGTTGATTGCGACGGACTGACCGGAGTGTCCTACAGCCCGCACACCGTCGACGATCGCCGCCAGATGCTGGCGGCCCTGGGCATCGAGTCGGTTGACGACCTGTTCGCCGACATACCCGAAGCCGTGCGCGCGCACGGCCTGGACCTGCCCGCCGCGCTTGACGAGCTCTCGCTCACGCGCAGCCTGGAGTCACTGGCCGCCCGAAACCGAGTGGACCTGGCCAGCTTCCTGGGTGCCGGTGCGTACCGGCACTACATCCCGGCCACCGTCGACCAGGTTCTTGGCCGCGGCGAGTTCTACACGGCGTATACGCCCTATCAGCCGGAGATCAGCCAGGGCACGTTGCAGACGATCTACGAATATCAGTCGCTGATTGCCCAGCTGACCGGCCTCGACGTCGTCTCGGCGTCGCACTACGACGGCGCTGCAGCGACCGCCGAGGCGGCGCTCATGGCAGTGCGTGCGACACGCCGCCAGCGCGTGCTGGTCAGCCGCGCCATCCACCGCCACTACATCGACACGACAGGCACCTACTTCGCCGGCGGCGGCCTGGCGGTCGACGAGCTGCCAACCAGCGCCGACGGGACGACCGACCTCGCGGCGCTGGAGCGTGAGCTGGCCGACGTGACCCGGCCGGTGGCCGGTGTGCTGCTCAGCCAGCCGAATGCGTTCGGAGTGCTTGAGCCGATGGCCGATGCCAGCCGGCTCGCGCATGCTGCCGGCGCCCTGTTCGTGGCCGTGGTCGAGCCCGTCTCGCTGGCCGTCCTCGCGCCCCCTGCCGAGTACGAAGCCGACATCGCGGTCGGCGAGGGGCAGCCCCTCGGTATTCCCTTGCAGTACGGCGGGCCGTACCTGGGGCTGCTGGCGGCGAGATCGGACCTGGTGCGCCAGGTGCCGGGCCGGCTCGTGGGCCGGACGACCGACGTCGATGGCCGGCGCGCCTACGTGATGACCCTGCGTGCGCGCGAGCAGGACATCAGGCGTGACCGCGCGGCCAGCAACATATGCACCAACCAGGCACTCTGCGCGCTGGCAGCGACCGTTTACCTGGCCACGCTGGGTCCGCACGGCCTGCGTGACGTGGCGGCGCTCGGCGCCGCGCGCGCCAATGAGCTGGAGCTGGCGCTCGCCGAGGCTGGCGCGCCACGCAGCCACGCCGGCCCGTACCTGAACGAGTTCGCGGTGCACGTGCCCGACGCACCGGCCATTCACCGGCGTTTGCTGGCACGCGGCGTCCTCGCCGGCCTGCCGCTGGCGGAGTGGTATGCGGATGACCCGGTGCTGCGCGACGCCCTGCTGGTGTGCGCGACCGAGGTGACCACGAGCGCCGAGATCGCGCGTTTCGCCGCAGCGCTGCGTGAGGAGCTCGCATGACCGCCGTTGGTGAAAGGGTGCCCCGCACGGGTGCCGAGCTGCTCGATGCCGGCGCAGCGCAAAGCACCGCGCCGGCCGCGGCCGGGCATGCCGTCGCCGTGAACCTGCAGCCGACATTGGCCGAGTTGTCGCGCCCGGGACGCGGCGGCGCCAAGGTTCCCCATCCGCCGAGTGATGCGCTGGCACGGTTGCCGTCCGCTCAGCTGCGCCGCGAAACGCTGGCGCTGCCCGAGCTCGGCGAGTCGGAGGTGATGCGCCACTTCGTCAACCTGTCGCAGCTGAACTATGCCGTCGACACCGGCTTCTATCCACTCGGCTCGTGCACCATGAAGTACAACCCCAAGGTCAACGAGTGGGCCGCCCGCCTGCCGGGCTTTGCCGGGCTGCATCCCCTGGCGCCCGACGCACTGGCCCAGGGCACGCTCGAACTGTTGTGGGACCTCGAGCAGTGGCTGCTCGAGATCAGTGGCATGTCCGCGGCCACGCTGCAGCCGGCGGCCGGGGCACAGGGCGAGCTGACCGGGATCCTGATGATCCGCGCGTACCACGCGGCGCGCGGCGACACCGCCCGCACCCAGGTGATCGTGCCCGACTCGTCGCACGGTACCAATCCGGCGACGGCGTCCATGGCCGGCTTCCGCACCGTGACCGTTCGGTCGGATGACTCCGGCCAGGTCGACATCGAGGCACTGCGCGCGGCGCTCGGCCCGCAGACCGCGGCCGTGATGCTGACCAATCCCTCCACACTGGGCCTCTTCGAGACGCGCATCGTCGATCTGCTGAAGGCGGTCCATGAGGCAGGTGCCCTGGCCTACATGGACGGCGCGAACATGAACGCGATCATGGGCAAGTTCCGCCCCGGTGCGGCCGGTTTCGACGTCATGCACTTCAACACCCACAAGACCTTCAGTACGCCCCACGGTGGTGGCGGGCCCGGCGCCGGCCCGGTGGCTGTCAACAAAAGGCTGGTGCCTTTCCTGCCGGCGCCGCGCGTGCTGCGTGAAGAAGGCGTGGATGGCCCGCGTTTTCGCCTCGAACGCACCGGCGAGCGGCCGCAGTCGATCGGCCGCGTACGCTCCTACCAGGGCAGCGTGGGCGTGCTGGTGCGCGCGCATGCATACCTGCTGGCACACGGCGGCGAGGGGCTTACTGGGGTCAGCGAGGACGCCGTGCTGGCGGCGAATTACCTGCGCGGGCGCGTGGCGGAATCCTGCGAGATCCCCTTCGCGCAGGTGTGCAAGCACGAGTTCGTGGCCAGCGTCCGGCGGCTGAAGGCCGAGACCGGGGTGCGCATGCTGGACGTTGCCAAGCGCCTGATCGACCACGGATTTCACCCGCCGACCGTGTATTTCCCGCTCACCGTCGAGGAGGACATGCTCGTCGAGCCGACTGAAACGGAATCGGTCGAGACGCTCGATGCCTTCGCGGACGCGCTCATTGCGATCATCGCCGAGGCACACGAGGCTCCCCAGGCCCTCCACGATGCGCCCCACGCGACGCCGGTGCGCCGACTGGACGAGGCGAGCGCGGCGCGCCACCCGGATCTGCGCTGGCAACCGATGACCGGGGAGGAGCCCGTCTGCCCCCAGTAGCAATGACACACCCGACGCAACGGGCTTACACTCTCCGCCACCCCGCACCGCAAACCGGAGCGAATGACTCGGTGGTAACCTCCTAGCGATGGCCGTCAGCGAAACGACCGCACACGCGCCTGCCTCGCAACAGGAAGAGACGGAACCCCAGGGGACCGCCGGGCGCAGCCTGCGCCAGATCGTGTGGGCGCGAATCCGTCGCGACCGGGTCGCGATGGTGTGCGCTGCGGTCCTCTTCTTTGTGTACCTGCTCGCGCTGGTGGGACCGTTCGTGGCCCCACTTTTCGGTTTTGACCCCTACGCGCGCGACGCGGCGGCCGTCAGCTCGGCCCGGGCCGGGGAGCCCATCCTGCCCTTCGGCGGCATCAGCCTTCAGCACCCCTTCGGCGTCGAATGGGGCACCGGGCGCGACATCTTCTCGGAGCTGCTGTGGGGGCTGCGCATCTCGCTGACGGTCGCCACGACCGCGACCCTCCTGGTCGTCGCGACAGCCACCATCGTGGGCATCATTGCCGGCTACACCGGCGGCTGGGTGGACCAGCTGATCGGTCGTTTCATGGACCTGGTGCTGGCCTTCCCGTTCCTGCTCATCATCATCGCGCTGTCGGGCGTGATGACCCAGCGGCTGACCGATCTCGGCGTACCACCGGGCAACCCGTCGCGCATCCTGTATCTGATCCTGGTGATCAGCGCCTTCGGCTGGCCATATCTCGCGCGCATCGTGCGCGGCCAGGTGCTCAGCCTGCGTGAGCGCGAATTCGTCGAGGCCGCCGTTTCGATGGGTGCCGGCCGTCGGCGCATCCTGTTCACGGAGATCCTGCCCAACCTGTGGGCGCCGATACTCGTCTACGCGACCTTGCTGCTGCCCGCCTACATCGGCCTCGAGGCAGTGCTCTCGTTCCTCGGCGTGGGCATCGTGCCACCCGACGTGACGTTCGGCCAGATGCTGGCCAATTCGGTCAGGTACTTCCAGGTCGTGCCCACCTACCTGTTCATCCCGGGCACGATCCTGGTCATCATCGTCGTTTCCTTCAACCTGCTGGGCGACTCGTTGCGCGACGCACTCGACCCGCACGCTACCCATTAGCGAACGTACCCGGCCCACGCGGGCGTGGCCGGTTACCGATTTGAGAGACGCTTGTGTATGATCAGGCGGCAATTTGGGCCGGGGGCTTCCCGGCACAAGTCGTTGGAGGAGGAACATATGGTTAGTTACCAGGGGCGATCCAAGCGCGCCCTGGCGCTGGGCGTAACCGCCCTGCTGATGTTGTCGGCATGTAGTGGCACCACTACGCCGACAACGGCGCCGACGTCACCGCCGACGTCACCGCCGACGTCACCGCCGAGCCAACCGGTCACGGCGCCTCCGTCGACGGCCACAACTCAGCCGGCGACCCCCACGCCAACAGCCACGGCCACAGCTTCGGCTGCCCCGACGGCGCACGTGGGCGGCACGATGTTCATGCTCATGTCCACGGCCGTCGCCAACGGCGGCGTCTCGTTCCAGGACATGGACCCGCAGCGCATCTACACGGGCGAGGACCTGGCGTTCTTTGGCGCGACCATCATGCGCTCACTGACCGCCTACACGTACTCGAATGACCCGGTCGCCGCGAGCGCCCTGGTCCCGGATGCCGCGACCGATACCGGCACCGTCAGTGATGGCGGCAAGACCTGGAGCTTCACGCTGAAGGACGGCATGAAGTGGCAGGACGGCTCGCCGGTCACCTGTGAGGACTACAAGTACGGTGCATCGCGCACGTTCGCGACGGACGTGATCACCAACGGTCCCACTTACGCGATCGCATACCTCGACATTCCGACCAAGAAGGACGGCTCCTCGGCTTACCCGGGCCCCTACACGGCCAACGCGGCACAGCAGGCGCTGTTCGATGCGGCCGTCCAGTGCGACGGCAACACGATCACCTACCACCTGAACAAGCCCATCGCCGACTTCAACTACACGGTCACGCTGGGCTTCAGCGCCGTGCCCAACCCGGTTGACCATCCGGGCGTCGACACCGGCGAGGGATACGACACGGCTCCGTGGTCGGACGGCCCGTACATGATCGATAGCTTCTCGTCAGGCATCGGTGGCAGCCTCGTCCTCAAGCGCAATCCCTACTGGGATGCGTCGACGGACAACTACCGCGGTGCCTATCCCGACCAGTGGGTGGTGCAGTTCGGCATCGATCCCACGGTCATGGACCAGCGACTGATGAACCCATCGGGCAACGACCAGTACGCCGTCGCCTATGGCAACGTCCAGCCGCAGAACTTCAACACGATCTTCAGTGACCCGCATACGGCCAACGCCGACTACGCGGGCCGCGCCTTCAGCGACTACGACCCGTACTCGCGCTACTACTGGATCCGCACCGACAAGGTTGCCAACCAGCAGATGCGCCAGGCGATGGGCGTGGCGCTCGACCGCGACGCCATCCGCACCGCCGGTGGCGGTGACTTCAGCGGTGACTTCGCGGACGGCGTGATCAAGCCGAACATCGGCCAGGACTACGCGGCCACCCACCTGTGGGATGCCTCCGGTCCCTTCGGCCAGGACATTCCGGCTACCGGTAACGCCGACCTCGCCAAGCAGCTCATCCAGCAGTCGGGCGAGACGCCGCCGTCGCTGACGTGGGACTACGTGTCCTCGCCGGTCGCCGACCAGGTGGCAGGCATCGTCCAGAGCTCGCTCCAGGCGGTTGGCTTCACGGTCACCCTGAAGGCCATTACCTCCGGCTACTACAGCTACGTGCTCAACCCTGACACCCAGGATGAGTTCGGTGGCGCCGGCTGGGGCCCCGACTGGCCGAACGCTTCGACGGTTATTCCGCCGCTGTTCAGCCCCGAGGGTGGCTTCGACCTGTCGCGGGTCGGTCCCGACAACTACTCCGACTTCTATAACGCCGAGATCGCCAACCTCTCGCAGGCCGACCGCGGCATGCAGGCGACCGAGTGGCAGACCCTCAACACCGAGGTCGCCACGCAGATGTTCGTCATCCCGACGTTCTTCGGCCTCGCCCAGAACCTTGCCGGCACGGGCGTCGGCAACCTGTACCGCTGGGGTCCTTACGGTTCCTGGCCGTATGCACAGCTGTACGTAAAGCAGTAAGGTCTCCTCGCGTAGGAACCGATCTCTCACCGGGGGAGCGGCTCTGCCGCTCCCCCGGTGCGTTTACATAGCGGCACTTCTGGAGGGCCAGTCCAGTTTTCGGTTACCTGATTCGTCGGCTCCTGGGGATGCTCCTGCTGCTGTTCCTGCTTACGCTGGCGGTCTTCTTCCTCTTCAACCTGCTGCCGTTCGACCCCGCCCGGCTGACCTGCGGGAAGATCTGCACGCCGGCCCTGCTTGAGGCCAACCGTCACCGCCTGGGCTACGACCTACCGCTCCTGCAGCAGTACTGGAACTTCGTCAGCGGCATCTTCGTCGGACGAACCTTCGCGGGCGAGGGCACCTTGCCCGGCATCGTTTGCTCGGCCCCTTGCCTGGGCTATTCCTTCCTGCGCCACGAGCAGGTGCTGGGCATGATCGTGAAATCGTTCCCAGTCACGTTCTGGTTGACCGTGGGCGGCTTCGTGATGTGGATCACCACCGGCCTGGCGGCCGGCATCTACGCCGCTCTCCGCCGGGGACGCTGGCAGGACCGAACGCTGATGGGCATTGCCCTCATCGGCTACTCGATGCCCTCGTTCTTCCTGGGTTTGCTCCTCATCTTCTTCGTCGTGCTCACCTGGCATCTGGTCCCATTCCCGTCTTTCGCGCCGCCTGAGCAGGATCCGGTGCGCTTCATCCAGACGATGCTTCTGCCGTGGATAGTCATCGCCGTGCTGAACGCTGCCTTCTACATACGGCTGACGCGCAACCAGGTTCTGGAGACTTTTAGCGAGGACTACGTGCGCACGGCGCGCGCAAAGGGATTGCCGGAGCGCGTGGTGGTGGTCAAACACGCACTCCGCGCGGGATTGACACCCATCGTCACCGCCGCGGGCCTCGACATCGGCTACCTGCTCGGCGGTGCGATCATCACCGAGAGCATCTTCAGCCTGCAGGGCATGGGCCAGCTTGCGCTATCGTCGGTCGTCAATTCCGACCTGCCGGTCATCACCGCAGTCACGATGGTGGCGGGTGCCTTCATCATCTTCGCCAACCTGATCGTCGACCTGCTGTATGGAGTCCTCGATCCGCGCGTCCGGGTAGGCTGATGGCGGCCGTCGCGCGCGAGGCCCCCGAGGGCATGATCACCATGGTTGAACCGGCCGACAAGCCGTTCCTGAGCGTCGACGGCCTGGCGGTGCAGTTCCCCACCGAGGATGGCCTGGTGCAGGCGGTCGACGGCGTCTCGTTCTCGCTCGAGAAGGGCAAGACGCTCGCGATCGTGGGCGAGTCGGGCTCGGGCAAGAGCGTCACCGCGCAGGCGATCATGGGTCTGCTCGATCGTCGGCTCGCCCAGGTATCGGGCGAGGTCTGGGTCGGTGGTGATGAGTTACTCGGCATGCGCCCGGCGCAGGTGCAGGCGCTGCGCGGTGCGCGGATGGCCATGATCTTCCAGGACCCCATGTCGAGCCTGCATCCGTTCTACCGGATCGGCGACCAGATCGTCGAGGCCATCCAGGCACACCGAAAGGTGGCCGCGTCCGACGCGCGCGCCGAGGTGCTGCAGATGCTCAAGCGCGTCGGCATCCCCGCCGCCGAACGGCGCATCGACGCCTATCCCCACCAGCTGTCCGGAGGCATGCGCCAGCGTGTAATGATCGCCATGGCGCTCATCAACTCGCCGGAGCTGCTCATCGCGGACGAGCCGACCACGGCGCTCGACGTGACCGTCCAGGCCCAGATCCTCGAGCTGATCGCGGACCTCCAGGCGGAGTTCGGGACGACGGTGATCATCATCACCCACGATTTGGGCATCGTCGCCGACGTGGCGGACACGGTGGCGGTCATGTACGGCGCACGGATCGTCGAGCTCGCGTCGACCAAGGTGCTCTACGGGCAGCCGGAGATGCCCTATACCCTGGGCCTGCTGGCGTCGATCCCGCGCATGGACAAGGACCCGGGCGAGCGGCTGGAGCCGATTCCCGGGAATCCGCCATCGCCCATCCACCTGCCCAAGGGATGCGTCTTCGAGCCGCGCTGCCGCTATTCGAATCTCACGCACGGCCTTTCCGAAACGGTGCGGCCGGACCTGCTGCCCACCGGCGCCGGCCCCGGGCACCTGGTCCGATGCCACCTGCCGCCCGAAGAGCGCCGCCGCATAGCAGCGGACGTCATCAGCCAGATGCGGACGGTAGCCGTTGAGCAGTAGCAACGGCGAGATCGTCAGAGTCGACGATCTGCACACGTATTTTCCGGTCAGGTCGCGCGGTCTGTTGCCGCGCGTGATCGGCCACGTCAGGGCTGTAGATGGGATTGACCTGACCATCAATCCCGGTGAAACGCTCGGGCTGGTGGGTGAGAGCGGATCGGGCAAGACGACCGCGGCGCGGTCAGTCCTGATGCTGCTCAAGCCCACTTCGGGAACGATCGAGATCGAAGGCCGGGACATCACCCGCCTGTCGTCGCGGCAGCTGATGCCTATCCGGCGGATGACATCGATGATCTTCCAGGACCCCTACAACGCGCTCAACCCACGGCACACCGTAGGGGGCATCATCTCGGCCCCGTTCCAGATACAGAAGGTCAAGCCCGAGGGCGGCGTCAAACATGCCGTGCAGGAGCTGATGGAGCGCGTGGGCCTCAACCCCGAGCACTACAACCGCTATCCGAGCGAGTTCAGCGGCGGCCAGCGGCAGCGCATCGGCATCGCCCGCGCGGTTGCGCTGCGGCCCAGGCTGATCGTGTGTGACGAGCCGGTGTCGGCACTCGACGTTTCTATCCAGGCACAGATCCTCAACCTGCTGCGCGACCTCCAGCGCGAGTTCCACATCGCGTACCTGTTTGTCGCGCACGACCTGGCCGTGGTGCGCCAGATCTCGCACCGCGTGTCGGTGATGTACCTGGGCCACATCGTGGAGAGCGCACCGCGCGACAAGCTGTACTCGATGCCGCTGCACCCGTACACGCGATCGCTTCTCTCGGCCGTGCCCGTCCCGGACCCGGAACAGCAACGCAAGCGAACGCGGATCGTTCTGCAGGGCGACCTGCCCAGCCCGATCAATCCGCCGCCGGGTTGCGTATTCCACACGCGCTGCTGGCTGTACGAGCGGCTGGGTAGGCCCGAGAATTGCACTACCGAGGTGCCCCAGTTGCGGCCGTTCGGCAAGGACCATATTGCTGCCTGTCACTACGCCGAGGAGTCGCTCAAGACAGACGTGGGCATCGACTACGTCGCCAGGCCGGGCCGCGCCGCTGCGGACGACGGTCCCTCGCTTGGGGCGCCGGCCGACGCCTCGTCCAACCAGGGAGCCGCACCGGCCAGCTGAGCACCGTGGGGGCGGTGCCGGTGGTCGCGCCATGACGTTGACCGTCACCGTCGCCGGCCCGCTGTGAGGCGTCGCTAAGATCAGCCCGATGACGCGCATCCACGTCGGCCTGGCCCAGATCGCGCCCCGCCTCGGCGCCGTTGGGGAGAATCTCGGCGAGCATCGGCGGCTGATCGACGAGGCGCGCGCAAAGGGCATCGACCTGCTCGTGTTCCCTGAGCTGGGGCTGACCGGCTACCTGTTACAGGACCTCAACTCAGAGGTGGCCATGCGGCGCGACGATCAGCGGCTGGTGGAGCTGGCGCGCGTGGCGGGTGAGATGAGCGTCGTGGTCGGCTTCGTCGAGGAGTCGGATGAGCACCAGCTGTTCATTGCCGCGGCGTTGCTCGAGGGAGGCAGCATCAGCCACGTCTACCGCAAGGCATACCTGCCCAACTACGGGCTATTCGACGAGCGCCGCTTCTTCGGCGCGGGGAGTGTGTTGCGCGCCGTCGACTCGCGTCTCGGCGCGCGCGTCGGGCTATGCATCTGCGAGGACTTCTGGCATCTGCCCGTGCCCTACCTGCTGGCCCTCGATGGCGCCCAGCTGCTGATCAACATTTCGTCGTCGCCCGGCCGTGACATCGCCAGGGCGGTCGAGGACCAGCTGGGCACGGCCCAGTCATGGCGCACGTTGATGCGCGCCTACGCGCAGCTGACAACGTCGTTCGTGATCTTCGTCAACCGGGTCGGCGTCGAGGAGGCGGTCACCTTCTGGGGCGGCTCCCAGGTCATCTCGCCGGCCGGCGACGTGCTGTGCGCAGCGCCACTCCTCGAGCCCGGTCTGTTCGAGGTCGAGATCGACCTCGACGACGTGCGCCGCGAGCGAGTCGCGCTGCCGCTGCTGCGCGACGAGCGTCCCGACTTCGTGCTGCGCCAGCTCGAGAGACTGGTTCGCGAGCAGGCGGGCAACGAGACCGCCGACGAACAGTGACCTCTGCGCCCGGCCAGCTGCCCTACACGCTGCCACCCGAGCTGCTGATCGACACCGACGTCGCGCGACGGCTCATCGGGGAGTTCATCCGCGGCCACCTGCGCCAGACCGGCTTCGAGCGGGTCGTGCTGGGATTGTCGGGCGGCGTCGACTCCGCGCTGGTGGCGTACCTGGTGGCCGAGGCGATCGGCGCCGGGAAGCTGCTGTGCGTGCTCCTCCCGTACCGCACGTCTGCCGCTGAATCGGCTGCCGATGCGCAAGAGGTGGTGCAGCTCGTCGGCTGCCCCAGCCGGACTATCGAGATCACCGCGATCGTTGACGGCTACTTCGAGACGGCACTTGGCGGGGAGTCGGCCGCTGGGCAGCCCGACCGGGGTCGCGTCGGCAACTTCGCGGCGCGGGCGCGCATGGCCGTGCTGTACGACCAGTCGGTGACCTGGCGCGGGCTCGTGGCAGGCACCGGCAACAAGACCGAGGCGCTGCTCGGCTATACGACGATCTACGGCGACAACGCGTCGGCATTCAATCCGATCGGTGACCTGTACAAGAGCCAGGTACGCCAGCTGGCGGCCGACATGGGTGTGCCCGCTGCGATCCTGCGCAAGGCTCCCAGCGCCGACCTGTGGCCGGGCCAGACCGATGAAGGTGAGCTCGGCCTCTCGTATGCCGAGATGGATCGCCTGCTGTACTGGATGGTCGACCGCCGGCGGACAGACGGGCAACTCGTCGAGATGGGTTTCGCACAGGCGCTCATCAGCCGCGTGCAGCACCTGGCCGCCGCGTCCGAGTACAAGCGCCAGACCCCGCCGGTGGCCAAGCTGACCACGCGCACCCCGGGCGTCGACTACCTGTACCCGCGCCGCCGCCCGGTGTGAGCAGCGGCAGTCTCTCCTCCATGGGTCACAGGTGACGGAATTCCAGTGTCACTGAACAGGATTTGCGCCGCTGCGAGGTTTGGGCCGGCCATCGGTGTTGCGTCCCACTCAGCCGGGCGGCACGCGCGCACGCATCCTTCGCCGGAGACGCGCATACGGCGCGCCTCGCGCGGCCACGGCAGGGGCACGCTCACGCTCTTGCCCGGATGTGTTCAGTGACACTGGACAATCGCTCGGTCGACGGCGGCGGGACGCTCTACGTGGTGGCTACGCCGATCGGCAACCTGGCTGATGTCACGCTGCGCGCGCTCGAGGTGCTGCGCAGTGTGCCGCTCGTTGCCGCCGAGGACACGCGCCTGACGCGCCGGCTGTGGGCACGCCACGGGATCGCGACGCGCCTCATCAGCTACCACGCCAAGAGTCCGCCGGCGCGGCGCGACGCGCTTCTGGTGCACCTGTCTGCCGGCAGTGACCTGGCTCTCGTGACCGATGCCGGCACGCCGCTGGTCAGCGATCCGGGAGCGGAACTGGTTGGGGGGTGGCTGGCGCGCGGCGGGCGAGTCGTGCCTATCCCCGGGCCGTCCGCGGTACTCGCCGCGCTGGTGGCCAGCGGTCTGCCCGCCGCGCGCTTCGCGTTCGAGGGGTTCCTGCCGCGGCGCGGGTCCGAGCGCCGCGCGAGGTTGGAGCGCATCTGTGCCGACGAGCGGACGACCATCCTGTTCGAGGCGGCCAACCGCGCCGCGGCGACCCTCGCCGATCTCGCCGGCAAGTGCGGAAACGACCGGCCCGCGGCACTGTGCCGCGAGCTCACCAAGCTGCACGAGGAGGTGTGGCGCGGCTCGCTCGGCGAGCTCGCCCAGCGCGCCGCGGCGGGCCCGCCGAGAGGCGAGGTGACCCTGGTCGTGGCCGGTGCGGGACCTGCTGGTGACGAGCCCAAAGTGCGGCTGGCGGAGGGTCGGTCGGAAGTCGAGCGCCTCACGGAGGCGGGCATGAGCCGCTCGTCGGCCGCAAAGGAGGTCGCCCGGCGTACCGGGCTACCACGCCGCGACCTCTTCCGCCGCTAGGCCGGCGGGTGGCCAGATGCAGCATCCACGCACGTTGTCGCCACAGGAGCTGCCCGCCCCGTCAGCGTGATGCCCTGCGTGCGCCACAGCACGCCTGATGCGCACAGCGGTTCAAGAGCGGCCGATTCCCTGCGCAAAGCCAGCTTGCAGCGACGATTGCGCTGACTATCCCTGCACGAATTGCCCGTGAACGATGCGGTGTGCGCATCAAGCGGGCGTGGCAGGCTCGGCGCGGGAGTCATAGCTAGAAGGCCAGCTCTCCGAGCACGTGGGCGACCGCCTGGCCGAGGATCATTGCCGACTCCAGGTTCACGTTGTCGCGGCCGTCGCAGGCGAGGTGGTAGCAGGCGTCGGCCGGCACGCCGGCGGTGCCGCCAAAGGTGCGCGCCTCGTCCTCGGTGAGTGGCGCCAGGCCGGAGAACACGCCGCCGGTGGGGATGCCCACCACGGCGAAGGCATAGTGGTCTGACTGGCCGCTCAGGTCGACGGCCGTACCGGGCTTGCCCTGCCGGACCAGCGCGTCGAGCAGCGCGTCGCGCAGCCGTTCCGAGCCGGGCGCTGCCAGCGCGTCGTCGTAGACGTACCGGGCGGCGTTCGGCGAGCCGACCATGTCGAGGTTCAGGTAGGCGTCGATGCGTGCCAGCTCACTCCGCTCGAGTCCGTCCACGTACGACCTGGAGCCCAGATCGCCGAATTCCTCAGCCGCCCAGAAGGCGAAGCGCACGGTGGCCTGCGGACGCCCGCCGGAGGCCAGTGACGCGGCGATCGCGAGCAGCGTCGCGACCCCCGAGCCGTTGTCGTTGATACCCGGCCCGTCGAGCACCGAGTCCAGGTGGCCGCCCAGCATGATCACGCGGTCAGACGCGCCGGCCAGCTCACCGACGACGGTGTCGCTGCTCGCCTGTGTCAGGGTCACCTGCGTTTGGACTTGCACGGCCGTGCCGTTCTCAGCAGCGCTCAGCAGCGCGTCTGCCGGCTCCCGGCCGACGGCGATGGCCGGGATCTCGATGCCATACGGATCGACCAGCGTCGGACGCTTTATCTGACCTTTGGACCAGGACGGGTAGAGGGCGACCACGGCCGACGCGCCTGCCCGCTGGGCCAGCAGGACCTGGTCCAGCCGGAAACATGGGCCGGACATCAGGAGCGCGATGCTGCCGGCGGTGAAACCGGCCCAATCCGACTGGTTGCAACCGGCACTGCCCGCGGGCGCACCCTGCACGATGCCGACCGCCTGGACTGCACCGCGGGCACTGCCACTAGCGGAGTACAGCATCGCGTGCAGCCAATCCGGTCCGCTCCAGGTCTGGTCGCCAACCGCCAGCTTCACCGGCGCGGCTTCATCGAAGTACGGGAAATCAAGCTGGTTGCGCTGCACGGAGTAGCCGAGCGCCGCCAGCTCCTGGGCCACGTAGTCGGCCGAGGCATCGTAGCCGGGCGTGCCGGCCGCCCGGATGCCATCGTTCTCATCGGCGATCCGCGCGAGTGCGTCGAGATGCCGGCCGATGTCGGCTGCCTGGACCTGCAGCTCGGCGTGGCCGGAAGGTGAACTGGTTGTCGGCACGACGGGGCTGGGCTGTGGGCCGCAGCTCACCGCCAGCCCGACGACTGTCAACAGCGCCAACAGTCGGCCAGCCATCGCTGGTCAGCGTACATCAGCGTACGGCCCGCGCAGCGCTTAAGCTCTGCTCATCCAGGCGCAGGGAGTGAGCAGGTGAGCACGGCCAATCGCGATCCGTCCGGTCAGCCGCGACCGGACCAGGCGCCGGAGGTGCCGGCCGAGATCAATGCCATCCTCGAGCATGGCCTGCCCGGCAGGGCGGCGGAGCCCAAGCGCGTGCTCATCATCGGTGGCGGAATCGCCGGACTGGTGGCCGCCTACGAGCTGCAGCGGGCCGGTCATCGACCGGTCGTGCTCGAGGCCCAGAATCGCGTCGGCGGGCGCGTCTACACGCTGCGCTCGTTCGCGCCCGGGCTGTACGCGGAAGCGGGCGCCATGCGCATCCCGCGGGTACACGACCTGACGCTCGGCTACATCGCCCGCTTCGGGCTGCCGCTGCGACCCTTCGTGATGGGCAACCCGCGCGGCCTGGTCTACGTAGCGGGCGAGCGGATGACGATGGCCGATGCCGACGCACACCCAGAACGCCTGCCCTTCAGCCTGGAGCCGCACGAGCAGGGCCGGACGCCGGATTCCCTGTGGAACGCTGCCATCGCCGAGCTGCGCGCGATGGTCGAGGACGACGCCGAGCGGGCGTGGCCACAGATCGTGCGCCGCTACGACGAGTACAGCCTGTACGAGTTCCTGCGCCACCGCGGCTTCAGTGAGGGCGCGGTCGAGTACTACGCGGTCATGAACTTCGTCGAGAGCGACCTGCACAACGCGTTCATCGAGACGCTGCGCGAGGAGCTCGGCAAGTTCTATGTCGACATGCAGGAGATCGCCGGCGGCATGGACCGGCTGCCCAATGCGTTCTACGGAGAGCTGCAGGACGTGGTGCGCTTCGGCGTGGAGGTGCGCCGCATCGACCAGGATGCCGACTCGGTCACGCTGCACTGCCGCCAGGGGCCGGATCGCTACACGCTGACCGGCGACTACGCCATCTGCACGCTGCCCTTCTCCGTGCTGCGCACGGTCGAGCACCGCTCGTTCTCGCGCGCCAAGGAAAAGGCCATCCGCGAGCTCAACTACCACGCCTCGACCAAGATCCTGTTCCAGGTCCGGCACCGCATCTGGGAGACCGCCGACGGCATCGCGGGTGGCGCCACCGTCACCGATCTGCCGGTGCGCAGGCTGAACTACCCGACGCCCGATCCGTCGACCACCCGCGGCGTCCTGCTTGCCTCGTACACGTGGGGCCAGGACGCGTTGCAGTGGGGCGCCATGGACGAGCACTCACGAGTGGAGGAGGCGCTCGAGGACGTCGAGGAGATCCACCCGGGCATCACCGAGGAGTTCGAGGTCGGCGCTTCACACGCCTGGTACAGCGACCCCTGGGCACGCGGCGCGTTCGCTCTCTTTGCGCCCGAGCAGCAGACCAACCTGCAGGCCGCGATCCTGCAGCCGGAGGGGAGGGTCTACTTCGCCGGTGAGCATTGCTCGCTCTATCACGCCTGGATCCAGGGCGCGCTGGAATCGGGCATGCGCGCGGCGCTCCAGATCCACCAGGCGTGAGCGGCGAGGACACCGTCGCCCGATTCACCCGCTGGCTGACGGCCTTCGGCGATGCCTGGGAGGCGGGCGACGCCGCGGCGATGGCGGCCGGGTTCGTGGTCGCCGCGACGCTGCAGGTGGATCCATTCGCGCCGCCCATCCGCGGCCGGCGCGCTATCCACGCTCATTTCGGGGAACTTCTGGCGCATACCCCGGGCGTGTCCTTCAGCGCCGAGGTGCTCGGCGCGGGGCATACCTACGGGGTGGCCCACTGGCACGTCGCCGGCGGCGGACGCGAGCTCGACGGGATCATGGTCTGCGCCATCGACGCCCGCGGCCGCTGCGAGTCGCTGCGCGAGTGGTGGCACGCCTACAGCGAATAAGCCGCCGGTAAGCGCCCGCTAAGTCGGTGGCAAGTGATGGTGGCTACCTTGACGCCATCGAGTTCCCGCCGTCCGCCGACCACGCAGGCCGAGCCCGATCGGGCCGGTCAGGAGGTGTACGGATGAACCTGGTTGTGCTCACGGGGCGACTGACGCGAGATCCCGAATCGCGCCAGCTGGCCAGCGGGAAAACGGTCACGCAATTCTCGGTGGCCACGAACGACTACCGGGGCGGCTCCGAGAAGTCCCAGTACCACCCCATCGTCACCTGGGACCGCCTGGCCGAGATATGCGGCCAGTATCTGGGCAAGGGCCAGCTGGTGAGCATCATCGGCCGGCTGCAGACGCGCCAGTGGGAGGATGACGCGAAGGCGCGCCACTGGAAGACTGAGATCGTGGCCAGCTCGGTGGAGATGCTGTCGGGCAAGCGCAAGAAGGACTACGCGGCGGAGTCGGCGGCAGATGCTCTCGCGGCGCAGGCCGCGGCGATGGGAGTGGCGCCCATCTTCGATGCTGACCCTTCGGACGAGGAAACCGCGACGGACGATGCCAGTGATGACGACGGCGCGGAGGTGTCAGACGAGGAACAGCTGGTAGCTGCCTAGGCGCACACCATGACGGCGCCTCGCATTGCTGCGCGGCGCCCCGGTCGATCTACTGCGCGGCGAGCGTCGCTCCTCCCCGCTCGCCGCGCCCCCGCTCGCCGCGCCCCCGCTCGCCGCGCCCCCGCTCGGCCCCGTCTGGGCGGCAGATCAACGCGTCAGCTTGACGTGCAGGTACGCGGTGATGCGCATGTTGGTGATGAAACTGAGCTTGTGCTCGGTGACCCCGTACGGGTTGTACAGCGCGCTGACGGCCTTGCCGTTGCCGACATAGATGCCGATGTGGCGGTTGCGGCCCCACACGATCAGGTCGCCCACCCTGGGCTTCCTGAGGTTTGCGCGACCGTGACGCTTGAACCAGCGATGGAAACCGCGCACCGTGCGCCGCTTGCCTCCTACTCGATCGAGCAACCCAGCCTGTCGGAAGACGTAGGTGACGAGTCCGGAGCAATCGAACTGGCTCGGCCCGGTTGCCTTGAAAGCCCAGCGTGATCCCACCTGCGCCTCCGCGATGCGGACGACCTTCTGCGCCTGGGTGGCCGTGCCGCCGCTGGCCGCGACCGGTAGCGCTGCCGAGCCCAGGAGGCTCAACAGGAAGATGAGAGCCAGCGCGATACGTGCACAGATACGCCGAAGGGCCACTATGGATACCCCCTGTCTTGTGTGGGTCCGCCGCCGTGCTGGGGCACGACGACGGAGCTGGGGCGAGACGCCGGGACATCTCGCGCAGTGGCTGCGGCCCGACCCTAAGCGTCCACTCTGGTGCCGGGCAACCCGGACTTTGGTGTCACGGGCTGCCTGCGCCGGTGACGAGGTGGCTCCGGCAAGGGGAGGGGGTCACGACACCGCCGGACACACCGCCACAGGCCCACACGGCACCAGCGGCGCCGACGCGACTGGGAAGTGAGTACTGCGCAGGTACCTGGTGGCCGGGGGAAACCGTGCCGGGACGACGATGACGATGTTGCCGACCGGCACCGCTCAAGGCGACCACGGCTGGCACGGCCGGCGGCGCGACGGCGGCCGTCATCCGCAGGCAGTCACTGCTAGACTCAGCCCTTCGGCGGCGCGGGAGCCGTGAACCCGCGATTCAAACTGGGAGGAGCTGTTGCCCGACGGCGGCGTCGGTCCCGTGAGGCCGGCACGCAGCCAGACACGGATTCTGCCGAAGGGCGGAATGAACGACAGCACCCCCATACCCATCAGGCGGCAGAGGCGGGCAGTCTGATGCCGGTAACAGTCGTTTGCGGGCTGCAATGGGGTGACGAGGGCAAGGGCAAGGCCACTGACCTGCTGGCCGATCGCGTCTCGATCGTGGCGCGCTACCAGGGCGGCGACAACGCCGGCCATACCGTCGTGCTGGGTGACGAGGTATTCAAGCTGCACCTGGTGCCGAGCGGCGTCTTCCGACCGCATATCACGCCGGTCATCGGTCCCGGCGTGGTGGTCAACCCACAGACACTGCTCGACGAGATGGCCATGCTCGCCGCGCGCGGTGTCTCACCCGACCGCGTGCGTGTCAGCCACGCCGCGCACGTGATCATGCCCTACCACGTGGCGCTCGATGGCGCGCGCGAGGCGGCCGCGAGCACCGGCGGCATCGGCACTACGCGACGGGGTATCGGCCCCGCCTACGCCGATCGCGCCGCGCGGACCGGCATCCGGATGGGCGACCTCCTCGAGCCGGAACTACTGCGCGCGCGCCTGAGCGAGGCAATCGTTGAGAAGAACACTCTGCTGTCCTCGTACGGCCAGGCGCCCATCGAGCTGGATGAGTTGTACTCCTGCGCGCTCCAATGGGGCGATCGCCTGCGCGAGTACATAGTCGACACCACCGCTCTGGTGCAGGCCGCCCTCGCCGCCGGTCAGCACGTCCTGTTCGAGGGCGCTCAGGCGACGCAGCTCGACCTGGACCACGGGGGTTACCCGTACGTGACCAGCAGCAACCCGATTGCCGGCGGGGTGACGACCGGCGGGGGCGTCGGACCGCGCCAGGTGGACGAAGTGCTCGGCGTGCTGAAGGCATATTCGACGCGTGTCGGCCTGGGGACGTTGCCCACCGAACTGCACGACGCGGTGGGGGAGCACCTTGTAGAAACGGGCCACGAGTACGGCACGACCACCGGCCGCAAGCGACGGTGCGGCTGGCTCGATTTCGTTCCCCTGCGCCGGGCAGTGGAGATCAACAGCGTGAGCCGCATCATGCTGAACAAGATCGACGTCCTGTCGGGACTGGAGCGCGTGCGCGTGTGCACCGGCTATCGCATCGACGGACAGGTGACCCACGAGCCGCCGCTCAGTCAGACCCGGCTCGAGCGCGCCGAACCGGTCTACGCCGATTTCGAGGGCTGGTCCGAGGACCTGCGCGATTGCACGACCATGGAAGAGCTGCCGGCCAACGCCCGGCGCTACATCGACGCGATCGAGGAACACGTGAGGGTGCCGGTGGGCATCGTCAGCGTGGGCCCGGAACGCAACCAGACGCTGGTACGCGAATGAGCGGCGCCGGCATGCCGCAGCGCGTGCTCGTGGTCGGTAATGGAGCGCGGCAGCACGCGTTGGCGTGGCGCTTCGCATCGGAGGGCGTGGCGCACGTGTCGGTCGCCCCGGGGAACCCGTTGATGGCCGACGTCGCGCAGCTTCACCCGGCGGTCGCCGCCGACGACTTGCCGGCGGTGGTCGAGCTGGCCCGTTCGACACGCGTCGACCTGGTCGTGGTCGGTCCCGAGGATCCGCTCGTCGCCGGCCTGGCAGACGAACTGGCGGCTGCCGGCATCGCCTGCTTCGGGCCGCGCGCGGCCGCGGCCAGGCTCGAGGGCAGCAAGGGGTTCGCACGGTCGATCTGCGAGGCCGCCGGCGTGCCGATGGCGTCGGGCAGGCCTTTTTCGAGGATGGGCGGCGCCCTCGAGTACGCCGAGCAACTTGGTCTGCCGGTGGTCGTCAAGGCAGACGGGCTCGCCGAAGGCAAGGGCGTGACGATATGCGCGACGCTGCTCGAAGTGGAGCAGGCGATCCGCGATGCCCTGGAGCGCGGACGCTTTGGCAGCGCCGGCGAGACCGTCATCGTGGAACGTTGGCTGCACGGCAAAGAGGCGAGCGTCTTCGCCCTGTGCGACGGCGAGCGATATGCGTTGCTGCCGGCGGCGCGCGATCACAAGCGTGTGGGCGAGGGCGACACCGGCCCCAACACGGGCGGCATGGGTGCCTATTCGCCGGTTGCCGAGATCGACGATGCGCAGCTGGCGGCAATCGGCGAGTCGATCGTCGCGCCGGTGCTCCGCGCGATGGCGGAACGAGGTACTCCTTTCCGAGGCGCCCTCTTTGCCGGCCTGATGCTCACCGCGGATGGCCCGCGCGTGCTGGAGTTCAACGTTCGCTTTGGCGACCCCGAGACGCAGGCGATCGTGCCGCGCCTGGTGATGCCCCTGTCGGCCCTGCTGAGCGAGTGCGCCACGGGGTCGCTGAGCGTCACCGGGGTGCTGCCGGCGCTCCCCGCAGCATCGGTCGCACTCGTCCTCGCTGCCGCGGGCTACCCGGGCGGCGGGCGGCGCGGTGACCAGATCGCCGGTATCGAAATAGCACGCGCCGCGGGCGCGTTGGTCTTCGGCGCCGGCGTCGGCCGACGCTACGATGGCCCGCCTGTCACCGCGGGTGGACGGGTGCTGACTGTCGTTGGCCACGGAGCCGATCTCGCCGCTGCGGCCGACGCCGCCTACGGCGCGGCGGACCTGATCGATTACGCCGGCAAGTTCGTGCGCGGGGACATCGGCCGCGCACTCGCGGGGGCGGTCGGATGATCGGCCGTTACACGCGGCCGGAGATGGCCGCGATCTGGAACGAGGAGGCGCACTTCACGTACATGTTGCGCGTCGAGCTGGCCGCATTGCACGCGCTGGCCCAGCGTGGCATGGTCCCCCGGGCGGCGGTCGCAAAGATCGAGGAGAGTGCGCGCATCGACGTGGCACGCATCGCCCAGATCGAGAAGACGACCGACCACGACGTGGTTGCCTTCGTCACGCAGGTTGCCGAACTCGCCGGCGAGGCGGGCCGCTATCTGCACTTCGGGCTGACCAGCAGCGATGTGCTCGACACGGCGCTCGCCCTCCAGACACGAGCAGCCAGCGACCTGCTGCTCGGCGAGCTGGACGCGCTCGTGGCGCTACTGGCGACCAAGGCGCGCGAGCACGCCGGCACGGTGATGATGGGCCGCACTCACTCGGTCCATGCCGAGCCGATCACGCTGGGCCTGAAGTTCGCGTCGTGGGCGTTCGAGCTCGACCGTGATCGGCGCCGGTTGGCCGCGGCGGCACAGGACCTGGCCACGGGCAAGCTGTCGGGGCCGGTCGGCACCTACAGCCAGCTTCCGCCGGAGATCGAGGCCGACGTAATGGCCGAGCTGCATCTCGCGGTCGACCCGGTCAGCACGCAGATCGTGCAGCGTGACCGGCATGCCGCATGGCTGGCAGCGATCGCGGTCACCGGCGGCTCGCTGGAGCGTTTCGCGACGGAGGTCCGCAACCTGCAGCACACCGAGATCGGCGAGCTGCAGGAGCCTTTCGGCCGCGGCCAGAAGGGTTCGAGCGCCATGCCCCACAAGCGCAACCCCATCCTGTCGGAGCGGCTGGCAGGGCTGGCGCGGCTGCTGCGCGGCTACGCGCTGGCGGGGCTCGAGGATCAGCCCCTGTGGCACGAGCGCGACATCTCGCACTCCTCCGTGGAGCGGGTGGCGCTGCCCGGCTCGGCGACGCTGCTGCATTACATGTTGGTGCGCTTCCGCGGCCTGGTCGATGGCCTGGTGATTCGCCCCGAGCGCATGCGCGAGAACATCGAACGCGGGCTTGGCCTGCATGCCAGCAGTGCCCTGCTCACCGCGCTTGTTGAGCAGGGCGGCCTATCCCGCGAGCGTGCCTACGAGGTCGTCCAGCGCGCCGCATTGCGTGCGAGCGACGAAAGGCGCCCGCTGCGCGAGTTGGTGGAAGCAGACCCCGACGTCACGCGGGTGCTGGACGCAGCCGCTCTGGCGGCGTGTTTCGATGAGGCGCACGTGCTGCGCCACGTAAACGAGGTGATAAGCCGGTTGGACCAGTTGGAGGAGGTTGTTCATGCCGCTAGTTGAGGCCGTACCCGGATTCGTCCGCTCGGGCAAGGTGCGCGACATCTTTGCGCTCGACCAGGACCGGCTGCTGCTGGTCGCCTCGGATCGCATCAGCGCGTTCGACGTGGTGCTGCCGACGCCGATTCCCAACAAGGGCCGGGTGCTCACCGGGCTCGCCCGCTTCTGGTTTCGCGAGACGGCGCGCGCCGGCATCATGGCCAATCACCTGCTCTCGACTTCGGTCGACGACCTGCCGGCGGAGTACGGCGCGGCGACCGGCGAGCTGCGCGGACGCTCGATGATCTGCCGTCGCGCGAAGGTGCTGCCGATCGAGCTGATCGTGCGCGGCTACCTGGCGGGGAGCGGCTGGAAGGATTACCGGCGCACCGGCGCGGTGTGCGGCATTCCGCTGCCCGACGGCCTGCGCGAGTCTGATCGGCTGCCCGAGCCGCTGTTCACGCCGTCGACCAAGGCCGAGGTCGGTCACGATCAGAACATCTCCTTTGCCGAGATGGCAGCAGTCGTCGGACAGGATGTGGCGGAGCGCGCGCGCGACCTGGCGATTGCCCTGTACCGGTTCGCGGCCGTGCGCGCCGAGAGTGCCGGGATCATCGTCGCCGATACCAAGTTCGAGTTCGGGACGCTCGACGATGGGTCGCTGCTGCTCATCGACGAGGTGCTCACGCCCGACTCGTCGCGCTTCTGGGAGGCCGCTGCCTACGAGCCCGGCCGAGCGCAGGACTCGTACGACAAGCAATTCGTACGCGACTGGCTCGAAGCCCAGCCGTGGGACAAGACCTATCCCGGTCCCGATCTGCCGCCCGACGTGGTGGCCGGCACGCAGCGGCGCTACGTGGAGGCGTTCGAGCGCATAACCGGCGGCTCGTTTGCCGACTACCTGTCGAACGATCGCCTGGCGGGCGAATGACCACCTTCCGCTTCGCCGTCGACGTCATGCCGCGCCAGGGCATTCTCGATCCGCAGGGCAGGGCGGTGGAGGCCGCCCTGCCGCAGCTCGGCGCGTCAATGGTCGGTGGCGTCCGCGTGGGCCGGCGCATCGAGCTCTCGGTCGAGGCTGTCGACGAGGCCGCCGCGCGGGCGGTGGTCGAGAAACTGGCCGCGGACTTCCTGTCCAACCCGCTCATCGAAGACTGGGCGATCGAGGCAGCGTGAGGCGGATATGAAGATCGCCGTCCTCGTGTTTCCAGGCTCCAACTGTGACCGTGACGCACTGCACGCGGCGCAGCTGGCCGGTGCCGACGCCGAGCTCGTGTGGCATGAGGAGACGGAACTGCACGGCGCCGACGCCGTGATCCTGCCCGGCGGCTTTGCGCACGGCGATTACCTGCGCGCCGGCGCCATCGCGCGCTTCAGCCCGGTGATGGGCGCCGTGCGCGAGCATGCCGCGCGGGGCGGACTGACATTGGGCATCTGCAACGGCTTCCAGGTGCTCACCGAGGCTGGCCTGCTGCCCGGCGCGCTGCGCCGCAACGCGACGCTGCGCTTTGAGCATCGCTGGGTGCGACTGTCCGTCGAGCGACGCGACACGCCCTTCACCTGGCAGGTCCCCGAAGGAGCCATGCTGCGCATGCCGATCGCTCACGGTGAGGGCTCGTACTACCTGCCGCCGGACGAGCTGGTCGCTCTCGAGTCGGCCCGTGGCGTGGTGTTCCGTTATGCCCCGCCGGAGGGCAATCCCAACGGCTCGCTGAACGACATCGCAGGCGTAGTGGACGCCGGCGGCCGCGTATGCGGGTTGATGCCGCATCCGGAGCGGGCGGCCGAGGTGTTGCTCGGCGCGGACGACGGCCTGCTGCTGCTGCGCTCGCTCGTCGAGAGTGCTGCTCGCGGCGCGGGTCGCCCTGCTGTCGAGGTGGCGGCTTGATTGCCTCGCCGCCGGCCGCCGGCCTGCACCGCCGCCTGGGCTTGACCGACGACGAGCTGGCGGCCATCGTCGACCGCCTCGGCCGCTCGCCGAACGAGCTCGAGCTGGCCATGTTCAGCGTGATGTGGAGCGAACACTGCTCCTACAAGAGCTCGCGCCGGTTGCTGAGGAACCTGCCCAGCAGCGGCGATGATGTCCTCGCCGGCCCGGGCGAGAACGCCGGCGTGGTGCGCATCGGCGACGGGCTGGCGGTCGCCTTCAAGCTCGAGTCACACAACCACCCGAGCGCGGTGGAGCCGTACCAGGGCGCCGCGACGGGTGTCGGCGGCATCCTGCGCGACATCGTGGCCATGGGGGCGCGACCCGTGGCGCTGCTCGACGCGCTCAAGTTCGGCTGGCCCGACGACGAGCCCACGCGCCGGCTGGTGCGCGGGGTGGTCGGCGGCGTGGGCGGCTACGGCAATTGCGTGGGCGTGCCCACGGTCGGCGGCGAGCTGTTGTTCGATCCCACCTACACGGGCAATCCACTGGTCAATGTGATGTGCGTCGGCCTGGTGCGCGAAGGCGAACTGGCACATGCCGTCGCGCCGGTACCCGGCAGTCTGGCGGTGTTGTACGGCTCGCCGACCGGTCGCGACGGGATCGGCGGTGCGTCCGTGCTCGCCAGCGCGGTTTTCGACGAGGGCTCAGGCCAGATGCGACCCAGCGTGCAGATCGGCGACCCGTTCGCCGGCAAGCTGCTCATCGAGGCCAGTCTCGAACTCGTCGCGCGCGGGCTGATCGACGGCCTGCAGGATCTCGGCGCGGCCGGCCTGACCTGTGCCGCGTCGGAGATGGCCGACCGCAGCCACACCGGCATGCGCATCGATCTCGCAGCGGTCCCGCGCCGCGAGGAAGGCATGGCGCCCTTCGAGGTGATGATCAGCGAGTCCCAGGAACGGATGCTGGCGGTGGTCGTACCAGAGCGCCTCGAACAGGTGCTGGCGGTCTGCCGGCGGTGGGGCCTGCCGGCGGCGGTGGTGGGCGAGGTGACGGCCGACGGAGACGTGGTGGTGGTCGCCGGCGGTACCGAGCTGGCACGCATTCCTGCGCCCGCACTGGCCAGCGAATCGCCCGAGCCGCCGCGCATCGCGGCACCGCCCCAGCGGCGCCGCCATGCGCCGGCGCCGGGCGAGCTGCGCATGGCCCAGGATGGCCTGCCCGAGCGGGGCATGGACCCGGGGGCGGTGCTCGAGGCGCTCATCGGCCACGCGAACCTGGGCAGTCGTGCCTGGGTCGCGACCCAATACGACCAGACCGTGGGTGCCGACACGGTCGCCGGCTGCGAGCGTGGAGCGGCCGTACTGCGCGTGCGTGGCACGTCCCGGGCACTGGTCGTGGCAACCGATTCGCAACCCGCCGCCGGCCTGCACGACCCGGCCCTCGGCGCCGCACTGGCGGTGGCGGAATGTGCGCGCAACGTGGCCGTGACCGGTGCACGGCCGATCGGCCTGACGAACTGCCTGAACTACGGCGATCCGACCGTGCCCGAGGCCTACTGGCAACTGGGCGAGGCCGTGCGTGGATTGGCGGAAGCGGCACGCGCGCTGAGCCTGCCGATCACCGGGGGCAATGTCAGCCTGTATAACGAATCGCCGCTCGGGCGCATCGCACCCACCGCCCAGATCGGAGTCGTGGGCGTGATCGATGACATCAACCACCTGGTGCCGCCGGCGTTCCAGCACGCGGGCGACCTCGTCGTACTGCTGGGCGAAGCCGCGGCCGGCATGTCCGGCTCGGCCTACGAGCGACTGGCCGGTGCCGCGCCCGACGATCGCCCGCCGCAGATCGATTACACGCGCGAGGCGGCGCTGTACCGCGCGCTCCAGCAGGCCGCCGCCGACGGTTTGCTCGAGTCGGCCCAGGACGTGAGTGCGGGCGGCCTGGCCGTGGCCATCGCCGAGGGCGCCATCTGGGGTGACCTGGGCGCCGCGCTGCAGCTGGCAATCGCGCTCGCGCCGGCCGTCGCCCTGTTCGGCGAGAGTGCCGGTCGGGCCCTCGTGACGGTCAGGCCGGAGAACTGGCCGGCGCTGGCGCGCCTGGCCGCCGGTCTGCGGCTGCCGGTCAGCCGGCTCGGCGAGGTCGGTGGCGACAGGGTACGCATCCGGCTGGCGGGCATCGGCGCCACTGGCGCCGCGGAGGAGCGTGGCGCCGACGTGGCCGACGACGTCGACATCGGCGTGGCGCAGCTGCGGCGTGCATGGACCCAGGCACTACCCAGCGTGCTCGAGTCGGCGGCGTAGGCACGACGCGATGTGTGGCGTAGTCGGCGTCCTGGCACCCGGGCAGGAGGCGTCGGCGCTCGCGGCGCTGGGCATCTTTGCCCTGCAGCATCGTGGCCAGGAGTCGGCCGGCGTGGCGGTCAGCGACGGCCGCGGGGTGATGGTCTACAAGGACCTCGGACTGGTCGACCAGGTGCTCGACGAACGACGTCTGCCCTCTTTGCGCGGCCACCTGGCGATCGCCCACTGCCGCTACTCCACGACCGGCTCGACGGTCTGGGAGAACAGCCAGCCCGCGTTCCGGCTGGGGCCGGCGCGCACGGTGGCCATCGGCCATAACGGCAATCTGGTCAACACCGCCGAGCTGCTTGACGAGCTGCCCGGCGGGCGGTCGCGCCTGGTCGGGACGACCGACACGGAAGTGCTCACCGCGCTGCTGGCCACCGAGCCCGCGAGCGACCTGGTCGAGGCACTGCTGCGCGTGCTGCCGCGCGTCTCGGGCGCGTACTCGCTGGTGGTCATGGACGAGACGCGCGTCATCGGCGTGCGCGACCCGTATGGCTTCCGGCCGCTGGTGCTCGGTGTGCTGCATACGGCGGAGGGAGAGGGCTGGGTGCTGGCGTCGGAAACGGCCGCGCTCGAGGTGCTCGGGGCCGAATACGTGCGCGACGTCGCACCGGGCGAGATGATCGTGCTGGTGGTCGGCGAGGAGCCGCGCTCGGTGCACTTCGCCGATGCCCACGAGCAGCTGTGCGTGTTCGAGCTGATCTACTTCGCGCGGCCCGATTCGTACATGCTCGGGCGCAACCTGTACGAGGTTCGCCGGCGAATGGGAGTCGCCCTCGCGGGCGAGGCGCCGATCGAGGCCGACCTGGTGATGCCGGTGCCCGACACCGGCGCGGCGGCGGCGGCGGGCTACGCGGAGGCGAGCGGCCTGCCCTACCGCGAGGGCATGGTGCGCAACCGCTACGCGGGCCGAACCTTCATCCGGCCGTCGCTGGGCATGCGCCAGCGCGGCGTCACGGTCAAGCTGTCGGCCCTGCGCGAGCAGGTTCGCGACCGGCGCCTGGTGGTCGTCGACGACTCGATCGTGCGCGGCACGACTACGCGCCAGATCGTCGGCCTGCTGCGCCGCGCCGGCGCGCGCGAGGTGCACGTGCGGGTGAGCGCACCGCCCATCTTCCACCCGTGCTTCTACGGCATCGACACCCAGATCGAGCGCGAGCTCATCGCGGCGACGCGCTCGGTCGACGAGATCCGCGAGTTCATCGGTGCCGATTCGCTCGCCTACCTGTCGATCGGCGGCGTACTCGATGCGATCGACCTGCCGCGTGAGCGCTTCTGCTTCGCCTGTTTCGATGGCCACTACCCGGTGCCGGTGCCATACGACGTCGAGGGGCGCAAATTCCTGCTCGAGCGCGAAGAGGCGGCGACGGCACCGTGACCGCACAGGAGGCCTACGCGCGTGCCGGCGTCGACGTCGCCGCCGGCGAGCGCGCCGTGGAACTCATGTCGCGCTGGCTGGGCTCCGGTGCCGGCGAGGCGGTCGGGCGTTTCGCGTCACTGCTCGAGGTCCCGGCCGGGTTGCGTGAGCCGGTCATCGTCAGCGCGACCGACGGAGTGGGCACCAAGAGCGATATAGCGCGCCGCCTGGGCCGGCTCGACACGATCGGCCAGGACCTGGTGGCGATGTGCGCGGATGACGTCGTTTGTCACGGCGCGACGCCGGCCTATTTCCTCGATTACCTGGCCGTGGGCCGGCTCGAACCAGACCGCGTGGCGGCGCTGGTGAGTGGCATCGCGCAGGCGTGCGCACAGATCGGCTGCTCGCTGGTCGGCGGCGAAACGGCCGAGCATCCGGGGCTGATGGCCGACGACGAGTTCGACCTGGCCGGCTTCTGCATCGGCTTTGCGGAGCGAGGGTCGGTCGTCGATGCCGGCGACAGCCGGCCGGGTGACGTCATCGTGGGGCTGGCCAGCTCGGGCCTGCATGCGAACGGGTTCTCGCTCATCCGTGCGCTGCTCGATGACGGTCGTCTCGCGCTGAGTGACGACCTGCTCACGCCCACGCGCCTGTACGCGCCCGCGGTGCTCGACTTGCTCGCGGGGTTGCGGGCCGAGCGGCTGCGCGTGGGCGGCCTGGCTCACATCACCGGCGGCGGCATCGCGCGCAACCTGCCGCGCGCGGTGCGCGAAAGCCTCGGCGTTCGCGTTGATCCCGCCGCGTGGCCGCAAGCGGCGATATTCGACCAGGTGGCCCAGGCCGCCGGCATGGCCGGCGACGAGATGCGTGCCACGTTCAACTGTGGCATCGGCTTTGCCGTGGTGCTCGAGCCGGCCGGGGCGGCGGCGGCACTCGGGCTGCTGCGCAAGAACGGGGTCGCGGCCTGGGTCGTCGGTGAAGTTCGGCCCGCGGAAGAGCTCGGTGGCCGCTATGCGGAGGTCTGACCGGCGCGCCGCCGCCGGCGGCGCGCGCGTCGCCGTATGCGTGTCGGGGGAGGGGACCAACCTGCGCGCGCTGAGGGCGCGCGAACGGAGCGGGGAGCACGGCTGGTCGGTCGCCCTGGTGGTCGCGGATCGGCCCTGCCCAGCGCTCGCCTATGCGGCCGATGAGAACCTGCCCACGGCGGTGGTCGATCCCGGCGTCCACGACGACAGGCCGGCATGGGACGCCGCGCTGGCCGACACCCTGCGCTCTGCCCATGTCGATGCGGTCGTGCTGGCCGGCTTCATGCGCGTGCTCGGCCCGGCCACGCTCGCGGCGTTCGCGGGACGCATCCTCAACGTGCACCCCAGCCTGCTGCCGGCTTTTCCCGGCGCGCACGCCATACGCGACACACTGGCCGCCGGCGTGCGTGTGACCGGCGTGACCGTGCATCTTGTGGACGAGAACCTCGACGGCGGGCCGATCGTGGCCCAGGAGCCGGTGCCGGTACTGCCCGGCGACGACGAGCAGACGCTGCTGGCACGCCTGCACGCGGTGGAGCACCAGCTGCTGCCGCATGCGGTGGACTTACTCGTGGCGGGCGCGTTCCACGTCGCGGACGGACGAGTGATCGCCGACCCGGCGCGGGCGGCCGCCGCTCTCCGCCGCCGGCGCGCGCTGCTGTCGGTGTCCGACAAGACCGGCCTGGCATCCTTCGGCACGCGCCTCGCCGGCCTGGGTTTCGAGCTCGTCTCGACCGGCGGCACGGCGCGCGCGCTGCGCGAGGCCGGCCTGGCGGTGACCGACGTCGCCGAGGTGACCGGCTTTCCCGAGATGCTCGACGGCCGGGTCAAGACGCTCCATCCGCGCATCGCTGCCGGAGTTCTGGCAGACCTGCGCAGTGACGAGCATCGCGAGCAGCTGGCCGCCGCGGAGATCCAGCCGTTCGAGCTGGTGGTCGTCAACCTGTACCCGTTCGCCGAGGCCGCCGCGCGCAGTGACGCCACGCTCGACGAGCTGATCGAGCAGATCGACATCGGTGGCCCCACGCTCGTGCGCGCGGCAGCCAAGAACCATGCCAGCGTGGGCATCGTCACCGATCCGGCCCAATACGACGCGGTGGTCGCCGAGCTGGGCCACGGCGGCGGGTTGAGCGAGGGTATGCGCCGCGAGCTCGCGCTGGCCGCGTTCAAGCTCACCGCGGGGTACGACACGATGATCGCCGGCGAGCTGGCCGGCCGCTGGTACAGCCCGTTGCCCGCCGCGTCCGCTGCCCAGGCCCCCGAGCCACCGGCGACGCTGCGCCTGGAGCTGCGTCGCCTGCAGCAGCTGCGCTACGGGGAGAATCCACACCAGTCGGCGGGCCTGTACGCGGCGAGCGGCATCGATCTGGCGCCGGGCGCTTTCGGCGACGGCGCGGCGCTGCTGCAGGGCAAGCCGCTCAGCTACAACAACATCCTCGATGCCGCCGCGGCCACGGGGCTGGCGCGCGACCTGCGCGGCGCCGCATGCGCGGTGATCAAGCACGCCAACCCGTGCGGAGCAGCCGAGGCCGACGACCTGCTGACCGCCTGGGAGCTTGCCCTGGCCGGCGACCCGGTCAGTGCCTTCGGCGGCGTGGTGGCGCTGACTCGGCCGCTCGACGAGAAACTTGCCGAGCGGCTCACGCAGATGTTCCTCGAGGTCGTTGCCGCGCCAGCCTGCTCGCCCGAGGCACTCGCCATCCTGGCGCGCAAGCCGAACCTGCGCGTGCTGCTGGATCCCGGCCTGGGCGCGCCGCCCGGTGCCGGCTTCGAGTTACGCAGCGCGGGCGGCGCGCTGCTGGTCAGCCAGGCCGACACGGCGCGCGACGATCCGGCCACCTGGCAGAGCGTGGGCCGTCGCGCGCCCACCGCCGGCGAGCGCAATTCGCTCGAGCTCGCATGGCGCATCTGCCGCCACGTGAAATCGAACGCCATCGTGCTCGTCAAGGACCGCGCGCTGGTCGGTGTCGGCGCCGGCCAGGCGAGCCGCGTCGACAGTGCGCGCCTGGCCGTCGCCAAGGCCGGCGGCGCGCGCGCGCAAGGCGCTGTGTGCGCATCGGACGCCTTCTATCCCTTCCCCGATGCCGTCGAGGTCTGCCTGGAGGCCGGGGTGTCGGCGTTCGTCCAGCCGGGTGGCTCGGTACGCGATGCCCAGGTCGTTGCTGCCGTCGACGCCGCCGGGGCGGCGATGCTGACCACCGGGGTTCGGCACTTCCGCCATTAGAATTCGGCTATGGATGAGAACAAGGCGGACGCCAACGAAGAGCAATCCGAGCAACCACGTGGCGCAGCCGGGCGCGAGATGCTGGTCCAGCTTCAGCAGATGATCGACACCCTCGCCACCCAGGCCGCGCCGGTCATGCGCGAGGTCGCGGCCAAGGCGGCCGAGCTCGCGGCCGTGGCCGGCGAGAAGGCGGGCCCGATCGCGCACCGGGCGGCCGGCATGACCGAAACGGTGGGCCAGCGCGTGGCGGTGCGGTCCAAGGAGGTCGCTGCCGACCTGCGCCGGCCGCACGAGGAAGAGGCAGCCGGTGACGTGCCGGAAGGCGGCCAGGCCGCGCCGGCCGAGCCCGCCGAAGGGGAGTCAACGCCCGGGCAAAGCTGAAGCTCTCGCGTGGCCCATCAAATTGAAAGCCGGCGCCCTGTGGCGCCGGCTTTCGTCGTGCTTTCCGCCGGGTTGGATCGGCGGCAGCCACTGCCCTAGCGGCGATTCTTCTTCGCTTCGCGTGCCTCACGCGCCTGCTCGCGCTGGCGCGACTCGCGCTCGATCTCCGACTCCCGCTCGCGGCTGCGCTGCGAGTAGTAGTCGAACGTGCCGAAGAGACCGTGTCCCTCGGTGTCCTCGTCTTCTTCAGCCTTACGGTTCAGGTCCTGTGCCTCGTCGCTCATGTTTGGTTCCCTTTCTGTTGCTCCCCCGGTCGCCTGGTCCATGGGTGCGCTCAGCATGGCGCCCCTGACTGTCTGAGGTCAATGCGGCAGCTGACAGCGCAACTGTAAAGTGGACGACAGCCGGTCGGCTGCGTGGCCGCCAGACTTGAGGGGCCGATGGGAGTCATCGCCGTTTATCGACGTGTACTGGGCAACGGTGCCCTGGCGCGCGTGCTGTTCGGCGAGTTCGTGTCGTCGATCGGCGATTGGCTGTATCTCGTTGCGCTGCTGGTCCTGATCTGGAACGAGACGAAGGACCCGTTCATCCTGGGTATCGTCGGTGCGGCACGCATCGTGCCCTACATCCTGCTGTCGGTGCCGGCCGGCATAATTGCCGACCGCTACGACCGGCGTCTAGTACTGCTGGTAACCGACGTCGTGCGCGGCGTGATCATGGTGGTCATTGCTGTGGCCGTGGTCGTCGACGGGCCCATTCTGCTGATTGTCGCCCTGGCCATCACCGCGACCTGTTTCTCGGCGTTCTTCTCGCCGGCCATCGGCGCCTTTCTGCCCTCGCTGGTGCGCGACGAGTCAGAGCTCGGGCCGGCGAACAGCGCCTGGTCCAGCCTCGATAACCTCGCTTTCTTCGTGGGCCCGGCCATCGCCGCACTGCTGCTGGGCATCGGTTCGATCGCCCTGGCCTTCCTGCTCAACGCCGTGACCTTCGGGGTCGTTGCGCTCGTGCTCCTGCGCCTGCCGAGTGGACGCCGGACCGAGACAGCCGTCGAGACCGCCCCGAGCGCGGAAGCTCAGCCGGCCGGCGCCCAGCCTTCCCTGCGCGAGATCCTGCGGCCCGTGCTCCGGCCGCTGGCCGGCCTGAGCGTGCTCAACATGGTCAGCGACTTCATTTTCGGTGGTCTGAGCGTGATCACCGTGATCCTGGCGGTGGATGTCTTCCGGGTCGATGAGGCAACCGGCACCGGCCTGCTCAACTCGGCCATCGGCGTGGGCGGCATCGTCGGTGCGCTGGTGGCGGGCGCGCTGGTGCTCCGTCAGCGGCTGGCGCCCCCGCTGTTGATCGGTGCCGGTGGCCTCGCGCTCGGCCTCGTCGTGCTTGGCCAGGCACCCGTCGACGCATTCGGCGTGGCGCTGGTGGCCATGGCTGTGACCGCGGGCGGCGCGCTGCTGGTCGAGATCGTCAACACGACGCTCCTACAGCGCATCGTGCCTGACGAGGTGCGTGGCCGGACGCTGGGTGGCATGGAGACACTGGCGATCAGCGCTTACGCAGCAGGTTCGTTCGTGATGCCGCTGCTGGCGGCCAACCAGCCGGGGGCCCTGCTGGTCGTGTCCGCCCTGGTCGTGGCCGTGGCCGCGGTGGTGTCAGTGGCGTTGATCGGCCATTACAGCATCCAGCGCCCGGCGGACGACGTTCGGCGCAAGCTGGCCGACATCCCGATCTTCGCCGGGCTGCCACCGGCGCGCGTCGAAACGGCGATCACGCGCGCGACCATCAAGCCCATGGCGGCGGGCGCGCCTATCATCCGTCAGGGGGACGATGCGGACCTCTTCTACGTCATCGTGCAGGGCACGGTGGAGGTCACGCAGGTCGATGCGCAGGGCCAACAGCGGACGCTGCGCGAGATGAAGCCGGGCGATTTCTTCGGTGAGATCGGTCTCCTCTCGCGCGTGCCGCGCACCGCTTCGGTGACGGCGTTGACGGATGGTGAGCTGATCGCGCTCGATAAGCAAACGTTTCTGGACCTGGTCGAGGAGGGCCCGGGCTTGACGTACAGACTGCTTGATCTTCGTCGTTTCGCCATCGGTGGCTCGAGCGAGGCCGTGCCCGCCGGCCAGCCCGCGCGCCGCTGAAGAGGAGTTGGCGATGGATGACAGCTTCGCCGTCGAGGCGCTCGGGCGCTGCCCGCTGTTCCAGCACGCCGACGAGCAGATGCTCGGCTCGCTGGCCAATCGACTGCGCCGCCGGCGCTATCGCCGTGGCGAGGTCATCTACCACCAGGGCGATCCGGGCGATTCGCTGCACGTCGTCGCGCTCGGCGCGATCAAGATCGTGCTGCCCTCGACCGAGGGTGAGGAGGCGATCATCGCGACGCTGCGACCGGGCGACTTCCACGGTGAGCTGGCGCTGCTCGACGGAGCTCCTCGCTCGGCGACCGCGACCGCGGTCGAACCATCGGAGGATCTGGTCCTGCCACGCTCGGTGTTCATCGAGCTGCTCGACACGCTGCCGGGCCTGCGGGATGCGTTGTTCGCCGGGCTGGCCAGGGAGCTGCGTCGCCTGACCGGCCAGGTCGAGGAGCTGCACTTCCTCGATCTCGCCGGGCGGCTGGCCATGCGCCTGGCGCGCCTCGCCCAGGACGTGGAGCCTGACGGGCAGGGCACCGTTACGCTCGACTGGCCCTACACTCAGTCTGATCTGGCAGCAATGATCGGGGGCACGCGCCAGAGCGTGAACCGGCTGCTGAGCGAGTTCGTGATCGAGGGGCTGATCAGGATCGAGGCCGACGCACTGGTGATTGCGGACCTGCCCCGCCTGGCGCGGCGGGCCGAGCGCTGATGCGTCTCCTGCGTGATGAGGGGCGCCAGTGTCGTCAAGTAGACACCAGCGCTGTCAGCTGCTTGGCTGGCCACGCGGCACACGCTCTTTACTCTGGACGCCAACGCTGCGACAGTAGCGCGTAACCAAGAAGGGAGGTCCAAATGGGTCAGGACAAGTTGGGCGGCGACTCGGTGTTCCTGCGTGGTGGCGAAAGCGCCAGCGAGGACGTCGAGGGCCACCGCATGCTCCGTGCCAGTGATGACGAGCAGGATGCGGAGGGTCACCGCTACCTGCGTGCCAGCGAAGGCGAGGAGAAGGATGCCGAGGGGCATCGTTTCCTGAAGGCCGCCGACGAGAACGATGCCGAAGGGCATCGCTTCCTGAAGGCCAGCGACGAAGACGACGCCGAAGGTCACCGCATGCTGCGCGCGACCGAGGGCGACGAAGACGACGCCGAAGGTCACCGCATGCTGCGCGCGACCGAGGGCGACGA
>CAZSWK010000007.1:0-12411 GCA_964610835.1 uncultured Anaerolineaceae bacterium | reverse complement strand
AGACGACGCCGAAGGTCACCGCATGCTGCGCTGAAAGCGCAACTCACAGAAGATCATTTCGAGTGATGGCGAGTCCGCCCCGCCGAAATGAGTGACCCCGGTTCGACCGCCGCGCTCCAGGCACTACGCTTGGCAGCACGGCGGTCTTCCGTTGCCCGGCGCATGGACGGCAGCTCCGAGCAGGCGCTGCTGCAGACCATCGTCGAGGCCACGGCCACCCTGTTCGAGGCAGAGGCCTCGTCGATAGCGCTGTTCGAGCGCGACCCGGATCGCCTCGAGTTTCGCGTGGCTGCCGGCGCCCAGGGCGCCGGCGCGATAGGTCTCTCGGTGCCGCCTTCGCGCGGCATCGTCGGTTTCGTGTTTTCCACCGGCCAGCCGCTGGCCCTTTCGGACGTGGCCAGTGACCCGCGCTGGGACCGAGCCGCCGCGGAGAAGACCGGCTACGTGCCGCGCTCGATTGCCGCGGTGCCACTGGTGGATCGCGACCAGACGGTCGGTGTCCTGCAGGTTCTCGACAAGCGGACCGAGGCCACTTTCTCGCTGCGCGACATGGAGCTGCTGGCCGTCTTCGCCGGACAGGCCGCGGCCGCGATCCGTGCGTCCAGGGTCCAGCGCGACAGCGAGCGACTGCTACGTGCGGTGCTCCAGTCCGTGGGCGACGATCTGGATGAGTCGGCCGTTGAAGCGCTGGTGAGCGCCGCAGCCGGCGAGCTGGACGTCGACGAGGAGACGCCCTTCTGGCAGATCGTCGATAGCGTCGCGCGGCTACGCGAGCTGGGAGATCGCGAGATGAGCCTGGTCGCGGACATACTCGGCGTCGTTGCCGCGCATGCCGAACGCGGTCGCCGGTTCGGCTGAGAAATAGTGCCCGAGCAGCTGATTCCGGCATGGTCGGAGCCCTTCATGGACGACGCGCGCGTCAAGCTCGTGCGTGCCGCGGCGCTGCGACAGATCGATCGCGAGTGGGCGTGGGGCGGTTCGACGGGCCAGGGCGTGAAGGTGGCCGTGATAGACAGTGGCGTGGAGCCGGATCATCCGGTCGTGCGTGGCCGGCTGGTCGAGTCGGTGACGGTCGAAATCGTCGATGACGAGCCGCGCGTGGTGCCCGACGAGCCGGTCGACATGTACGGGCACGGGACGGCGTGCACGGGGATCATCGTGGGCCTTGCGCCGGACGTGGAGATCTACTCCGTGCGCGTTCTGGGCGCCGACCTGCGCGGCAAGGGTGTCGCCTTCCTGGCGGGCATGGAGTGGGCCATCGAGCATGGCGTCCAGGCCATGAGCCTCAGCCTGTCATCGAAGAGCGAGCGGCTGTTCCCGTACTTCCACGAGACCGTCGACCAGGCGTACTTCAAGCGTGTCGCCCTGGTGTGCGCCGTAAACAACGTGCCTGGCCTCAGCTTTCCCTCGACGTTTGCCTCCGTGTTCTCCGTGGCAGCCCACGCGATACCCGATCCCGAGGTGTTCTTCTACAACCCGTCGCCACCGGTCGAATGGGGAGCGTGGGGCGTGGACGTGCCGATCGGCTGGAAAGACGGCAGTTCCACCGTGGCAACCGGCAACAGCTTCGCGGCGCCGCACATCTGCGGCATGGTCGCGCGCATCCTGGGCAAGCATCCCGGTCTGACGCCGTTCGAGATCAAGGCCGTGCTGGCGGCCGTCGCCAACGATCCGGGCGCAGCCCACAGGGCCCCCGAGTCGGCGTCTCCTGGAGAAGCCGGGGTGCCCGCAGAAGCTGCAACTCCGGCCAGGGCCGCGAAGGGTGCCAGGGCCGCAAAGCGGGCCAAGCCCGCGTCATCCGGGACGTGAAAAGGCGCCGGCCCGGATGGGCCGGCGCTGGAGGGGGAACGTCGCGCAGACGTCCTACAGGTTGAGGACCGCGAAGGCTGCGGTGAGGGCCGCTGCCGCGAGGGCCACGAGTCGGGGCTGCACCTGGTGGCGCAGGTCCGCAACGTGGTGCACCAGAGCGTGCTGACCGTGCTCGCCCTCGAGATCGAACCGGTGGTACCGGTGGTTCTCACCCCGGTACGCGTGGTCGTACTCGGCGTTCAGACTTACGAGCCGTCCTTGCTGGAACATTGTTCACCTCCTCGACCTGGCGGTCGTGCTGTTGGTATTTCGTTTGATGGGCTCAATGTTGCGACCCAGCACGGCCCTGGCGTGATCAGCTCCGTGACAGCGGCGCGGTCAACTTGCTGATAGGCAATCTGTCGGCCAGACGGACGCTCAGCTGTCGGCTGGATCACACGCCGGGCCGGGCCTGCGCCCCTGCTACCATCGGCGCCCACCATGCCGTCATCGCGCTTTTACCTGACGACCTCGATTCCCTACGCGAATAACCGTCCGGGACTGCACACGCTGTACGAGATCATTGGCGCCGACGTCATCGCCCGCTGGAAGCGCATGAACGCGATCGAGACGCGCTTCTTGACCGGCACGGACGAGCACTCGCTCAACATCGCCGATCGCGCGGCACAGCTGGGTCGCGACACGCGCGAGTTCGTCGACGAGATGGCCACCCTGTTCAAGCAAGCCGAAGCGGAACTGCTCATCTCCCCGGATCGGTTCGTGCGCACGACCGATCCCGACCACCGGCTCTCCGCCCAGGAGATGATCCGCCGGGCATACGCCAACGGCGACATCTACGTGGGCTCGTACGAGGGCTGGTACTGCCCGTCGGAAGGTTTTCGCGCCGAGAGCGACCTGGAGCGCGATGGCGACACCGTGCGCTGCCCCAACCACCCCACGGTGCCCCTCGAATGGGTCACCGAAAAGAACTGGTTCTTCCGGCTGTCGGCCTACCAGGAGCGCATCGAGCGCCTGTTCGCCGAGCGGCCTGACTTCGTGGAGCCGGAATACCGGCGCAACGAGATGCTCGCGTTCATCGGCCGCGGCCTCGAGGACTTCTCGATCAGCCGCGAGCATGTCTCGTGGGGCATCCCGTTCCCGGTCTGGCCCGATGGCAGCAGCACGCTGCTCCCGGACGGCACCTTCGATGTCAGCGCGGGCCGTATCTACGTCTGGTTCGATGCGCTCGTCAACTACATCACCGGGGCCGGTTTCCCGGAAGACATGGCCACCTTCGGCAAGTGGTGGCCGGCCGATGTGCACATCATCGGTAAGGACATCAACCGCTTCCACTCGATCTACTGGCCGGCGATGCTGATGAGCGCCGGTCTTCCGCCGCCGCGCAAGGTGTGGGTCCACGGTTTCATGAGCGTGCACGGCGAACGCATGAGCAAGAGCCTGGGCAACATGCTCGATCCCTCCGATATGGTGCGCGCGCTCGGCGCCGATGGCACTCGCTACGTGACCCTCCGCGAGGTGCCCTTCGACCGCGACGCGGACATCTCGTGGGACACGTTCATCCGGCGCTATAACGCCGATCTGGCCAATGACTTCGGGAACCTGCTCAATCGCAGCCTGAACATGGCCAACCGCTATCTCGAGGGACAGCGGCCGGCGCCCGGCACCGACGACGAGCTGGCCGGCGCCTGGGCAGAGGCCTGGCGAGCGTACGACGAGAGCCTCGAGGCGTATCTGCTGCACGACGCGCTGGCGGCGCTGTGGGACTTCGTGGGCGAGGCAAACCGCTTCGTCGACCGGGAGCAGCCATGGGCGCTGGCCAAGCAGGCGCGTGAGGGTGACGCCCAGGCGGCCGAACGGCTGCGCGGCGCACTCGGCCAGCTGCTCGAGGCCTGCCGCGTCACGGCGCTGGCCGCGGCGCCGTTCATTCCCGTCGCCGCGCGGCGGGTACACGCTCAGCTGGGTCTCGAGTACCCGTACGGGGATGCCGGCAACGGTGGGCCGCCACTCGCCGAGCAGGTCGCCTGGGGGGCCGTCCCCGAGAGCGGACCACTGGGCGCGCAGGAGATCCTGTTCCCACGCGTCGAAGCGGCGGAAGGCTGATCGAGGAAAACCAGGAGGGCAGGCCATGGCGCACGGACAGATCACCCACATCGAGATCCCGGCCGACGACGTGGAGCGGGCGCGGCGCTTCTACGGGGAGCTTTTCGGCTGGCAGACCGGCGCTTTCGAAGGTATGCCCGGTTACTTCATGGTCAGCTTCGGCGCGATCAAGAGCGCCGGCGGTGCAATTGGCAAGCGCGGCGTCGACATCGCCGAGCAGGTGCGCAATTACATCGAGGTCGACGCGATCGATCCGGTACTGGCGCGCGTGACCGCCCTCGGCGGCACGGTGAAGACGCCGCGCACGGAGATCCCCGGGCAGGGCTGGTTCGCGGTGATCGATGACAGCGAGGGCAACGAGCTCGGCCTGTTCGAGGTGGGGCAGCAGTAGCAGACATGGTGCGCCTGGTCGACGACCACTGCCACCTCCAGGCTGACGCTTTCGCCGCCGACGCGCCGGCCGTCATGGCGGCCGCCCGGTCGGCCGGCGTCGAGCGGCTGCTCGTTCCCGGCTGGGACGTTCCCTCTTCGCGAGCCGCCGCGGCGCTGGCCGACGAGCACGGCCTCGACTTCGCCGCGGGCATCCATCCGCACGTGGCGGCCGAGGCCGATGACGGGGCCTGGCGCGCCACGACGGAGCTCGTGGAGCTCGATCGGTGCGTGGCCATCGGCGAAACGGGCCTTGACTACGACCGTGCCTTCTCGCCGCGCGCCGTACAACTGGACAACCTGCGGCGCCACCTCGCGCTGGCGCGCGACGTGGCCAAGCCGGCGATCCTGCATTGCCGCTCCAAGCCGGGTCAGCGCGACGCGCAGGACGATCTCCTGCACGAGCTCGCGGCGCTCGGCGCGGGCACGACCGGCTGGCCGCTGCCCGAGGGCCATCCGCCGGCCGTGCTGCACTCTTTCTCGGGGCCGCTCGACTACGGGGAGCAGGCACTGGCGATGGGGCTCGCGATCAGCTTCTCCGGGCTGGTGTTTCGTGCCGGTGAGGAGGCCAGCGCGCAGGTCGCGCGGATGGTCCCTGCCGCGCGGTTACTGGTCGAGACCGACTCGCCGTACCTCTCGCCGCCGGGTGCTCCGCGGCGGCGCAACGAGCCGCGCTGGGTGGCCGTGACGGCGCACTGGTTGGCGGAGCAGCGTGGCGTCACGGATGACGCGCTGGGCGACCTGCTGGTCGCCAACTACGATGCGATGTTCAGGCGTGCCCGGAAGAGTTCGCTGCCACCCGGCCCGAGCAGGCGATAGCACCACTCATCCGGCGCCCGCCAGCCGACCCCGGTCAACTCTCCGCCAGGCTCGGCGGAGGCGACGAACTCACCGCGGTAGCGACGGGGCAGCGGCATCTGCCGGCCAGCTTGCTCGGCGGCAGGGAACTGCTCGTCGAGATAGTCGAGGTACGTGGCGTTGTTGACGTGGGCCATCGGATCGAGCTCGCTGCGGCGTACGCTGAAGTGGCGCTCGCTGGCCGCGCTCCCGGCAGCCGGCAGGTCCAGGCGCAGGGGTGAGAAGCCAGCCCCGGTGACGGGAAACATGTTTGCGATCGGCTCGGGCACACGCGTTGGCGCGCCGCGCGCGTTGAGCAGCACCCAGTCGGTCAGCGCGACGGCCGCCAGCCGCTGACGGTCGGGCGTGTGGAACTCGCTCCGCCGGCGCGCCCAGAAGCGACGAAAGCCGGTTACTTCGGTCGACACCACCAGCTCCGACCCGTAGGCGGTTTCCTCCGCCACCTCCAGCTCGATCGCGCGCACCAGCCATGTCAGTTGTTGCGCGGCGTACCACTCGCGGCCGAAACCGGCACTCTCGGAGTGGATCCAGGCCAGGTCCTGGGCGAAACGGAGCAGCCCCGAGCTGCGCAGGTTGCCGTCCGGCCCGGCCTCATCGAAGCGGACGCGGTAGGTGCGCTCCAGTCGCGCCGGGACCGTCACGTCGCGAAGTCTACGGCTTCGCCCAGGCTGACCCGCGTGGCTTGCCCGCTCGAATCAAAAGCGCCGGCGGCGCCCCTGAGGGGCTCCGCCGGCGGCCTGCTGGTGTTCAGTGGCTGTTTTCGGAGTAGCTCTGCTCGCGAATGGTCTCGGCCTGGTCCGCACGCTGCGCTTGGGCGGGCGCGTCCTGGCTGGTTGCCTGCGAGCCAGTCAGACTGGCCTCCTGCACCGCCTCGGCCTGCGCCGCCCGCTGAGCCTGCGCCGGCACCTCCTGGCTGTAGACCTGTGCCGGTGCCTGGATGCTCTGCTCCTGCACCGCCTCGGCCTGCGCCGCACGCTGAGCCTGCGCCGGCACTTCCTGGCTGTAGACCTGTGCCGGTGCCTGGATGCTCTGCTGGCGCAACGTCTCGGCCTGGTCCGCACGCTGGGCCTGTGCCGGCACCTGCTGGCTGTAAGCCTGTGCCGGTGCCTGGATGGTCGCCGGCTGGGCCGGGTTCTGCAGCGCGGCGATGGCCCCCGCGCCGACCAGCGTCGCGGTGACCGCGCCGATGGTGAGTGCCCGCCGCAGCGCGGCCGCGTCGGTGCCGTTCGGCAGCCGCAGCGTCAGCGCATGGCCCTCGACATCGACCAGCACGTCATTGCCCGTAATCGCATGGCCCTCGACGTCATCCTCGGTCGCCACCAGCTCGATCGTGGCGCGATCACCGAGGAGTTCTGCCAGCTGTCGCTGATCTTCTGGTCCGGGCATGGCGTAGATCGTCTGCCCGTCGGCGATGGTGATCGCCAATCCCTGCTCGCTCATGGTTTGCCTCCTATTCGCTCCCGAGTTTCGGGCGATTGTCCGTCCCAGGGCCACCCTGCGACCAGCGGGCAGCCGACAGCTTCGCCGTCAACTGTGCGACATGCCTCAGCCGGCCTTCGCGCGCAGGTGCTCGAGGACCCGCGGGTCTATCCAGCCGCGTGCCGCCGCGCGTTCCTCGAGGTTCTCCGTGCCCATCCACTCGTCCAGCGCCGCCTGCCAGCCGTCGTCCCAGTTGGCCGGTACGGCCCGCGCCTCACCGGTTCGCTTGAGGCCGGCGGATTCGGCCACGGCCGCCAGCCCCGTCTGGCGGTTGATTGTTTCCGGCGTGTAGCCCAGGCGCTGCAGGTCGTGGCGCAGCTGGTCGGCCAGTCCCTCGTCGATCGCGCGCAGATCCTCAGGCCGGGGACGATCGAGCAGCAGGTGGCTGATATCGAGGATGCGGCGCAGTTCGGGTATCGGTGTTTCGTGGTCGTCGACGCGCAGGTCGAGCCAGCGATCGTTGCCACCGCCATAGCCGCCGCCCTCACGGACTATGAACAGCGCCGCCGATTGGCGTCCGCGCCGGTCCCCACCCCGTTCGTCGCCGGCAGCGAGCGCCGCCATGAGACGTTCGGGGAATGCCGTGCCGCGCGCAGCGAGGTAGGTCTCGATGACGGCATCGACCACGTCTGCGCCGGTCAGGATGTTGCCCTGCACGGCGACGCCCTCGGCGGTACGTCCACCAGCCCACGGAATGCACGCGCTGCCGGTGTACGTGGCGGCGCCCGCGTGAGGGTCAACGATGCCCAGTTGGCGATGGTCGCGACCGTCGTCGGCCCCGGTCAGCTTGGTCACGGCATCGCTCGCCGAGGTTCCGCCGGCGAGCAGGTCGAGTCCGTCCGGGCCGTAGCTGACGTTGGCCAGTGCTTGCGTGGCGATCGCGCCGACGCCTGCTCGTGCATGCGGCACGACCGATCCGACGGCGAGGAACTTTGACGCCACGGCGATGCCCAGGTCGCCGGTCTCTGGGTCGCGGGCGACGATCGAGAAGGTCATGCCGCAACGATAGTCTTGACCTTCACACGGTGTGAAGGCGTATTCCTGTGACGGCATGTTGACCATCGGAGAGTTCGCCCGCCTCGCTCGAGTATCGCCGCGGATGCTGCGCCACTACGACGAGATCGGCATGCTCAAGCCAGAGCGGGTCGACGCAGTCACCGGCTATCGGCGCTACGCCGCCCATCAACTGAGCCGGCTGCACCGGATCCTCGCGTTGCGCGACCTCGGGTTCAGCCTCGAACAGATCGGCAGGATCCTCGAGGAGAGCCCAACTGTGGAGCAGCTGCGGGGAATGCTCCTGATGCGCCAGGCCCAGATCGAGCAATCGGTCAGCGACGAGACCGAGCGCCTGCGTCGAGTAGAAGCCCGTCTCACAGCCCTTGAAGGGAGCCACGCCTTGGACACTCAGGACATCGTCATCAAGCGCACGCAGCCGATCCGGGTGGCCCAGATTGCCGCCCGCGGCCTGGCGCACAGCGACATCGGACCGGCATTTGGGCGGATGCTCCCAGAGGTACTCGAGCACCTCGAAGCGGCGCGGGCAAGGCCGGGCATCTCGGTGGGTTACTACGAGGACGACAACGGTGCCGCCGAAGAGGGCAGCATCGTGCTGCACGCCGGCTTCGAGATCGGCGACCAGGCCGTGCCCGATGGCCACGACGTCACCGTTGTCGAGCTGCCCGTCGTCGAAGTGGCGTCGCTCGTGCACCACGGATCGGCGGACAACATCATGGCCTCGTGGGAGGCGCTCGTCAGGTGGATCGAGGACGGCGGCTATCGGCTCGCCGGCGACTGCCGCGAGCTGTACCTCGAGTGGCACGAGGACGATCCGTCGCGCGACGTGACCGAACTCCAGCAGCCCATCGCGCGCTAGCTACTGCGCCTGACGCACGACTCGTCCACGTTGGCGGATGCGCTCGCGGCGCCTGTGCGCCGATCCCCCCGGCCACGCGTCGGCGCGGGCGGCAACGCGACGGCGCGCGGTGTGCGAGGGCTGCGCGACGCGCCTTCTCCAGGGGGCCGACAGATAGGGGCCCGGCCTCATCGGCGCCAATTCGGGACGGGTCGTGCGTTTGCCGCAAGATGTTGGTGGCGATGGCGCATAGTCGCCGGGACGATAATTGCCGCGATTGCCGCTGCCGGGCGGCGTATCCCGGATAGGTGGGCGATGGCGCGATTGTGGGGCACGGCCGTTCTGGTAGCCATACTGGCTGCAGCGTGTTCGGTTGGCGCTCCCGGACGTACTGCCAGCGCACTGCCAATTTCGTCCAGGCCTGAGACCGGCTCGCCTCGCCCGAGCGTTGCGCCCTCGCCAGCCGACACGGCCGGCTACGTCCCGGCCGCGGATGCCGCCGAGCTGTTGGCCAAATGCCCGCCTGCGGCGGGCCATATCCATGCCTATTTCCGCGTTCCTGCCGGGCACGACATCCACGACTACCTGCCGGCAGCGGGCAAGAGCCCCGAGCTCGACGGCGTGAGCGCGCTGGTCGTGATCTACGACGACCCGGTCCGGCCGCTGTGGCTAATTACCGGTGTCCCGGGGGCGTCGCGCGCGCCGCTCTCCAATGTCGTGTGCGTGGTCACGCCGTCGGGCGAATTCGACCTGTACACGGATGTTTCGCGCGCCGGGATGACCCTTCCACCGGGCGCGCACCTCGGCCCGTAGCGCTACCGGAAGCTAGCGCTTGACAGGCCGGCCACGGCTGCAATAGTCTGCTAGCACTCTCACGTAGAGAGTGCTAATCCAACAATGAATGGCGTTGAGCCGGCTGTGCGCGCCCCGTGCGCCCAGCGCCACCGAGCTCGGCGACCACAGGCAGATCACACAGGAGGGTACCGCGTTGGCAACCGCCACTGCGACGAAGCTTCGGCCGCTCGGCGACCGAGTCGTCATCCAGCCCACCCCGCGCGAGGAAATGACCAAGAGCGGCATCGTGCTGCCCGATACGGCCAAGGAAAAGCCGCAGGAAGGCAAGATCGTCGCCGCCGGTCCCGGCCGGCTGAACGACGATGGCAAGCGCGAGCCGATGGACGTCAAGGAGGGCGACACCGTCCTCTACGCCAAGTACGCCGGGACGGAGTTCAAGGTCGAAGGCGAGGAGCTGCTCATCGTCAGCCAGAAGGACATTCTGGCGATCGTCGAGAGCTAGACCGGCTGCTGCGGCGGCCGGTTCGTTCTGTCAGGGAGGTTTCATACACAAGTGGCAAAGCAACTGATCTTTGACGAGACTGCTCGTCGCTCGCTCAAGCGGGGCGTCGACCGTCTTGCCGATGCGGTCAAGGTGACCCTTGGTCCCAAGGGCCGCAACGTGGTGCTCGACAAGAAGTTCGGCGCGCCCACGATCACCAACGACGGCGTGACCATCGCGCGCGACATCGAACTCGAGGAGCCGTTCGAGAACATGGGCGCGCAGCTGGTCAAGGAGGCCGCGACCAAGACCGACGACGTGGCCGGTGACGGGACAACGACGGCTGTCGTGCTCGCCCAGGCGCTGATCACCGAGGGTCTCAAGAACGTGACCGCCGGCGCCAACCCGATGATCGTCAAGCGCGGCATGGACAAGGCCGTTGAGCTGGTCGTCGAAGAGCTCAAGAAGAACTCGCGCGCGGTCGACAACCGCGAGCAGATCGCTGCCGTGGCGGCCATCAGCGCCGCGGATCCCGAGGTCGGTGAAACGATCGCCGAGGTGATGGACAAGGTCGGCAAGGACGGCGTCATCACCGTCGAGGAAGGGCAGTCGCTCGGCCTCGAGAAGGAATACACCGAGGGCATGCAGTTCGACCGCGGCTACCTCTCGGCGTACTTCGTGACCAACCCCGACCGGATGGAGACCGTTCTCGAGAACGTCCTCATCCTGATCACCGACAAGAAGATCAGCGCGGTCCCGGACCTGCTGCCCGCCCTCGAGAAGGCCGTCCAGCAGGGCCGCCCGATGCTGATCATCGCCGAGGACGTCGACGGCGAGGCCCTGGCCACCCTGGTCGTGAACAAGCTCAAGGGCACGGTGTCGGTGCTCGCGGTCAAGGCTCCGGGCTTCGGCGACCGCCGCAAGGAGATGCTGCGCGACATCGCCACCCTGACCGGCGGCACCGTGATCTCCGAGGAGATCGGGCGCAAGCTCGACTCGGTCACGTTCGAGGACCTGGGCAAGGCCCGCCGCGTGGTCGCCACCAAGGACGACACCACGGTCGTCGACGGTGAGGGCAGCCCCGAGCAGATCAAGGCGCGCATGACCCAGATCAAGGCGCAGATCGAGGAGACCACCTCGGACTACGACCGCGAGAAGCTCCAGGAGCGGCTGGCCAAGCTGGCCGGCGGCGTGGCGGTGATCAAGGTCGGCGCCGCGACCGAGGTCGAGCTCAAGGAGAAGAAGCACCGCATCGAGGACGCTCTATCGACCACCCGCGCGGCGGTCGAGGAGGGCATCGTCGCAGGCGGCGGCACGGCCCTGGTACAGACGATCCCCGCGCTCGAGAGCCTGGCGCTCGAGGGCGATGAGATGATCGGCGTGAATATCGTGCGCCGCGCGCTCGAGGCTCCGGTGCGTCAGATCGCCGAGAACGCCGGCCAGGAGGGCTCGGTCATCGTGGCAGCGGTCCGCGGCAAGAAGGCGGGCGAGGGCTACGATGCGCTCAAGGGCGAATACGGCAACATGTTCGACAAGGGCATCGTCGACGCCGCCAAGGTGACGCGCTCAGCTCTCCAGAACGCCGCATCGATCGCGGCCATGGTTCTCACCACGGAAACGCTGGTGACCGACAAGCCAGAGAAGAAGGAGCCTGTCGGCGCCGGTCACAACCACGGCGAGGACATGGACTTCTAGCCCCCAAGCAACGCGAGTTCAGGGCCCGGGCTGAGCGATCTGCCCGGGCCTTCTGATTCGGCGCCACTTCCAGTTCTCGCCTGGCCGATCAGGGCTCGGGCTGACCCTGAACCTGCCCGGTGCCAGATGGCGGAGCCGCCTGCCGGCCCCAGGGCCGCGGCAGGAAAACGAGCACGACGCCGATGAGCACACCGATCAGGAGGGCGACCCATGGAGTGAGGTCGCCGAGCGTGTTGATGCCGTAGACGATCGACATGATGCCCAGGCCGATGCCCATGATCAGGCCGGAGATGATGCCTCGCCAGGGATGACGAACCTTTCGCTGTCGCATTTCCAGATCCCTCCGTCAACCCAGCGGTAGCGGGCCGGTATGCAGCTCCTCGCCCGCGTTGGGGTCGGTTTCCCAGGTGGTCGAATAGGGCGTCACAACGAGGCCGAGCAGACCGAGGACGATGGCGCCGGCCGCGACGTCCCACGGGATGCTGCCGACCGGATCGCCGACGAGGTAGACCCAGCCGTCACCATGGCAGTGGTTGGCGTCGTTGTTGCCGTACAGGTCGCCGGTGACGTGGAACAGGCCCACCAGCGCGCCCGGCAGAGGCGACACGCTGCCGATCGACACGGTGCCCGTCTCGTCCGTGTCGAGCGGGTTGTCGTCGCTGCCTGACAGCACGGGCAGGCCCTGGACCTGGATCGACCAATGATTGTTCTGGAACACCGTGGTACCGGTCTGGAACAGGAAATCGACCGTGCCGTCCCACTCGACCCCGAGCGGGTTGCTCTGATCGCCCACCGGCGCGAAGGGTCCCTCCGCTGGGCCGGGTAGCGATCCTTCCGATAGTTGCTGTCCGGTGGCGTCGAGCGAACGCACCTGTAGCGTGCAGCCGCCGGTCATGTCGGCGGCCTGTACCGG
>CAZSWK010000006.1:0-54261 GCA_964610835.1 uncultured Anaerolineaceae bacterium | reverse complement strand
GCCGGCGCGATCACCGAGATCTACGAGTAGGTCGCGGGGCGAGCGAGATGGCCAGGCAGCGAATTCGTATCCGACTCAAGGCTTACGACCACCGGTTGCTGGATCAGTCCGCCCTCCAGATCGTGGAGACGGCCCAGCGCACCGGGGCCGACGTGGTCGGGCCGGTGCCGTTGCCCACCCGGATCGAGAAGTTCACCGTTATCCGCTCGCCGTTCATCGACAAGGACAGCCGCGAGCAGTTCGAGATCCGGACGCACAAGCGGCTTATCGACATCCTCGATCCGGCGGCCAAGACGGTCGACGCCCTGATGCGACTCAGCCTGCCGGCTGGTGTCGACATCGAAATAAAGATGTAGTTGGGTAGGCGATGAGTATCGGCTTGATCGGCCGTAAGGTCGGCATGACATCGATCTTCGCGGAGGACGGCACGCTGGTGCCGGTTTCCGTGGTCGAGGTCGAACCGAATACCGTGACCGCGTTGCGCACCTCCGAGCGCGATGGCTACACCGCCGTCCAGCTGGGTGCCGGCACGGCGCGTCGATTGACCAAGCCACGCGCGGGTCAGTTAATGGGCCTGCCGCGCGTCAAGCACGTGCGTGAATTCCGGCTCGAAGATGCCTCCGAATACCAGGTTGGCCAGACGCTCGACGTGACCCTGTTCGCGGAAGGCGACAAGGTCGACGTGTCGGGCGTGTCGAAGGGTCGTGGCTTCGCGGGCACCGTCAAGCGGCACGGCTTCCGGCGGGGCCCGGAGACGCACGGTTCGGACTCGCACCGCCAGCCAGGCTCGATCGGCGCCGGGACGTACCCGGGCAAGGTGCTGAAGGGCACCGGCATGGCCGGGCGTATGGGCAGCGACCGGATCACGGTCAAGAAGCTGACCGTCGTCCGCTCCGATGCCGACAAGAACCTGCTGCTGATCAGGGGCGCGTTGCCCGGCGCGCCGAACTCGATGGTCGTCGTCAGGAAGGCGAAGTGATGCCCAGCACGACCCTGTTCGACAAGACGGGTGCCGAGAAGGGCACAGTGGATTTGCCGGATACGTTGTTCGCGGCGGCCGTCAACGAAGCGGTCATCCACCAGGCGGTCACGGCGCAGCTCAACGCGCGCCGGATCGGCACGGCCAGCACCAAGACGCGCGCCCAGGTGTCCGGCGGCGGCGCCAAGCCATACCGCCAGAAGGGCACCGGTCGGGCTCGCCAGGGCTCGCGCCGGGCTCCCCACTATGCGGGCGGCGGGGTTGTGTTCGGCCCTCAGCCACGCAGCCATGAGCAGCGGCTGCCCAAGCGTATGAAGCGACTCGCGCTGCACGGAGCGCTCACCGCGAAGTACGGTGATGGCGCCGTTCGCGTGGTCGACGAACTTGGCTTCGCAGAGCCGCGCACGAGGGATCTGCTGACGTGCCTGGAGGCGCTCAAGGCCGGTGGCCGTGTGCTCGTGGTGGCGGCCGCCGACGTGAACCTCGAGCTGTCGGCGCGCAATCTGCCGTCGGTCGAGGTCATCCGCCCCGATTCGCTTAACGTGGTCGACGTGCTCAATGCCGACACGCTGCTGATCACCGAACCGTCACTCTCAACCATGGCGGAGGTGTACTCATGACCCGGCTGGCGAGCGAGGTGGTGATCAAGCCGGTCATCAGCGAGAAATCGATGGATGAGAGCCAGCGCGGCAAGTACACCTTCCGCGTACACCGGGACGCCAACAAGCTCGAGATCAAGCAGGCCGTCGAGGAGCTCTTCAAGGTCGACGTGGTCCAGGTCAACGTGCTGACCACCAAGGCCAAGGAGAAGACTCGCAACCAGCGGCGCGGCCGGACAATCGGCTGGACGTCGCCCTGGAAGAAGGCCGTGGTCACGCTGGCGGCCGGCCAGAAGATCGAATTCTTCGAGGGGGTCTAGTCGAATGCCATTGCGCAGTTACAAACCCACCTCACCTGGTCGTCGCTTCATGACGCGGTCGACCTTCGAAGAGATCACGACCGACCAGCCGCACAAGCCACTGCTCGAGCCGCAGCAGCGCATCAGTGGTCGCAACAACCAGGGCCGGCGCACCGTGCGCCATCGCGGCGGTGGCCAGAAGCGGCACTATCGCCGGATCGACTTCCGGCGCGACAAGTGGGACGTGCCGGCCAAGCTGGCGACGATCGAGTACGACCCGAATCGGTCGGCGCGCATCGGTTTGCTGCACTACCTCGACGGCGACAAGCGCTACATGCTCGTACCCAACGGCCTGACGGTCGGCGACACCGTCGTTGCCGGCCAGCACGTCGAAGCGCGTGTGGGCAATGCCCTGCCGCTGCGCGGTATCCCGCTGGGCACCACCATTCATAACATCGAGTTGGTGCCCGGTCGCGGGGCCCAGATGGTTCGCTCGGCGGGGACGTCGGCCCAGCTGCTGGCCAAGGAGGGTGACCACGCCCAGGTGCGCATGCCGTCCGGCGAGGTCCGGCGTGTCGACATGCGTTGCATGGCGACCATCGGCCAGGTGGGCAACCTCGATCACGAGAACCAGAGCATGGGTAAAGCCGGTCGGACGCGGCACATGGGTCAGCGGCCGGAGACTCGCGGCGTGGCGATGACACCGCGCGACCACCCGCACGGCGGTGGCGAAGGCAAATCGCCCACCGGCATGCCGCCCAAGACCCCGTGGGGCCAGCCGGCGATGGGCCATCGCACGCGGCGCAACAAGATCACCGGGCGGAGCATCGTTCGCTCCCGGCACCGCAAGAGCTAGACCGGGAGGAGGTAGCCAGTGTCACGTTCACTGAAGAAGGGCCCATACGTCGAAGCGCGTCTGCTCGGCCGGGTCCAGACCATGAACAAGAAGAACGAGAAGAAGGTCCTCAAGACCTGGTCGCGTGACAGCGTCATCTTTCCGGACTTCGTCGGCCACACCATCGCCGTCTACAACGGCAAGAAGCACATTCCGGTGTACGTGACCGAGAACATGGTCGGCCATCGGCTCGGTGAGTTCAGCCCGACCCGCAGTTTCCGCGGGCACGGCAAGCACACCGAGCGCTCCACGGCGCTGAAGTAGACGATGGCAATGCGCGTATCGGCCACCGCCAGGTACATCCGCCGCTCGACCCGCAAGACGCGGCTGGTTACGCGTGCCATCGTCGGCATGCCCGTTGCGCAGGCGACCGCCGTCCTGCGCCACATGCCCCAGGACGCCGCCCGCGACGTGGCCAAGGTCCTGGGCAGCGCCGCCGCCAATGCCGAGAACAACCACGACCTGGCCATCGACGACCTGGTCGTCGTCGAGGCGACGGCCAATGAAGGTCCGACGATGAAGCGTTTCCGTCCGCGCGCCCAGGGCCGTGCCTTCGCCATCCACAAGCCCATGACCCACATCACTGTCGTACTTGAGAGCAAGGAGGCCTAGCCATGGGTCGCAAGGTTCACCCGTACGGCTTCCGCCTCGGCGTCGCTCGAACGTGGAGCGCCAAGTGGTATGCCGACAAGTCCTACACGGACCTGCTGAAGGAAGACATCTCCATCCGCCAGCTCATCACCCGCCGGCTGGCCAATGCCAGCGTGAGCACGGTTGACATCGAGCGCGGCATCAACCACGTGACCGTTACGGTGCATACCGCCAAGCCGGGCATCGTTATCGGCAAGGGCGGCGCAAACGTGGAGGCGCTGCGCCAGCAGATCGGTCGGCTCACAGCGCGCAAAGTGAAGCTGGAGATCAAGGAGATTCGCCAGCCTGAGCTCGACGCGATGCTCGTTGCGACCAACATCGCACAGCAGCTGAGCAGGCGCATCGCCTTCCGCAAGGCCATCAAGCAGTCCATCCAGCGAACCATGAAAGCCGGCGCCAAGGGCGTGCGTATCGCCGTCGCCGGGCGCCTCGGCGGCTCGGAGATGGCCCGTCGCGAATGGGATAAGGAAGGCCGCATCCCGCTCAACACGCTGCGTGCCGACATCAGCTACGGCCAGGTGCATGCGCACACGACCTACGGGCGCATTGGCGTCAAGGTCTGGATCTATCGCGGCGACGTGATCCCTGAGCGGTTTGCACCGCCGGAGCCGGCGTCGGCCGGCGCGGAGGCCTGACCATGCTGATGCCCAAGCGGGTCAAGCACCGACGCGTTCAGCGCGGCCGCATGTCCGGGCAGGCCAAGGGCGGCACGGACATCGCCTTCGGCGACTACGCCCTGATGAGCGAAGAGCCGGCGTGGATCACGGCGCGCCAGATCGAAGCCGCGCGGCGCGCCATGACGCGCTACGTCAAGCGCGGCGGCAAGATCTGGATTCGTGTCTTCCCCGACAAGCCGGTGACCAAGAAACCTGCCGAGGTGCGCATGGGCTCGGGCAAGGGCGCGCCCGACCACTGGGTCGCCGTCGTCAAGCCCGGCCGGATCCTGTTCGAGATGGCCGGGGTGCCCGTCAGTGAGGCGGCGGAGGCCATGCGCCTGGCCGGCAACAAGCTGCCCGTCGACGTGAAGTTCCTGGTTCGGGAGGGAGTGGCGGCCGATGGACATCGATAAGGTGCGCGGTCTGACCGATCCGGAGCTGGCCGCCGAACTGACGACTCAGCGACGCAATCTGTATGACCTGCGCTTCCAGCTGGCAACGCGGCAACTGACCGATCACAGCCAGCTGACCCAGACCCGCCGGACGATCGCCCGCATCCTGACGGTGATGACCGAGCGCGGCCTGGACGATCACCGTCCAGCGCCTGTCGGCGCGCAGCCCGAGCCCGTCGCGGCGACCAACGGTAGAGGAGGAGACGAGTGAGCGCCCAGGCGCCGACGCGGCGTGGCATGCGCAAGGAGAAGATCGGGCGCGTCGTGTCCGACAAGATGGACAAGACGATCGTCGTGTCCGTCGAGCGTCTTTCGCGCCACCCGCTGTACAAGCGCGTGATCCGCCTGACCACCAAGTTCAAGGCGCATGACGAGCGCAACGAGGCAAAGATCGGCGACACGGTGCGCATCGTCGAGTCCCGGCCACTGTCGGCGGCCAAGCGCTGGCGGATGGTGGAAATCCTGGCCCGTGCCGGCGAAGGTGCCGGCGAAAAGGTCATGGAGGAAGAGGAAGCAACCCGCGAGGCGATACATGCCTCCGCGCATCCCGGCCGTGAGCAGGCGGCCGAGGAACCACAGCCGGAGGCGGCCAACCAGTGATCCAGCAGTACAGTCGGGTCAAGGTGGCCGACAACACCGGCGCGCGCGTGATCCAGTGCATTCGCATCATGGGTCGTTCGCAGAAGACGACCGCCGCGATAGGCGACGTCATCATCGCCAGTGTCAAGCAGGCAATCCCCAACGCCGCCGTCAAGAAGGGCGATGTCGTGCGCGCCGTGATCGTGCGCACCAGCAAGGAGATCGGCCGGCCCGATGGTTCGTACATCCGGTTCGACGAGAACGCGGCTGTGCTCATCAACAACCAGGGCAACCCGCGCGGCACGCGCATCTTCGGCCCGGTGGCGCGCGAGTTGCGTGACCGCAACTACATGAAGATCGTCTCGCTCGCCCCGGAGGTGCTCTAGGTGGTCAAGACGCGCATCCAGCCCCGGTCGCCACGCGTGCCCGACATTCGTCGTGGTGACGAGGTGCTCGTGCTGTCGGGCCGTGAGGCCGGCAAGCGCGGCACCGTCGAGCACGTCATTCGCAACCGGCAGGGCTATCGCAAGGTGGTGGGCAAGTACGGCTCTGACTGGCGCCGCATGAGCCCGCTTTCGGATGTGGGAGTCGTGGTCGAGGGGTTGAACATCGCCAAGCGCCACACTAAGCCACGTCAAAAGGCGGCCAGGGGCACCGACCGCATGCCCAAGATCCAGCAGGGCGGGATCCTCGAGGTGCCGCAGCCCATCCCGGTCAGCAAGGTGATGCTCGTCTGCCCGCACTGTGGCCAGCCAACGCGCATCCGCCACGGGGTGGCCGGTGATGGTCGCTCGGTGCGGCTGTGCTCGAACTGCGGTGAGCCGGTAGCACGCGAGGTGAAGCAGTGAACGCGGCCACATCCGAGGCCACCCAGACGAAGGCCGGCCGGCCGGCCCCGGCGCCCATCGAGGGCCTCCATCGCCGCTATCTCGACGAGGCCGTTCCTGCCATGCGCAAAGAGTTTGGCTACGCCAACGCCATGCAGGTGCCGCGCCTCTCGAAGATCGTCGTCAACATCGGCCTCGGCGAGGCACTCACCAATGCCAAGGCGCTGGACGCGGCGGTCGGCGACCTGGCGACGATCACCGGGCAGAGGCCGGTGATCACCCGGGCCCGCCGTTCGATTGCCCAGTTCCGGGTGCGCACCGGCAACCCGATCGGGGCCAGGGTGACCCTGCGCGGGCAGCGCATGTGGGACTTCCTCGAGCGACTGACGCGCGTCACGCTGCCGCGCATCCGTGACTTCCGGGGCGTGCCCGGCAAGTCGTTCGACGGGCGTGGCAACTACTCACTCGGCCTGCGCGAGCAGCTCGCGTTTCCCGAGATCGATTACGACAAGATCGACCGCCTGCGCGGGCTGGAGGTGAGCATCGTCACGACCGCGCGCACCGACGAAGAGTCCAAGCGGCTGCTGCAGCTGCTGGGCATGCCCTTCGCGTCGTAGGGCGCTGCTGACAAGGAGAGCGAATGGCCAAGAAGTCACTGATCGCCAAGCAGAAGCGCAAGCCGCGCTTCGTCGTCCAGGGCTACAACCGCTGCTACATCTGCGGCCGTCCGCGTGGCTACCTGCGCCGCTTCGGTCTCTGTCGCATCTGCTTCAGGGAGCGCGCTCTGCTCGGCCAGTTGCCCGGCGTGACGAAGTCGAGCTGGTGAGCCGATGAACGTTTCCGATCCGATCGCGGACATGCTCACGCGCCTGCGCAACGGTTCGCGCGCGCGGCACACGGAGATCATTGTCCCCGCATCGAAGACCAAGCGCGCGATCGCCGAGATTCTTCGGGACGAGGGCTTCATCGACGACTTCGAGGAGTCGCACGAGGGGCCGCGTGCTGTGCTGCATCTCAAGCTCAAGTACGTGGGCAAGGTGCCCGTCATCTCGGGCTTGAAGCGGGTCAGCAAGCCCGGCCTGCGCGTGTACTCGTCCAAGACCGACATTCCGCGCGTGCTCGGTGGCCTGGGTGTGGTCATCGTGAGCACGAGCCACGGCATCATGACCGGCGCCCGCGCACGGCAGGCCCAACTGGGCGGGGAAGTCCTCGCCTACGTCTGGTAGGTCGTCATGTCGCGAATCGGCAAACTCGCCATCCCAATTCCCGCCGGTGTGGAGGTCACCATTGACGGTCAGCACGTGACGGTCGATGGGCCCAAGGGCAAGCTCGAGCGCGACCTGTCGCCAATACTGCGCATCGTCAAGGACGACGGACAGCTGCGCGTTGAGCGGCCGTCCGACGACAAGACGGCACGCGAGTTGCACGGTTTGACGCGCACGTTGCTGGCGAACATGGTCACCGGCGTCACCCAGGGGTACCGCAAGGGCCTGGAGATCACCGGAGTTGGCTATCGCGCGCAGCTGGTCGGCAGCAAGCTCCAGCTGAATCTGGGCTACAGCCATCCGGTCGAGATCGAACCACCGGAGGGGATCAGCTTCGAGCTCGAGACACCCGTCCGCCTGGCGGTCGTCGGCATCGACAAGGAGCTGGTGGGCCACGTGGCGGCGCGGATTCGCAGCTCGCGCAAGCCGGAGCCCTACAAGGGCAAGGGCGTCCGCTACGCGGGTGAGCAGGTGCGCCGCAAGGCCGGCAAGGCGGGCAAGATCGGAGGCAAGCTGTGAAAGTCGCGCCCACCCGTAGTGCGGCGCGCCAGAAGCGCCACAGCCGCCTGCGGCTCACTCTCGCGGGCACGCCCGAGCGCCCGCGGCTGGCGGTCTTCCGCAGCCTCAACCAGATCTACGCGCAGGTCATCGACGATATGGCCGGACGCACGCTGGCCAGCGCCTCCTCACTCGAGGAGGGCGTTCGCGGCCTGGAGGCGACCAAGTCCGAGCAGGCCAAGGTGGTTGGTCGGCTGCTCGCCGAACGCGCCCGCAAGGCTGGCGTCGGCAAGGTCGTCTTCGACCGTGCCGGTTTCCAGTACCACGGCCGCGTTCAGGCGCTCGCTGACGCCGCCCGCGAGGCCGGGCTCGACTTTTGACCATGCAGCCACGTTTCGAGGAGTAACGCTTTGCCGAGGATCGATGCCAGCCGACTGACGCTCGAAGAACGCGTCGTACAGATCAACCGCGTGGCCAAGGTGGTCAAGGGCGGCCGCCGCTTCTCATTCAGCGCGATCGTCGTGGTGGGCGATGGCGCCGGGCACGTCGGTGTCGGGCTGGGCAAGGCCGGTGAAGTGCCTGAGGCCATTCGCAAGGGCGTCGAGGATGCCAAGAAGCGCCTCATCAAGGTGCCGCTGGTGGGCACGACCATCCCGCACCAGGTGATCCAGGATTACGGCGCCAGCCGGGTCCTGCTCAAGCCCGCTTCGCAGGGCACCGGCGTCATCGCCGGTGGCTCGGTGCGCGCTGTCGTCGAGGCGGCGGGCATCCGCGACCTGCTCAGCAAATCGCTCGGCTCGACCAACCCGGTCAACGTGGTTCGTGCCACGCTCGAAGGCCTGCGCAGCCTGCGCAGTGCCGAAGAGGTCAGCCAGTGGCGCGGCCGGCCGGTGCGCGCCGCCTCATACGGCCAGCACAAGCGGGCTGCTGCGGAACCTGCTCCGCGCGGGGAGGCAACCAGCAATGGCCGCTAAGCTGCGCGTTACCCTCGTCAAGAGTCCGATCAGCCACACTCGCGCGACGCGGGCAACCGTGCGTGCGTTGGGGCTGCACCGCATCGGCGAAACGGTCGAGGTGGTCGACAACCCGCAGACGCGGGGCATGGCACGCGCAATCCGGTTCCTGGTGCGCACCGAGGAGGTGGGCACGGACCAGACGGCCGCTCGCCAGAAGCACGCCCAGGAGAAGTAGAAGCCGTGAAACTGCATGATCTGCACCCTGCGCCGGGCTCACGCCGGGCCAGGACAAGGGTCGGACGTGGTATCGCCGCCGGCCAGGGCAAGACCGCCGGTCGCGGCACCAAGGGCCAGAAGTCTCGTACCGGAGCCAGCATTCCGGCCTGGTTCGAGGGCGGCCAGACGCCTATTCACGTCCGCGTGCCCAAGCTGCACGGCTTCCGCAACCGGTCGAAGGTCGTATACCAGGTCGTCAACGTCGGCCAGATCTCCGACTATGCCGCGGCCGGTCGCTTCGGCGTCGAGCCGTCCGCCAAGGGGTCCGGAAGCAAGAAGGCGTCTGGCGGCAAGCAGGCGGCCGGGCAGCCGGTGACCGTCAATGCCGAGATACTCGCCAACGCCGGCCTGGTTCGTTCGGCCGATAAGCCCCTGAAGGTCCTCGGCGAAGGCGAGGTAGGCCAGCAGCTGTTCGTGGCTGCGGACGCCTTCAGCGCCGCCGCGCGGAACAAGATCGAGGCGGCGGGCGGCTTCGTCCAGGTGCTGGCGCCGGAGAAGGAGCCAGCCGAAGCGGCTCAGCCAGCCGAAGCGGCTCAGCCAGCCGAAGCGGCTCAGCCAGCCGAGGGCACCTCCGGGGCCGACGCAACGCCTGCCGCAGAGAAACCGGCGAAGGCGGCCAGCGCCAGGACACGCGTGGCGAAGCCGACAACCCCGAAGCCGACAACTCCGAAGGCGGAGCCGGACGAAACGCCTGCCCCGAAGCCGGCTGCCAGTAAGCGGGCGACGAAGCCGACGCCGACCGCGGAAGCGGCGGGCGACGCCCACGCAGCGGACGCGGCTGACGCGGCTGACGCGGCGGACATGTCGGTGCCACCGCCCGAGCAGGCCGACCAGCCTGCACGTCGGCGAGCCACGAAGAAGCCCGAGCAGGCTTGAGTGCCGTCGATATCAGTGTCACCGTCACCGCAGGCGCCGCGCAGCTGGCCCAACTGCAGCTGCGTACCTATGCTCGTAGCAGCGTGGCTGATGCGGCCAGGCGCAATGTCGACTGAGGGGTAACGAAAGCCGTGTTCGAAGCGCTCGTCAACGCCTTCCGCGCGCCCGACATCCGCCGGCGGATCATCTTCGTGCTGGGCATGCTGGTGATCTACCGGATGCTCGCGGTCGTGCCGGTCCCGAACATCAACCAGACCGTTCTGCAGAACCTGATCGATCAGCAGACGTTCCTGCAGCTGCTCGACATCTTCTCGGGTGGTGGCCTGCGCTCGTTCTCGATCGTGGCCATGGGCGTGAACCCCTACATCAACGCGTCGATCATCATGCAGCTGATGACCGGCGTCGTGCCGCGCCTGATCGCGCTGTCGCGCGAGGGTGAATACGGTCGCACGAAGATCAACCAGTACACGCGCTACCTGACCGTCCCGCTGGCGCTGCTCCAGGCATACGGTTACCTGGCCATCCTGGCCAACAGCGGCGCGGTTACCGAGTTCGACATCCTGAGCGTCTCCACGATCAGCCAGATGATCACGCTGGCCGCGGGCACGGTCCTCGCGATGTGGATTGGCGAGCTGATCACCGAGCGCGGCATCGGCAACGGCATCAGCTTCCTGATCTTCGCCGGCATCGTGGCGCGCATCCCGCAGGGTGCCGCCTCCTTCCTCGCGTCGCCGGACATCGCCGCCGGGATTGCCTTCGGAATACTGGCCATCGTCATCGTCGCGGTGATCGTCTACATCCAGGAAGGACAGCGACGCATACCGATCCAATACGCCTCGCGCGTGAGGGGCCGGCGCATGTATCAGGGCGGCGCGACCTTCCTGCCGCTGCGCGTCAACCAGGCGGGCGTGATTCCGATCATCTTTGCCGTCAGCATCCTGCTCTTCCCGACCCAGATCGCTTCCTACTTCGGCACGCCGCCGGGAACCAACCCCGCCGACGCAACGATCGTCAACCAGGTCGCCGACGCGGTCGTCTCGTTCCTCAGCCCGAATGGAGTGCCGTACATCATCGGCTACTTCCTACTGACCATGGGCTTCACCTACTTCTACACGGCGTTCACCTTCAAACCCGACGAAACGGCTGACCAGCTCAGGAAGAACGGGGGTTTCATCCCCGGCATAAGACCCGGCGCTCCGACACGCGACTACCTGGGCAAGGTGGTCTTCCGCCTCAGCCTCGCCGGCGCCATCTTCCTGGCCACCGTGGCCGTTGCACCGATCATCGTGTCGACGTTCTTCCAGGGAGGTGTGGTGGGCGGCTTTGCGCTCGGCGGCACTGCGCTCCTGATCGTGGTGTCCGTCGTCGTCGAGACGATGAAACAGATCGAGGCGCAGTTGATGATGCGTAACTACGAGGGATTCATCCGTTGAGGGTGTACGTCATGGTCGGCGCCCCGGGAGCCGGTAAGGGCACCCAGGCGACGCTGCTGGCGGAACGCCTGGGATTGCCCCACGTCGCATCAGGCGATCTCTTCCGCGAGAACATCAAGCACGAGACGCCTCTCGGCCGGCGCGCCCGGGAGTACGTGGACAGTGGTGCCCTGGTGCCCGACGAGCTGACCATCGAGCTGATCGCCGACCGGTTGGGCCGGCCGGACGCGAACGAGGGAGCCATCCTCGATGGCTTCCCACGAACACGCCCGCAGGCCGAGGCGCTGGACAAGATGCTCGCGCGGATGGGCGGCCGCGTGGCCGCGGCGCTCTACATTGATGTCGATCGCGAGGAGTTGGTCCACCGTCTGTCGGGGCGCTGGATCTGTTCCGTTTCCCCGACCCACGTCTACCACGAGGTGGCTCGGCCACCCAAGGTCGCGGGTGTGTGCGACATCGACGGTGCTGCGCTCATGCAGCGCGACGACGACAAACCCGAAACGATCCGCGCGCGGCTGCACAAGCAGCTGCCGCCCATGTTCGAGGTGGTCGATTACTACTCGGAGCGTGGCGTGTTGAGCACGATCGACGGCGATCGTCCGGTGGCAGAGGTCACCGACCAACTGCTGCACGCCGTTACCTCGCCGGCCAAGTGAGCCGGGCGCGCACGCGCGGATGGGGCCGGCGGTGACCGGCCTGCTCAATGAACGGCGGGTGACGCTCAAGAGCCCGGCCCAAATCGAGAAGATGGCCGTGGCCGGCCGCCTGGTCAGCGACGTCCTCGAGCGCATGGCGTCGGAGGTGCGCCCGGGCATCACCACCGCGCAGCTCGACGAGCTGGCCGAGGAGATGATCCGCGCGGCTGGCGGCATTCCGTCGTTCATCGGCGTGCCCGGGCGCCGGGCGCCGTACCGACATTCGCTGTGCATTTCGCTCGATGAAGAGGTCGTTCACGGCGTCCCCGGTTCGCGGCGTATCCGCGATGGCCAGCTGGTGTCGATCGATGCTGGCGCGATTGTTGATGGCTGGCATGGCGATGCGGCGCGCACCTTCATCGTCGGCGAGGTCCCCGGTGCGGTCCGCGATTTGGTTGCCGCGACGGAGCGCGCAGCGTCCGTAGGTATCGCCGCCGCCGTGCCGGGCAATTACCTGTCGGACATTTCGGGCGCCATCGAGGACGTGGCCAAGGCGGCGGGCTACGGGATCGTGCGCGCGTTCGTGGGCCACGGGATCGGCACCGAGATGCACGAGGAGCCGCAGGTGACGAACTACCGCACCGGCAGCCGCGGCCGCAGGCTCGAGGCGGGTCTCTGCCTGGCGATCGAGCCGATGTTCACGCTGGGCGGCGATGACGTGCGCATCAAGCCGGACGGCTGGACGGTCTACACGGCCGACGGGTCTATGTCGGCGCATTGGGAAAACACCATCGCCATCACCGCGCAGGGGCCGCGCATCCTGACCGAGCGCGCCGGCGCGGGCGGCTCCGACTGAATGAAGCGGCCGCCGTGCCATTGAAGGTTTTATGAGATCTCTGGTACACTTCGCGTTCGTGCGCCGGGCCCGGCCCGGCGAGTCTTCGCGCTCAGCGACCGGCGGTCGTCGGTTCGCTGGACGCCCCATCCACACTCATTGACATACGTGGGAGCCTGCCGCCGCCTGTGGCCAAGAAGGACGCGATCGAGGTCGAGGGAACGGTCATCGAACCGTTGCCCAATGCGATGTTCGCCATCGAATTGGAGAACAAGCACCGCGTCCTGGCACACATCAGCGGCAAGCTGCGCATGAATTTCATCCGCATCCTGCCCGGTGACCGGGTGCGCGTCGAGTTGTCGCCGTACGACCTCTCGCGCGGGCGGATCGTTTACCGACTGAGGTAAGGCAAGGACAATCGTGAAGGTTTCGGCATCGGTCAAGGCGCGCTGCGAGCGCTGCAAGATCATTCGGCGTCACGGCGTCGTGATGGTCATCTGCAGCAATCCCAAGCACAAGCAGCGTCAGGGCTAGCTAGATGGCACGCATCTCCGGCATCGACATTCCGCGTGAGAAGCGGATCGAGATCGCCCTGACCTACATCTATGGCATCGGGCTACCCACCAGCCAGAAGATCCTTGCCCAGTCGAACGTCAATCCGGACACCCGCGTACGTGACCTGACCGAAGACCAGGTCAACCGGCTACGCGAGATCATCGATCGGCGCTTCAAGGTCGAAGGCGATCTTCGCCGTGAGGTGGCGATGAACATCAAGCGCCTCCAGGAGATCGGCTCGTATCGCGGTACGCGCCACCGCCGGAACCTGCCGGTGCGCGGCCAGCGGACCAAGACCAACGCCCGCCAGCGTCGCGGGCCACGGCGCACGGTCGGCGTCCGGCGCAAGAAGTAGAGGGAAGTAAGCAGCACATGGCGGAACGCAAGCGCGGAACAAAGACGCGCCGCCGGGAGCGCAAGAACGTGCCTGTTGGGCACGTGCACATCCAGGCGAGCTTCAACAACACGATCATCACCATCACCGACCTGTCCGGCTCGACCGTGGCCTGGGGCAGCGCCGGCACGGCCGGATTCAAGGGTTCTCGCAAGAGCACCCCTTATGCAGCAGCCCAGTCGGCCGACGGCGCCGCCCGGCGCGCCATGGAGCATGGCATGCGTCAGGTCGAGGTCTTCGTCAAGGGACCGGGCGCCGGTCGCGAGCAGGCCATCCGGTCGCTTCAGGCCGCCGGCCTCGAGGTGACCGCGATCACCGACGTGACGCCCACCCCGCACAACGGCTGCCGCCCACCCAAGCGCCGCCGGGTCTAGGAACAGCCAGCGATGTCACGTTACCGCGGTCCCGTTTCGCGCCTGTGCCGGCGCGAGGGCATGAAGCTCTTTCTGAAGGGCGCCAAGTGCTATTCGAAGAAGTGTCCGTTCGAGCGGCGACCCTCGCCGCCCGGCCAGCACGGCATACGCCGGCGCAAGATGTCGGAGTTCGGCGTCCAGTTGCGCGAGAAGCAGAAGATGCGGCGCATCTATTCCGTTCACGAGCGGCAGTTCAAGCGCTACTTCGACACGGCCGAGCAGCGGCCCGGCGTGACCGGCGAAAACCTGCTGCGACTGCTGGAGACGCGCCTCGACAACGTCGTCTTCCGGATGGGTTTTGCGACCAGCCGGGCCCAGGCGCGGCAGCTGGTGACGCACGGCCACTTCGCGCTCAACGGCGTACCGACCAACATCCCCTCGCACCAGGTAGGCGAGGGCGACAAGGTTGAGGTGCGCGAAGCGAGTCGCAAGTCGAACTATTTCAAGAACTCTCTTGAGGCCATGCGCGGGGCGCCGCGACCAGAGTGGCTGAACGTGGACATCGACAAGCTGACGGGCAGCGTGACCGCGCTGCCGCGGCGCGACCAGATGCCGGGCGAGCTCAATGAGCAGCTCGTGGTCGAGTACTACTCGAGGTAGCAACGCATGATCGAACTTGAAAGCCCGCAGATCGAGCCGGTAGGCGAGCCGGAGGAGTCGTACGCCAAGTACGAGGCCAGCCCGCTGCCCGCCGGTTACGGCGTGACCATCGGCAATGCCCTGCGGCGCGTGCTGCTTTCGTCCCTCGAGGGCGCCGCGGTGACGTCCATCCAGATCCGCGATGTCTACCACGAGTTCAGCACCATCCCCGGTGTCAAGGAAGACGTCACCCAGATCGTGTTGAACGTCAAGAAGCTGCGTCTGAAGAGCTACGCACCGCACCCGGTCCAGCTGCGGCTGATGAAGTCCGGCGCCGGCGCGGTGACTGCGCACGACATCGAGCCCAACGCGGACATCGAGATCGTCAATCCCGACCAGCACCTGCTCACGCTCGACTCGGACGATGTACCCGTCGAGATCGACATGACTGTCGAGCGTGGTGTGGGCTACCTCGCCGCCGAGCGCTCCGAGCAGCTGCCCATCGGCGTCATCCCCGTCGATGCGATCTTCTCGCCCGTGCGCAAGGTCAACTACACGGTCGAGAACACCCGCGTCGGACAGATGACCAACTTCGACAAGCTGATCATCGAGATCGAGACGGACGGCACGACTACGCCCGAGGAAGCGCTCAGCCACGCGGCCGAGATCCTGGTCGGCCAGTTCAACCTGTTCACCACCGCGGGCCAGGCCCTCGTTGCCGGGGAGCACGGGCCGCAGGGTCAGGCGACCCTGCCGCCGAACATGCTCGACATGCCCATCGAGGAGCTCGACCTGCCGATGCGCGCCTACAACTCGCTCAAGCGCAACAACATCGTCAAGGTCGGTCAGCTTCTCCAGCTGCAGGACGAGGATCTGCTGCGCATGCGCAACTTCGGCAAGAAGTCGCTTGACGAGATGAAGGAACGGCTGCGCATGCGCGGGTTCCTGCCGCCCGAAGATGTCGTCGAGGGCGGGGAATTCGGTCCCGAAGATGGCCTCGAGGCCCTCGATCTGGGCGGAGACGACGAGGAAGTCTGAGGCGTGGCACACCGTATCGGCGGCCGCAAGCTGGGGCGCAAGAGCGCACCGCGGCGTGCGCTGTATCGCAACCTCATCGTGGCCGTGCTGCGCTACGAGCAGATCAAGACCACCGAGGCGCGTGCCAAGGAGGTTCGTGGCCAGGTCGAGCGAGTCATCTCGCTGGCCAAGGACGGCTCGCTCGCTGCGCGGCGGAGAATCGTCGCCGAGTTGCCCGATGAGCCGCTCGTGATCGACAAGCTATTCACCGAGATTGCGCCCAAGTACGGCGACCGGACATCGGGCTACACGCGCATCGTGAAGCTCGGCCCGCGCGCCGGCGACGCGGCGCCCATGGTCCAGCTCGAGCTGGTCTAGGAAGGGTTCGCCCACACGGGCGGCAAAGTAAAGATCGCCCGAGAGGGCGGCTCCGTGCGGTACCGCGCGCGGGTCGAATACGACGGAACCGACTTCGCCGGATTCCAGCGACAACCGGGTCGCAGGACGGTGCAGGGCGAGCTCGAGGTTGCGCTGGCGCGTTTGACGCCGGCAGGCCCCGTGCGCGTGGAGGGAGCTGGCCGAACCGACGCGGGCGTTCACGCGCGCGAGCAGGTGATCGCCTTCGACTACCACGGCCGGCTCACGGCAGCGAACCTGGAACGGGCCATGGCGGCCACGCTGCCTGCGGACATCGGCCTGAGCGGGCTGCGGCGCACCGCCGCCGGCTTTCGGCCGAGATACCGGGCCAGGTACCGAGAGTACCGATACCTGATCTGGAACGGGCCACGCAGTCCGCTGCGCGAGCGTTACGCACTGGGTGTGCGTGAACCACTCGACGTGCCAGCCATGGCCAGGGCGGCGCTGATCTTCGTGGGTCGCCACGATTTCTCCGCCTTCGGCGGTCGGGACCGGCAGCCGGTGCGCACGCTTCACGCACTGCGCGTCGTCGGGCGGGGCAGACTGATCACCGTCCAGGTGATCGGTGACGCCTTCCTGCGCCAGATGGTGCGCCGGATCGTGGCCGCGCTCATCCGGGTGGGCCGCGGAGCGGCGGACCCGGCGGACGTGGCGGCGGCGCTGGCCGGTCGGCAGCCGGCGTTCCAGGGTGAGACGGCACCGCCGCACGGGCTGGTTCTCTGGCGAGTGCCAATGGGGCCGCGCCGGCAAGAAACGAAAGAGAAAACAGTCAAGCAGGACAGTTAGAGACGAGGACGATGGACAGGACCTACAGCCCGCGCGCTGCAGACATCGAACGCCACTGGTTCGTGGTCGACGCCACCGGCCAGCGGCTGGGCGTGCTCGCCTCGCGCATCGCCGTCGTTCTCGAGGGCAAGCACAAGCCGGGTTACGCGACGCACATCGACACCGGTGACCATGTCATCGTGCTCAATGCGGCGCGCGTCGACGTTGGCCGCGGCAAACTCGAGCAGAAGAAGTACTCGCGCCACAGCGGCTATCCCGGCGGGTTTCGCCAGGAGACGCTCGGCCAGCTCCTTGCGCGCCGGCCGGAGGAAGTCATTCGGCGCGCGGTCAAGGGCATGCTGCCGCGCAATCGGTTGGGCGCCCAGCAGCTGCGCAAGTTGAAGGTTTACGCGGGTGGTGAGCATCCGCACGAGGCACAGCAGCCAGAGCCGCTGCCCATGGGAGGTTCGACCCGCTGATGGCCAACGCAAACGCTTTCTTCTATGGCACGGGCCGGCGCAAGACGAGCATCGCCCGGGTGCGCCTGCTCGCCGGAGAGGGTGAGGTCGTGGTCAACGGCCGCTCGCTCGAGGAGCATTTCGGCAACTCCGTCGACCTGAACGAGATAACCATGCCCTTCCGTGTGACGGGAACCGAGGGTCGCTACAACGCGATGATCAAGGTCGAGGGCGGTGGCCATCATGGGCAGGCGGGCGCGATCAGGCACGGCATCGCCCGCGCGCTGCTGAGTTCTGATCCGGAGGGGGCCCGCGCGCCGTTGCGCCAGGCCGGTCTCCTGTCACGCGACCCGCGCATGAAGGAACGCAAGAAATACGGCCTGAAGCGCGCGCGCAAGGCGCCGCAGTACACCAAGCGCTAGTCGCGCGGTTGATACGGCCGGCCGCCGCCCGCGGCTTGCCGGCAGCCGTTCGGCCGCCCGCATGCGCGGCTGGCCCCTACCGATGACGGCGCTCGAATGGACGCCCGCACGGTAGCGCACGCGTCTACCGGCGGGCGATACTGAGCAGGTGGACGCGCAGAGCAAGGGTCAAACTGCTGCCGCAGCTTCGGGCGATGTCTTCATGCGCTACGCGGAGGCGTTGCGCCTGGGCCATCAACTCGCGGCCCAGGGCAGGTACCGCGACGCGCTGAAGCACTACGAGCAGGCGGCCGGACTCGCCGGCGGACGTGCCCGGCCCCACGTCGCGGTTGGCGACATGCTGGTGCGCCTGGGCCGGGCCAGGCAGGCGCTCGAGGCCTATGAACGTGCACTGGCCGCCGAGCCGGCCGATGTCGATGCCCTGACCGGGCAGGCAACGGCCCTCCTCGCGCTCGGGCGGCGCGCCCAGGCCGCCGAAGTCACGGCGCGGCTCGAGGCATTGCGTGCGCCGGCGCAGGCGGACGTTGTGCGCCCCATCGAGGAGGAGCCGCTCGATGGTGCAGAGGCGCTGCGCGCGAGCGGCGAGCGAGCCCTGCGTGCCGGAAACCGAACCGCGGCGATCGATGCCTGGTTGCGCGAGAGTCGCGCGCACAGGACCGACCTTCACTTCGACGCCGCGATCGACGCCTGCCTGCGCGCCCTGTCACTGTCCAGCGGTGAGCCGCGCGTCCATCTCGAGCTGGCTGACATCTACTTCCGGCACGGCTGGCGGGAGCTCGGCGAAGAACGCGTGCGCCTGCTCGACCTGTTGCTGACGACCGAAGACGAGCCCGACCCTGAACTGCGCGCGGAGATCACCCGCCTGGCGCAGTCCAACGAGCTCCACCTGCCGCAGCGGGCCTAGGGCCCGGCTCGCGGCACAGGCGACCGCAGCAGGCGGCTGGCTACAATCGGCGCGATGGGCCAGCTGCTCGACCTGGTCAAAGGCCTCCAGATCCAGCCGGTTGCGTTTCTGGATATTGCCCTGACTGCGCTGTTGATTTACGGCCTGTTCAGCGTGATCCGCGGTACCCGCGCAGTGCGTCTGATCATCGGCGTCACCGTCCTGTACGCGATCTACGTGGTTGCCCAGGCACTCGGCCTGCAGTTGCTGTCGCAGATCCTGCAGGCCGGCGCGGTGCTCGGCTTGCTGGCCCTGGTGGTTGTCTTCCAGCCGGAGCTGCGGCGTGCGCTCGAGCGGATCGGCCGTGTTGGCTCATTCGGCTGGCTGCTGGCACCCGGGACGCACAGCATTGACGAACGGGTGGCGCGCATCGTGGCCCAGGCGGCGGCAACCATGGCCACGGAAAAGATCGGGGCGTTGATGGTCATCGAGCGCGAGACCGGCCTCCAGGACATGGCGGAGGCGGGCGTGATGCTCGATGCCAACCTGTCGGTCGACCTGCTGGGGACGATCTTCACGCCTCATGCACCGCTGCACGATGGCGCCGTGGTCATTCGCCACGAGAACATCCTGTCCGCCGGGGTCGTGCTGCCGCTATCCGACAGTGGCGCGTACCGCGAGCGATTCGGCACGCGCCACCGTGCCGCGCTGGGCATCACCGAGCAGACCGACGCGGTGGCGGTGGTGGTCAGTGAGGAGACCGGTGGCATGAGCCTCGTCGAGCGCGGACATATCGCGCGCAACCTGGACGAAGAACGCCTGCGCCGGGGTCTGCTGGTGCTGCTCGATCACAACCAGCTCAGCGCCGCGCGATTGCCGGCGCGGGCCAGCGCGCTGCGACGGACGTTGCCCATCGGCCGCCGCGCGCGCCGTCGCCGGCTCGGCGAGGCGCGTCCTGAGAGCCACGGTGAGGCCAAGACCGAGGCGCGCGCCGACGTGCGTACCGAAGGGCGGCCTGAAACTGGTGCCGGCCCGCGCGGCGGCGCGGCCGCCGCGCATACCACCGGCCGGGCAGAGTGAGGCGTTTCGTAGCCTTCCTGCTGCGCAACTGGCCGCTCAAGTTGGGAGCCGTGCTGCTCGCGACCGTGCTGTATGCCGGTCTGGTGCTCGGCCAGAACGTGCGCACCTGGACGGGCCAGATACCGATCGACGCAGTTCACCCGCCGGCCGGCGCAACGCTGCTCAGCGACCTGCCGCCGATCACCCTCGTTCGCTATCGCGCGCCACTCGACGTGGGCGTGTTGTCGCCCGATTCCTTCAACGCCACGGTCGACCTGTCGCGCATCCGGGCCGTAGCGGGAGGCACTGCCCAGGCGGTTCCGGTAACGCTCGTCGCGCTCGATCAACGGGTGCAAATCGTCGAGTTCCAGCCTCAGCAGGTTGAGGTTCGGCTGGACGAGGTGACCAGCAAGCAGATGTCCATCACGGTCGACATGGGCTCGGTGCCGCAGGGCATAAGCGTAAGCACGCCCCAGACAGATCCTTCGACGGTGACCGTCCGCGGTGCCAGTTCGCGGGTGCAGTCGGTGACCGCCATCCTCGCCCGCGTGACCATCGACGCGAGTGCCCTCAACATCGATCGGACCGTCGATCTGGTGCCGGTCGACAGCAACGGCAACCAGGTGCCTAACGTCGAGCTCGATCCGGCCATAGCCCGCGTGCGTGTGGCGGTAGCCCAGCAGCTGGCCAATCGCACGCTGCCGGTCGTGCCGCAGATCACCGGCCAACCGGCGCCGGGCTACCGCATCACGTCGATTACCGTCACCCCGCTGGTGGTCACCGTGAGCGGCGAGGAGGCGGTCGTGACTCAGCTCCAGACGGCCATGACCGAGCCGATCGACGTCAGCGGACGGACCACTGACCTGGACGCGATGGTTGGCTTTGCCTTGCCGCAGGGTGCCAGCGTGGCGGGCAGCGACCAGGTCAGCGTGTCGCTGACGATTGCCCAGGAAACTGGCTCTCAGACGTTCCAGGTGGCGGTGCTCGTGGCGGGAGGGCAGCCAGGCTTCAGTTATGTGCCGTCCGTGGGCTCGGTCCAGGTGACGCTGTCCGGACCGTTGCAGCTGCTCGACCAGGTCAATGCCGGGACACTCACGGCGACTGCCGACGTGAGCGTCCTCGGCGTCGGTAGCAACATCGTTACGCTGACCTTCGTGCCGCCGAGTGGCCTGGACCTTGTGGCGCTGAACCCGGCGCAGGTTACGGTCCAGGTTGCGCCCCTGGCCGGTTCCTCGCCGGCGGCCGTTCCGTAGCGGGTAGCGGGCACATGACGCGGCTATTTGGCACGGATGGCATCCGCGGCGTGGCTAACGTCGATCTGACACCCAAGCTTGCCTTCGATCTTGGGCGTGCGACCGGCGTGCGCCTGCTGCAGCCCGCCGGAAGGCTGCTCATTGGCCAGGACACGCGTCGGTCGAGCGACATGCTCGTGGCGGCCGCCGCCGCCGGTGCCATGTCGATGGGTGCCGATGTCTTCCGCCTCGGGGTGTGTCCCACGCCCGCGCTGGCGCACGTCACGCCGACTGGTCGATTCACCGCGGGCCTCATGGTCTCGGCATCCCACAATCCGGCACGCGACAACGGACTGAAGGTGATGGATGGGAGCGGCCTGAAGCTCGATGACGGCATGGAGGACGAGCTTGAGCGGCTGCTGATCCACGCCGACGAGCTGGTGGGGCCGGGCAACGGCGCGCTGGGCCGCGAGTGCGATGCCCGCGATCAACTCGAGTCGTACCTGACCCACCGCCAGGCGCTTGCCCGGCGGATGGCCAGCGATGCGCGGGTGATGCTCGACTGTGCCAACGGCTCGGCCAGCACCGTCGCGGCGCCAATCGTCGCGGCCAGCGGGGCGACGGTCGACGCCCGCTTCGCCGAGCCCGACGGCGAGAACATCAACCTCGAGTGTGGTGCCACGGCTCCTGGTGCACTGGCCAGGCTGGTCGGCTCCACGAGTGCGGACGTCGGCTTTGCACTCGATGGCGACGCCGACCGCTGCGTGGCCGTCGATGAAATGGGTCGGGTCGTCGATGGTGACCAGCTGATCGGCCTGATCGCGCTCGACCGGCTGGCGCGCGGCGCGCTGCCGCAGCGCATCGTCGTGGCGAGCGTGCTGTCGAACGGCGGACTGGCGCGCGCCATCGAGGCGGCCGGCGGCCGCCTGGCGCGCACGCCGGTGGGCGACAAATACATCCTGGACGGCATGCTGGTGATGGACGCCGGCCTGGGTGGCGAGAAGAGCGGCCACATCATCGTGCGCGAACACTCCAACGCCGGCGACGGATTGGTCACCGCGCTGGAGGTATTGGGCATCATGGCGCGTACCGGCCGGCCACTGTCCGAGCTCGCAGCGCAGGTGACCCTGTTGCCGCAGCAGCAACGGGCCATCCCGGTCCGTCACAAGGAGCAGTGGGAGGCAGATCCAACCTTCGCCCGGGCCGTGAATGAGGCGCGGCAGTCACTCAACGGCAGTGGCCGTATCCTGGTCCGGCCGTCGGGCACCGAAGCGGCGCTGCGGGTCATGGTCGAGGGCGAGGACGAGCAAGCGGTGATGCGCCTCGCCGACGAGCTCGCGGAGCTCGCCGCCGAGCGGCTAAACTAGCCCGCTCACAGGCTCCCTGTAGCGCGGAAGGGAACCAGCAGCATGTGTGGAATCGTTGGTTATGTCGGCCCGCGGGAGGCCGCTCCCATCCTGCTCGAGGGCTTGGCTCGCCTCGAATACCGCGGCTACGACTCGGCCGGCATCGCGCTGGTGACCACGACCGGCGACATGTTCGTCGAGAAGCGTGCCGGCAAACTGGCCAACCTGCGCACGGCGCTGCTCGATGGGACACCATCTGCGGCGGTCGGGCTGGCGCACACGCGCTGGGCGACGCACGGCCGGCCGAATGACATGAACGCGCACCCGCACACGGACTGCAGCGGGCAGATCACGGTCATTCACAACGGCATCATCGAGAACTTCAAGGAGCTGCGCGACGCGCTCGTGGAGCGCGGCCATGTTCTCGACTCCGATACCGACACCGAAGCGCTCGCGCACCTGGTCGAGGAGGCGTATGCCGGTGATCTTGCCGCAGCCGTGCGCAGCGCCCTCGATCAGGCCCGCGGGGCCTACGCGGTGGCCGTCATGCATGCCGGCGAGCCCAAGCGCTTGATCGGTGCGCGCATGAACGTGCCGCTGATCGTCGGCCTGGGTGACGGCGAGAACTTTCTCGCGTCGGACGTCGCCGCGATCCTGGCCCACACCCGCCGCGCGATATTCCTCGAAGACGGTGACGTGGCCGATCTCCACGCCGGGCGGGTCGAGATCACCGGCCTCGACGGGACTCCGCGCGAACGGCTGCCCCACGCGATCGATTGGTCCATCGAGAAGGCCGAAAAGGGCGGCTACGCGCACTTCATGCTCAAGGAGATGCACGAACAGCCAGATGCGCTGCGCGCGGCGATCACCGGCCGAGTGCATGACGGGAAGATCGAGCTCGACGAGCTGGAGCCGATCGCGGCACGTCTCGCCGAGGTGAATCGCGTCGAGTTCGTCGCGTGCGGCAGCGCCAACTACGCAGCAGCTGTCGGCGCCTACCTGTTCCAGGACTGGCTGCACCTGCCGGCACGCTGGAATCCGGGCTCGGAGTTCCGTTACAGTCCGCCGCCGCTCGACGAGCACACGCTGGTCGTCGCGGTCACCCAGTCCGGTGAGACCGCCGACACGATTGCGCCGACGCGCCACGCGCGCGCTCAGGGCTGCCCGATCATCGCCCTGACCAACACCATTGGCTCGGCCATCACCCGCGAGGCAGACGCCGTCGTCTTCCTGCAGGCCGGTCCCGAGATCGCGGTCGTTGCGACCAAGACCTTCGCCACCCAGGTGACCAGCCTCGTCATGCTGGCCGCGACGTTGGCCCGCCAACGCGGCCGGCTGCCGGTCGAGTTCGAACGACAGCTGGCCGCCGAGTTGCGGGCACTGCCCGACAAGGCTGCCCGGACGCTCGTGCTCGCCGAGCCGGCCCGGGAGCTCGCGCGACGCTACGTCAATTCGCGCGGCTTCATGTTCGTCGGCCGCGGCCTGACCTTTCCGGTGGCGCTCGAAGGCGCGCTGAAGCTCAAGGAGGTGAGCTACGTTCACGCCGAGGGCTACGCGGCGGGCGAGCTCAAGCATGGGCCGATCTCGCTGCTGGATGCAGAGGTCCCGCTGGTTGCCGTCGCCACGCGTTCGGCGACCCAGGAGAAGCTGATCAGCAACGTGATGGAGGGTCGGGCACGCGACGCGCGCGTGCTCGCCGTCGCCACCGCGGGCGACGAAAAGATGCGCGAGTTCGCCGACGACATCCTGTGGGTGCCCGAGACGATGGAGGCACTCAGTCCGATTCTTGCGGTCATTCCACTCCAGCTGTTCGCCTACCACACCGCGGTCGCACGGGGCACCGACGTCGACCAGCCGCGCAACCTCGCCAAGTCGGTGACGGTCGAGTAGCCGCGAGAAGCCTGTGGCGTCCCAGTTGCCCGGCGTGCCCGAGGGCACAACCGAGCTCGGCATCGACATCATCAAGATCGAGCGCATCGCCGCCGCCCTGCAGCGCTTCGGCGACAGGTTTCCGCGGCGTGTGCTGACCGATGCCGAACACCGCTACGTGCGCAATCGGCCAGCCAACTTCGCCGGTCGCTGGGCGGCCAAGGAGGCCGTGTCCAAGGTGTTGGGTCTGGGCGTGCGCGGTGTGGGCTGGCGCGACATCGAGATCGTGCGCCTGCCCACCGGCCAGCCAGCCGTGCGCCTTCACGGTCGCGCCCGGGCACGCGCCGAGCAGCTCGGCATGGGGCGCGTAGCGGTATCGATAAGCCACGAGGACGAGTACGCGGTGGCGATCGCCTTCGGTGTCCGCACCCAGGGCGGCGCGTTCATCTTCCCGCCCGACATCGAAGAGCGACTGGACAGCCGCGAACGTCAGATACTGGTACGCATGGAACGCCTGAGCAAGATGGAGCGCACCGAGTAGACCGACGTGGGCGAAGTAACCGAGGCGCGGCTGCTCGATGACGCCATTTGTGCGCGCATGCTGCCCGCACGGCCGCGCGATGCGCACAAGGGCACCTTCGGCACGCTCGCGTGTGTTTGCGGGTCGCTCGACTACGCTGGCGCCGGGTTGCTGTGTTCCATGTCTGCCATAAGGGCAGGCACCGGGCTTGTCGCGCTGGCGGTGCCGCGCTCGCTGCAGCCGCTGTTCTCCGGCCGGGTTCGCGAAGCGATCACGATCGGCCTGCCCGAGACCGAAGACGGTGCTGACATCGACCCGACGGGCGCCAGCGAGGCGTTGACCGAGCGCTCGCTCGACGCCCTGGTCATCGGGCCCGGGCTCCGTGAATCGGATGGCTACCGCGAGCTTCTGCTGGGCTTGCTGGCGCGCTCCGGGCCACCGCTTGTCATCGACGGCAGCGCGCTCAACATCTTGTCGCGCAGCGGCGAATGGTGGCGCCACGCGGAGCGATCGTGCGTGCTGACTCCGCACCCCGGCGAGTTCGCGCGAATCAGCGGCGCAGCGGTCTCAGCCGACGCGGCCGAGCGCCTCCAGCGGGCCACGGACGCGGCGCTGCGTTTCGGCCAGGTCGTCGTGTTGAAAGGGGCGGGCACCGTCATCTGTGCCGCTGACGGACGGCGGGCTGTGTCGCCCTTCGCCACCCCGGCACTGGCCACGGCGGGCAGCGGCGACGTGCTGGCCGGGCTCATCGGCGGCCTGCTGGCCCAGGGTGTGGCGGCGTTCGAGGCCGCCTGCCTGGGCGTCTACATGCATGCGTCCGCCGGAGAGCGCATCGCGCGGACGCTGGGTGACGCGGGCCTGATTGCCTCGGATCTGCCGCACGAGATTGCGCTCGTGCGGCACGACCTTGCGGCCCTTGCCTGAGTCGATCGACCGCCGCCTGGTCGAGGCCGGCCTGCCGCCGCTCCCGCGGCGCCTGTGGGCGGAGATCGACGAGGCAGTTCTGGCGTCCAACCTCGCCGCGGTACGCGAACTGGCCGGGCCCGGCGTGGCTGTCAACGCGGTCATCAAGGCCGACGCCTATGGACACGGACTCGTGCCGGTCGGCCGCGTGTTTGCCGCGGCGGGTGCCGATCGACTCTGCGTCACCTCGCTTGACGAGGCGCTCGAGCTGCGCGGCGCTGGAATCGAGCTACCCATCGTGGTTCTCTTTGCCATCCCGCCAGAGCTCGTCGCCCGCGCGGCCGAGGCACGCGTGGATATCGTCGCGGCCGAGGAGGCGAGCATTTCCGCGACGCTCGCCGAGTGGCGCCGCCACGCGCCGCCCGGCCGCCAGCTGGCCGTGCACGTGGAGGTCGAGACCGGGTTGGCGCGCGCCGGCCTGCAGCCCGAGTCCGTCGCGCGCGTGGCCGGCATGGTGGCGGCAACACCTGGCGCGCGCCTGGCGGGCCTGTGGAGTCACCTGGCACGCGCCGAGAACCAGGCAGCGACGGCTGCCCAGGTTGCCCGCTTCGAGCAGGCCGCTGAAGCGCTGCGCGCGAGCGGGCTGGCAGTACCCCCACGCCACATCGACGCCACCGGCGGCCTGTTCACCGGAACTGCGCCGAGCTACGACGGCGTTCGCGTCGGCCTGGCCCTCTACGGCCTGCTGCCCGACAAGTTGCCCTTCTCCGAGGCCGGGGCTCTGGCCGCCGCCCGGCTGCGGCCGGCGATGACGCTCAAGGCGCGCCCCCTGCGCATAGAGCGGCTGCCGGCTGGGTCGCCAGTCGGTTATGGAGGGCTGTGGCAGGCGCCCCGCGACTCGCTGGTAGCCACCCTGCCGGTGGGTTATGGCGACGGCTGGCCGCGTGCCACGGCGCCAATGGCCCAGGCGCTGGTCCGCGGGTGCCGCGTGCCGCTGGTCGGCAGCGTGGCGATGGACGCGGTGATGGCCGACGTGACCGAGGTGCCGGACGCGGATCTCGATGACGAGTACGTCCTGTTCGGGAGGCAGGGCGACGACAGGATCAGCGCAGTGGATCTGGCGCGTGCCCGCAACACGATTCCGTATGAAGTCGTTACGAACGTCGCATACCGGGTACCCCGGGTGTACCATGCCGGTCCAGTACTTCAGGGCCTCCGCACACTTACCGGCGAGGCCCGGGCCGCGCCAGCCGGGTAACCGGCCTCAGGGGAGTCGAAGAGGGTGACCTACGTGCGGAGAGCCAGATGAGTGGCCTTGGCCCCGAGCTGGTGTTCGATGACCTTGTCGAGCACGCCGCTCGAGAGATCCAGCTTTACGGGATGACCGGACCGGCCATGATGTTCCTCGAGGCCAGTCGCCCCTATCGCATGCTGGATAGCCAGGCGATGCTCTTCTTCGATCCCGTGTTGCGCTCCATCTTTGGCGGGGGGTCGAGTGCCCTCCAGCAGGTGCTGGCCGACGAAGGCGGTATTGACCGGCTGATGGAGCGGCTCGAGGAGATCGACGAGGAGCCTGGCTGCGACGCCTGAGGGTCCTGCGCGCACAGCGACCAGCGCGGGCTCTGGAAGAATCCGATCGTCGATCATCACACGCGATATGGTGTGGCCAGAGGATGACCAACCTATGGGCCGGCGTCCCGCTTGCCGATGCCTCAAACTCGATGATCCAACGCCGCCCGTGCGGCGAGGTCAATCAGGCCGAGCCGGGAGAGGCTGAGCGGGTCATCGGATTGCACTGAGCCCGTGACGCAAAGCCCGCCTGCCGCTCGTGGGGTCGTGCTGGCGCGCGGTGCGTCATTCCCCAGCGTGTCGGCGCTCGGCCTGCCGTCTTCGCTGCGCACCCGAGCCCACGACTGGCTGCGCGGCAGCCCCACCGGTCTCGTCGTTCTAGCCCTGATCACCGGCATCACCGCCGGCATCGGGGCAATCGTCTTTCGCGAGCTGATCGCCGGCTTCACCGTGCTTTTCACCGGCACGACCGACTACAGCGGCGCCGGGCACGCACCCAACCCGGCGCTGCCCTGGCTGGGACCGTTTTTCATCATTGCCGTGCCCGTCATCGGTGGCCTGCTCTACGGCCCGCTGATCGCTCGTTTCGCGCCCGAAGCACGCGGTCACGGCGTGCCGGAGGTGATGCTGGCGGTGGCGCAGGAGGGCGGCCGTATCCGCCCACGAGTGGCGGTTATCAAGTCGCTCGCGTCGGCCATCTGCCTGGGTGCGGGTGGCTCGGTCGGTCGCGAGGGGCCGATCGTCCAGATCGGCTCGGCCTTCGGCTCGACGGTTGGCCAGATGCTGCGCCTGTCCGAGAACAACCTGCGTCTGCTCGTTGCGTGCGGAGCAGCGGGCGGCATCAGCGCGACCTTCAATGCGCCGATCGCCGGCGTCTTCTTCGCGCTCGAGCTGATCCTGCGCGACTTCGAGGTGCGCTCCTTCGGCGTGGTGGTCCTCGCCTCGGTTGTCGCCGACGTGATCAGCCGGGCCGCCTTCGGCAGCACTTCGTTCCTACCACTGCCGGACTTCCAGATCAACTCGCCCTTGGAGTACCCGCTGTACGTGGTGCTCGGCACCGTCGCCGCCATCGCCGGAATCGTGTTCATACGCGGCCTGTACGGCGCCGAGGACGTCGTCGACCGGTTGTGGACGGGTCGGCCGGAGTGGCTGCGCCCGGCCGTCGGCGGCATCGCGCTGGGCGCCTTGCTGCTCGTCCTGCCTCAGCTCTATGGCGTCGGCTACCCCGCCCTCGAGTCGGCGGTCAACGGCCAGGTCGCGCTGGATCTGCTGCTCGTACTGGCTGCCGGCAAGATCGCCGCCACGAGCCTGACCATCGCCATCGGCGGTTCGGGCGGGGTGTTCGCGCCGTCGCTGTACATCGGCGGCACGCTGGGCATGTCGTTCGGCATGGTCATGGGCCAGATCGCGCCATCGATCGTCTCGTCACCGGGTGCCTATGCCCTGGTGGGCATGGGCGCCGTGTTCGCGGCCGCCGCGCGAGCCCCGATCACGTCTGTGTTGATCATGTTCGAACTGACCGGCGACTACCGGATCATCCTGCCGCTGATGCTCGCCATCGCGCTGGCCGCGGGGCTCTCATCGCTTATCACCGGCGACACCATCTACACGCTCAAGCTGCGCCGGCGGGGTATCGACGTGATGCGTGGCCGGCCCGCGAATGTGATGGAGATCATCACTGTGGGCCAGGCGATGCGGAAGGTACCCGAGGGCGTTCCGTCCGATCTGTCCATCGGCGAACTTGCCGGACGTTTCGTGGGCGAGGGCCGCGAAGCGCTGCCCGTCGTCGATGAGAACGGCTCGTATCGCGGCGTCATCACCGCTCCGGAGATCGAGGGCAGCATGCGCGAGAACGCGCTCGACGCGACGGCTGGCAGCCTGGCCTATCACCTGCCGGCACTGACGCCCGACGAGACGCTCGAGGTCGCGCTCTCGATGCTCATGCGCCAGGAGATATCGGGCCTGCCGGTCGTCACTCGCGACGGCAACCGCGTCGTGGGTTGGCTGACCCACCGTGACGTGTTGAGCGCCTACGCTTCGCGCCTGGGGCAGGAGGTGGCCACTGCCGAAGGAGCACCTGTCGCGACGCCACGACCCGCCGGAGCGCCGCCGGCGCGATCGCGCCCCGAGGAGCGCGGCCGGCTGCGCGACTACCGTATCGTCGACCTCGAGATTGGGCCCGGCTCGGAACCGGCCGGCCGGCGCATCTCGGAGTTACCCTGGCCGGCCTTCTCGCTGCCGATCGCGGTGCGTCGCAACGGGCGCTCGTTTCGACCCGGCCCGCCGACGGTGATCGAGCCGGGTGATCGACTGACGGTCTTGGTGCCGTACGACCTCGTTGACCGCATCAGCGAGCTCCTCGCGACACCGGCGGGGCCGGCGCCGGCGGAGGAGCCCGGACCATCCGAAGAGCCGCCCGAGGCCGGGCCGCCGCCGGCTGCCGAAGCACCCCAAACGCCCGAGACGCCCACCACCGAGACGACGACGGAGGAGGACTCGTCATCGGGCACCGAGCCGACAGCGGACGGGGGCACGACTTCAACCGGCGAAATGTGACCGATGGCACGGTTGCGGCCGTGCCCCGGATGCATATACTGGTAGGGAGTATTGATAGGGGCCTCCATGCGAGGCACTCGCGCCCGGAAAAGAGGCAGTCAGCTGAGCAGTCAAATGCAGCCCATCGAGATCGTGTCCTTCCCGGTTGAGGGAATGACATGTGCGTCGTGCGTGAATCGAATCACGCGCTACCTGCAGAAGGTTGACGGCGTTGAGGACGCCAACGTGAATTTGGCCACCGAGTTCGCCACGGTGTCCTTCGACCCGGCGCGCGTCGACATGGTGGCACTCGGCGAGGCGGTCGAGGCCGCCGGCTACGTTGCACGACTCGACACGCTGGCGGCCGATGCTGCGCAATCTGAGGCAGCCGGTGGGGAACGAAGCTTCGCCGACCGGCACCTGGCCGACACGCGCCGGCGGCTGATCGTGGCCGCGACGCTGACGGTGCCCATTCTGCTGGGTCTCGCCCGCAGTACCGTCGCGCCCTGGCTGCCGGCGCTGTTCAGCGACCCCATCTTCCAGCTTGCGTTGGCGACGCCGGTCCAGTTCTACGCCGGCTGGCCGTTCTACCGCGGCGCGCTCAACGCAGTGCGCCACCTGACCGCCGACATGGACACGCTCGTCGCGGTCGGAACCAGCGCCGCCTACGGCTACAGCGTTGCGGCGATCGCGGCCCCTGGTTTCTTCGAAGCCGCCGGCCTGGCCGGCCGTGGCGCGGTGCCGCTTTACTTCGACACGGCGGCGGCGATCACCACGCTCATCCTGCTCGGCCGCTTCCTCGAGGCGCGCGCTCGAAGCCATACCTCCGACGCGATCCGCAAGCTGATCGGGCTCGCGCCGCGGACCGCTCGCGTCATTCGTGACGGCAGCGAGACTGACGTACCGATTGACGAAGTCGTGCGCGGCGACCTGCTGCTCGTCCGGCCGGGCGAGAAGATACCGGTCGACGGCCTGCTGCGCGACGGCCGTTCGGCTGTTGACGAGAGCATGGTCACCGGGGAGAGCATGCCGGTCGGCAAGAAGCCCGGCGACGAGGTCATCGGTGGCACGCTCAACGGATCGGGTTCGTTCACCTACCAGGCCACGCGCGTGGGGGCAGATACGGTGCTCGCCCATATCGTGCGTCTCGTCCAGGAGGCGCAGGGCTCGCGCGCGCCCATACAGCGCCTGGCCGACGCGGTGACCGGCGTATTCGTCCCCATCGTCCTCGGCCTCGCCGTCTTGACGTTCGTCGTCTGGTTCCTCTTTGGCCCCGCTCCGGCGTTCAACCTGGCGCTGGTCAACGGCATCGCCGTCCTGATCATCGCCTGCCCGTGTGCGCTTGGCCTCGCCACGCCCACCTCGATCATGGTTGGCACTGGCAAGGGCGCCGAGAACGGCGTGCTCTTCCGGAACGCCGAGGCGCTCGAGCTCCTGCACAAGGTTGGCGTCATCGTCTTCGACAAGACCGGCACCTTGACCGAGGGCAAGCCGCGGGTGACCGACGTGGTGCGCGCCAGTGGTGCGCCGGCCGAAGACGAGCTACTCGCCCTCGTGGCAGCGGTCGAACGGGGCTCGGAGCACCCGCTGGGCGAGGCCATCGTTCGCTACGTTCGCGAGGTGCGGCAACTCGAACTTCCTGACACGGTTGATTTTGAATCTGTTGCCGGCGCGGGCGCGCAGGCGACCGTCGCCGGCCGGCGCGTCGTGGTCGGGCGCCAGGCCTTCGTTGGTGGCGACGTAGGGCTGCTTGCCCAGCAGGCCGAGGCACTGGCCGACGCGGGCAAGACGCCCGTCTACGTTGGCATCGACGGCCGCCCGGTGGCCGTGATCGCCATCGCCGACACATTGAAGACAGGCTCGGCGGCGACGGTTGCGGAGCTCCATGCCCTTGGCCTGCAGGTGGTCATGCTGACCGGCGACAACCTGGCCACGGCGCAGGCGATCGCCGCCCAGGCTGGCGTCGACCGTGTCCTGGCCGACGTGCGACCTGACCAGAAGGCGGCCTCCGTGCGTGCGCTCCAGGCCGGCGGCCAGAAGGTGGCGATGGTCGGCGACGGCGTCAACGATGCGCCGGCGCTGGCGTCTGCCGACGTGGGAATCGCGATCGGCACCGGCACCGACATAGCCATCGAATCGGCCAGCGTCACCCTCATGAGCGGTGATCTGCGCGGACTCGTGACCGCGATCTCGCTGTCACGGGCAACGATGCGCAACATCCGCGAGAACCTGTTCTGGGCGTTCGCCTACAACACCTTGCTGATCCCCATCGCCATGGGCGTGCTGTATCCGTTTACGGGCACCATGCTCGACCCGATCCTCGCTGCCGCCGCCATGGCGATGTCATCAGTTACGGTGGTGTCCAACGCCCTGCGTCTGCGCGGCTTCTCCGCGCCCCATGTTGAGGCCCGTTCGGCGTCCGCATCGGCCGCCGCTCAACCAGCTGTCTGAGACAGGAGGCTCAAATCCGATGACCGATACAACCACGCCCGCCATGGATCCGGTCTGCGGCATGACCGTCGATCCCGACAAGGCACACGCCGCCGGCCTGACCAGCGAGTACAACGGCCAGACGTACTTCTTCTGCGGCAAGGGCTGCAAGCTGGACTTCGAGGAAGATCAGGCCAAGTACCTCGACCCCGGCTACAAGCCCTCCATGGAGATGTAGCCTCGCCGGGGCGAGGTCCCGCGAACCGGCGCGTGGGGCCGCCGGCCGGTCACCCCTGTTCCGGTCGGCGCCCGATTGCCTCCACGTGGAGGTTGGCAAAGTAGGCCCCCGGCTGGTCAGCCCAGCGCCGGACCGCATCCCTGAGCCCGCTGATCGCCGCGTCATCGGCCCATCCCCGGGCCACCACGTCGTGTCCGAAAGGGCCGTCGAGCAGCGACAGGGTCATGGCCACGTGCCGTTCGACATCGGCGCGGTCGCTCTTGACATCGGCTGAAACTCCCGTTTCGAGCGAGGCGAAACCGGCCTGTGTCAGTAGCGTTGGCAAGCGTCGTCCCAACGTGACATCGCTGCCGCGGGCACGGTGCCAGCGGACAAAGAGCCGGTCGAATTCCGACATCGTGTCGGTCGGGCCCCAGAGTGCCATGTCGGCGACGGCGTCCCGCGCCGCGAACGAGCCTCCGGGACGCAGCAGGCGATATGCCTCGCTCACGCCCCTGGCCGCCTCATCGGCCAGGTGGATCAACAGGTTGTTTTCGAAGACGATGTCGAATGACTGGTCCGCGAACGGCAGTGATCGTGCGTCCGCGCGGCGGAAAGCCAGGTTTGCCAAGCCGTCCTTCACGCGCTCTGCCTCAGCTTGCTCGAGGTGGGTGGCGTCGTAGTCGACCCCCATTACCCGCCCAGGGGCGACCAACTCGGCCAGGCCCGCCGTGATCGTCCCTGGACCACAGCCCATGTCGAGCAGCTCAAGGCCGGGCCGCAGGTGGGGTAACAGGAATGCCGCCTGCTGGATCGCGGTTCGCCGGCTGTAGTCGGCGCACAGGGCTGGGGTGACACCGCGCGGCCGTTCATCTGTTTCGCGCTGGCTCATTGACCCTCGGCGTCGGACCCGGCCATGGCCGCCGCCGCGGCCGTTACCCGCCGGCTGCCCAACGAGAACGGAACCAGCAGGACTGACCCGGCGCTGAGTGCGGCCGACACGAGAAACGGCGCTGCAGGGCCGAAGCGTGTGTAGAGCAGGCCGGCTACGGCCGGACCGATCACGCGTGCCACGCCGCCGGCCGAGCGGGCCATGCCCAGGGTGACCCCGGCACGGTCGGGCGGTGCCGCGTAGGTCAGCAAGGATGAGCTCGTGGGGTAGATGAGGGCCATGCCCAGGCTGGCCAGTCCCGCTCCGACCACGATCGTCACCAACAGGCTGCCAAGCGGCAGGAGAACGAGGCCGGCGGCGACGAAGAGCAGGCCGGCGAAGAGCAGGCGCAGTTCACCCACGCGTTTCACCAGCCGGCCGATCAGCCCGCCCTGGATGATCACCAGCAGCAGCCCGACCAGTGCGAAGGCAGCCCCGTTTTCGGGCGCACCCCAGCCGAGCGCCGACTGCGTGAACAGCGGCAGGACGGTCTCCATTGCCGCGAAGGCGGTGGTGAACAGCAGCGTGATCACGATCAGGCGCCGGACGTCGGGGATGCGCAGTGGACTCGGCGCTCTGACCCGCTCCTCGCGCCGGCCCACGGTAACCGTCTCAGGCAGGATCAACGCGACCAGCAATGCGTCCACCAGGACCACCACGGCCGAGCCCCAGAAGGGCGCCGACGGGCCGAGCAGGCTGAGCAATGCGCCGGCTCCCGGTCCGACCACGAAGCCGATACCGATGGCCGCGCCGATGAAGCCCATGCCCCGCGCCCGGTTGCTCTCGTCGGTCACGTCGGCGACGACGGCCTGGGCGCTGCCGATGCTCGAGCCGCCGATGCCGCTGATGAAGCGAGTGGCGATGAGCATGGCAACCGATCCCGCGAGAGCCGTGCCGATCAACCCCAGGCCCTCGAGGATCAGCGCGGCCACGATCGTGGGCCGCCGACCGAAGCGGTCGGACAATGCGCCCACGATGGGGGTGAACATGAACTGGGCGACCGAGTAGGAGGCCATCATCAGGCCGATGGCCGTGGCGTCGGCACCGAACTCCTGCGCCCAGAAGGGGAGCATGGGCAGGGCGAGGGCGAAGCCGGCCATGTCGATGAGCACCGTCAGGGCCATCAACTGCAGGATGCGCGAGGTCTTCACCGCCCCAACAGTAGCGCGACTTCGCGGATCGGCTCGCCGGCGCCTCATCGGCTAGATTGCGATCATGAGCGGAGAGCCGGCTGAGCGGGCGGACCTGGTCGTGATCGGTGGTGGCATCGTCGGCCTGGCCACCGCCTACCAGCTGTTGCGCGCGCATCCCGAGCTGCGGCTGGTCGTGCTCGAGAAGGAAGACCACCTCGCGGCGCACCAGAGCGGCCACAACAGTGGTGTCATCCACGCCGGCATCTACTACGCCCCGGGGTCGCTCAAAGCGCGCCTGTGCCGCGCCGGCAAGCTGGAGCTCGAAGCATTCGCCGAAGCGCATGGCATCCCGTTCGTCCGCTCGGGAAAGCTGGTGGTGGCGGTCGACGAGCGCGAGCTGGCCGGCCTGGACAGGCTGCGCGACCGGGCAACGGCCAACGAAGTACCCGGCCTCGAATCCGTCGGACCGGCCCGGATCAGCGAGATCGAGCCGCATGCAGCCGGCATCCGCGGGCTGTGGAGTCCGACGACGGGGGTCATCGACTACGTACAGGTGTGCGCCGCCCTGGCCGGCGAGATACGGGACGCGGGCGGCACCATCGAAACAGGCCGGGCGGTCACCGCCATCGACGTCCGGGCGGGCGAGATCAGGCTGGCGACGACCCGCGGCGAGCTGGTGGCGCGCGACGTCGTGGCGTGCGCCGGGCTGCAGTCCGATCGTGTCGCGCGCATGAGCGGCGAACGGCCACGCGAGCAGATAGTGCCGTTCCGCGGCGACTACTGGTTGCTGGCGCCCGATGCGCGGCCGCTCGTTCGTGGGCTGCTCTACCCGGTGCCGGATCCGGGCTTCCCGTTCCTGGGCGTTCACTTCACCCGGCGTGTCGACGGCGAGGTGTGGGCCGGCCCCAACGCGGTGCTGGCGTTCGCTCGCGAGGGCTACCGGCGCCGCGACCTGTCGCCGCGCGACCTGGCCGCGGCGATCGCGTCGCGACGCTTCGCCGGACTTGCCGTGCGCTACTGGCGCATGGGCATGGCCGAGATGATTCGCGATTTCTCCAAGCGGCTCTTCCATCGCTCGCTGCGGCGCTACCTGCCGGAGCTGCGCCGCGATCAGCTGGTGCCCGGCCCGTCGGGTGTTCGAGCCCAGGCCGTGGATCCGGACGGCACGCTCGTCGACGATTTCCGCCTGGGTGGCAGCGGGCACCTGCTGCACGTACGCAACGCACCGTCTCCGGCAGCGACGTCGTCGCTGGCCATCGGTCGCCTGCTCGCGGCTGAGGCCGAGCAGCGCTTCGAGCTGGGCCAGGGCCGGGACCTCGAACGTGCCGGCAGCGAACTGGCCAGCACGCGCGGATCGGCGCAGAATCAGGCAACTGACGCGTAACCTCCGAGGCTTGCTGGTTCTACCGTCGGCCGTTTCTAGACGGAGCTGACGATGTCGCTCGCGGCGATGGTCCTCGCCGACCGTGGCGAGCACCTGGCCGGTTTCTACGATCGCTGGATCGAGCTGATCACCTTCGGTCGAGCGCGGTCCGTCCGGCGATCGGTGCTACGCCACGTGGCACCCGGCGAACGACTGCTCGATGTTGGCTGCGGTACCGGCACGCTGGCCATCGAGGCCGCCCGATCGGGTGCCGCGGTGGTCGCCATCGATCGTTCGGCGGCGATGCTGTCGATAGCGCGGGACAAAGCCGCCCTGGCCGGCGTGTCGGTCGACTGGCAGCAGGCGGACATTGCCTTCCCCGCGCTCGGCGCGGAGCAGTTCGACGTCGCGACGGCTGTGTTCGTGCTCAGCGAGCTGTCGTATGAGCTGGCTCTGCTGACGCTACGCCGGATGGCGGCAGCCGTGCGGCCCGGTGGCCGCATCGTCATCGCCGACGAGTGCGCGCCGGACGGCCGCCTGCTTCGCGTGCTCGCCGCTGCCGAGCGGTCGCTGATGCGCGTCGTTTCCTTTGCCGCGCTGCAGCAGCTGGCACCGACACGCCGCCATCCGTGGCGCAGGCTCATCGACGAGGCCGGTCTCCACCTGTCGTCCGAGGAAAAGTATGCGTCGGGCAGCCTGCACGTCCTGGTGGCCACGCGCCCGGCACGGTTGCCCGCCGCGAAACGCTCGCCGCAGGTCATCGACACCGCCATGCCGCAGGGTCTGCGTGGGTCCCTCGCCCGTGCCGCGGCCTGGCTCGATCTGCCCATCGCCGTGCCGCCGGCCGTCTACGCGCTTGGCCGGCCGGACCACGACGACCCGGTCCTGCTGACCGGGAACTTCCTGGCGTCGGTCGCGGCGGTGCGCTCGGCCATGGCCAAACGCGATGCCTACCTCATCGTCGAAGACACCGACGGCTGGAACGTCTGGTGTGCAGCGGACGCCGGCCTGTTCAACGCGGAGAAGGCCGCCGCGCAGATCGAACTGTACGGGCTGGACGAGCTGGTCGCGGCGCATCGGGTGATCGTTCCGCGACTGGGCGGCCGGATACACGCACCGCTGGCCGCGCTGACCGGCTGGCAGGTGTCGGTGGGGCCGATCGAGGCCCGTGATCTGCCGCTCTTCCTGGCCGAGGGCATGAGACCGCAGATGCGCAGTCTGGAGCGGCTCTACCGGCTGCCCGAGCGGATACGGGTCGGTGCCCTGACCCTGATCCAGCTGCCGCTCTTCCTGCTGCCGCTGCGGCTGCTGCCATCGCGTCTGCGCCGGCCAGCCTGGCGCTTTGCGCTGGCTGCTGGCTGCCTGTTGCCGCTCGCTCATGACCGGTTGCCCGGCCGCACGGGCGTGGCCAAGGGCGCGGTGCTGGGCTGCGCCGCGGCCGTCCTGGGGGTTGCCACGCGTACCCTGCGGCCGAACGCCGCACTCATCGTTGCTGCCGTGGCACCGTATGTGGGCTGGATCTACCAGTCCTCGACACCGGTGGTGTTCTGGAAACGCCTCTGGCGCTGAGCGCCCGGCCGCCGTCCACGCCGGGTCGCTTTCTCGGCTACCTTGATGGGCATGACCGTTCGTGCCTCCGCCCGCGCTCTCAGAGTGGCTGACGTCGTGAGTCGGTCGACTGACGAGACGCGCGAATTCGGCGCCGCACTTGCCCAGGTGGCACGCCCCGGCGACCGCATCGCGTTGCTCGGCCCGCTGGGCGCGGGCAAGACGCAATTCGCCAAGGGTTTCGCGCACGGGCTGGGCGTGCGCGAGGTGGTTAACAGCCCGAGCTTCACGCTTATGGCTGAGTACACAGGCCGGCTGCACCTATTCCACCAGGACCTGTATCGGCTGGCCGGTGCCGAGGAGGCAATTGCCGGCGGCCTGGTCGACGAACGACAGGCCGACGGCGTCACGCTCAGCGAATGGGCCGAGCGCGTGCCCGACGAGGTGGAGCCGGGCAGGCTCACGATCCGTTTCGAAGTGGTCGCTGACGAATCGCGGCGTATCGCGGTGAGCGCCGGCGCGCACGACCACGAGCGCTACCTCGAAGCCGCCCGGGAGTGGGTGGCGGGACGCCCCACGGAGGCGTGATGAGCAATCCGCTGCTGGTTCTCGACACCGCCACGCGCACGCCCGTGCTCGCCCTGGCAAGCGCCGATGGTGGCTTGATTGCGCAGCGCTCGTGGACCAGTCGCCAGCGGCATGGCGAGGAGCTACTGGAGAGGCTCGACGAGTTGCTCGGCGAAATTGGCGCACGCCGCGAAGACTTTGCTGCGGTCGTGGTGGGAACCGGCCCGGGCAGCTTCACCGGGCTGCGGATCGGTCTGGCCACGGCCAAGCTCATTGCCTACAGCCTGCATATCAAGCTGGTCGGTGTGTCGACGACTCAGGCGCTCGCCCTGGCGGCGGCCGAAAATGCGCCGGCGGTTGAACGGGCGCAGGCGGCCAGTTTCGCCGTGGCGCTGCCGGCCGGCGTCGCCGATCGCTACGTCCACCTGGTGCGTGTCGACGACGGCGAGGTGCACGAGCTCGAGCCTCCGCGGCTGGTAGCCGGCGACGACGCGCTGATGGCGGCCGCGAAGCGGGCCGCGCTGGTCGCGGTAGATCTCGACGCGGCACAGCTGCCCGCGGCTGCCCTCGAAGCCGGACGCCATTGCGTTGCCGGCTTGCCCAGGGCCCTGGCCGCACTGGGTACGCGTGGTCTGGCCGATGACCAGGTCAGCGACCCGGCGACGCTCGTGCCCGCCTACGTGGCGCTGCCGCGCGGACTGGCCAGCATCAGCGGAGAGATCGAGTGGTCAGTCGACCGCCGCTGAAGCTGCAAGTCGAGCCGATGACCCTGGCCGACATTCCCGCGGTGCATCGCATCGAGCGCGCCAGCTTCCCGGTACCGTGGCCCGACTACGCCTTCAGCCAGGAGATCCAGGCCAACCGACTGGCGCACTACCTGGTGGTGCGTGCCGGCGGCGAATCGGTGGCCTACGGCGGTATGTGGCTGATGGTCGACGAGGCCCACATAACCACCTTCGCGGTACTGCCCGCGTGGCGCCGCCGCGGCGTCGGGGCGCGGCTGCTGCTCGTCCTGATGGATCTCGCGCTCGACCTCGGCGCGCGCGTCGCGACGCTCGAGGTGCGCATCTCGAACCATCCGGCGCGTGCTCTCTACTCGCGGTTCGGATTCCGGCCGGTGGGCATCCGGCCGCGCTACTACTCCGACAACGGCGAGGACGCGCTGATCATGACCACCGAACCGCTGGCGACACCGGACATGACGCGCAGGCTGGCACAGCTGGGAGCGCGCTATGGCGAGGACCTCGCCGAGGAACCGGGAGGAGCCGTTGATGAGCGCTAGCGGCCGCATCCTGGCGGTCGAATCCTCGTGTGACGAGACTGCGGTGGCGGTGGTCGACAACGGCCGGCGGATCGTCAGCAACGTCGTCGCCAGCCAGGTGGCCGTGCACAGCGCCACGGGCGGGATCGTGCCTGAGGTGGCGGCGCGCGCACACCTGCGCTGGATGATCCCGGTGCTCGAGCAGGCGCGCCGCCAGGCGGGCATCGAGGACTGGTCGGCGATCGAGGCGGTGGCGGTGACCGAGGGTCCCGGGCTGGCGGGCTCGCTGCTGGTCGGCATCACGATGGCCAAGACGCTCGCTTGGCTGCACCACCTGCCGCTCGTGCCGGTCAACCATCTGGAGGGCCACATCTATGCGGCCTGGTTGCTCGATCCCGATGAGCCGGACAAGCCGGCACCGGAGTTTCCGCTCATCGCGCTGGTCGTCAGCGGCGGTCACACCTTCCTGGTCGAGATGTCCGGCCACCTGACCTACCGGCTGCTCGGCCAGACCGTGGACGATGCGGCCGGCGAGGCGTTCGACAAGGTTGGTCGATTGCTCGGGCTGCCATATCCGGGGGGCCCCGCGATCATGAAGGCCGCTGCCGGGGCGGCGCAGCGCGATCGTGTCTTTCCTCGAGCGTGGCTCGGTGAAACGTTTGACTTCTCGTTCAGCGGGCTGAAGACGGCCGCGCGGCGTGAGGTAGCGCGTGAGCTTGGCACCGACGTGAACACGATGGGCTCAGACGGCCAGCCGTTGCCCGAGCCGGCTGTCGCCGAACTGGCGTACGGCTTCCAGGAGTCGGTCGTCGACGTGCTCGCGACGAAGACGTTGCGTGCGGCCCGCGAGAGTGCTGCGCGCACCATCATCGTCGGCGGTGGAGTGGCTGCGAACAGCGTGCTGCGAGAACGCATCGCCGACGGGGCCCGGGCGAGCGGCATCCGCGTGCTGGTGCCGCGACCGGGACTGTGCACCGACAACGCCTCGATGATCGCCGCGGCCGGCTTCTTCCGCTCGCGCGCCGGCGCGCGAGCCGGCACCGATCTGTCGGCTCGGCCCTCGCTCAAGCTGGCTCTGCCCACAACCCGCTGACCGGCGCCTGCGGCCGGTGGCCGCCGCCACGCGGTCTGCACGGCCCACCCGAATGTGACCAATGGCCCGCGCCTCGTATAGGCTCTAAGCATATATTCGTGTCCGGCTAATATAAGGCTCGAGCGCATCCGCGCAGCGAGCTCCCGAGTGAGCGAGGGACGAGCGTGTTGAGTCTCATAGAGGATCTCGACGAGTTGCAGGCGTCGGTGTTGCGCACACTCGCCAGCGCCACGCGCCTGCGCATCATCCACGCGCTCTCGATCGGGCCGGCAGAGGTACACGATCTGGCCGACGCACTGGGTTTGACCCAGTCGGCCACGTCGCAACACCTGGCCGCAATGCGTGGCGCCGGTGTGGTCGAGGCCACGCGCGACGGACGCATCGTCCAGTACCGCCTGAGCGACCGAGACCTGGTCGTTGCCTGCGATCTCCTGCGCGAGGTTCTGCTGCGCCGCCTGACGCTGCTCGGCGACCTCGCCGCGACCGCCGAGGCGACCAGCCGGCTCGAGCGCGAGCCGGTCGCCGCCGGTCGATGACCAGACGAACCCAATGGCAAAGGAGAGAAATTTGGCCGAGCAAGAGAAGTTGGTAATCCTGGCCACGCACGGCCCGGCGAGTGCCGAGCTGGCGACCATCCCGTTCGTCATGGCCGGCGCCGCGCTGGCCTCCGACGTGGAGGTCGTGATCGGCCTGCAGGGTGACGCGGTCCACCTGGCCCACGTCGGCGAGGCGGAGCCGGTCAATGCACCCGGTTTTCCGCCACTGGCCAAGCTCATGGGCGATTTTCGCGAGCTGGGTGGAAAGCTGCTCGTATGCGGCCCGTGCGCCAACAGTCGCGGTATTGCCGATGCGCTGGTGGACGGCGCCGAGATCGTCGCCGCCGGGCGCTTCGTCGCCGAGATCACCTCGGCGAAGGCCAGCCTGAGCTACTAGCAGACAAGTTCAAAGGAGTTGCAGCAATGGACGCAGTCGCAACACTGGACCTGACCACCCTCGCGGCGGACAAGGTCGTCGATGCCCGTGGCGCAGCGTGCCCGGGCCCGCTGCTCGAGGCGAAGAAGGGCATGGGCACCGTTCCCGTCGGTGGCGTGATCGAGATCTGGTCGACCGATCCGGTGACCAAGGTCGACATCGCTGCCTGGGCGGGCAAGGTCGGCCACGAATCGCTCGGCTATCTGGCCGGCGAGGGCTACGACCGCGTCTTCGTGCGGCGCGGCAAGTAATCGCGCGATCACGGCTTCGAAACGGCAGGCAGGTGGCCATGGCGACAGCCAACGGGAAAGGGTCGGAGGCGGGCACGGCCTCGCCGCGCATCCTGGTCTTCTCGACCAACAACATCTCCGACCCCGGTATCGATCTGGCCGGCAGCTCACACATGAGCTACCCGGCCACGGTGGAGGTCATCAGCCTGCCGTGCACCAGCGGCATTCGGCCGTCCTGGATCCTGCACGCGCTGGAGCATGGTTTCGACGGCGTGTTCATCGCGTCGGATGGCGACGAATGCGCACTCCTGCCCGACTGTGGCAAGCGCTCGTCGCGCATCGTCGGTGAAGCGCAAAGCCAGATGAAGGAGCGTGGCCTCGACCCCAACAGGCTGCGCCTGGCCGCAATCTGCTCGGTCTGCGCCGAGCCGTTCACCAGGCACATGGTGCAGTTCTCGGGCACGCTGGCCGAGCTACCTGCGGCGGCGGAGGCGGTTCGATGAGCGAGGCGTGCGCGCTGCCGGTGAGTGCGGAGCTCGACTACGACGTGCTCGTCGTGGGCAGCGGCATCGGTGGCATGGAGTCCGCCCTCAAGCTCGGCGACATGGGCTACAAGGTCCTGCTGGTCGAGAAGGAGGCCAGCGTCGGCGGCAAGATGATCCTGCTGTCGAAGGTGTTTCCGACGCTCGACTGCGCCAGTTGCATCTCGACGCCCAAGATGGCGGCCACCATCCACCACCCGAACATCACGGCGCTGACCTACAGCCAGGTCGATGGCATCCGCCGCTCCGCCGACGGGCGCTTCCACGTCGCGGTCACCAAGAAGGCGCGCTTCGTCGATATCGACGCCTGCACCGGCTGCCAGAAGTGTGAAACGGCGTGCACGGTGGCCGTGCCGGACCAGTTCAATGCAGATCTCGTGGCGCGCCGTGCGGCGCACATCGCCTTCCCGCAGGCCGTGCCCAAGAAGGCGGTCATCGATCGTGCCGGCAGCTCGCCGTGCTCGTTCGCCTGTCCGGCGGGCATCCAGGCCCACGGCTACGTCTCGCTCATTCGCAGTGGCGAGTACGAGAAGGCGTACCGGCTGGTGCTCGACGCAACCCCGCTGGTGGGCACGCTGGGACGCGCCTGCTACGCGCCGTGTGAGGGCGAATGCACGCGCGGCAGTCTCGAGGGCACGCTGCCCATTCGGCGTCTCAAGCGTTTCATCAGCGACCGCCACGCGGAGAGTGGCAGCGACGGGCCGGGCATCGAAGTCGCGCCGCCAAACGGCAAGCGCATCGCGATCGTGGGCTCCGGGCCGGCTGGCCTGACCGCGGCCTGGCAACTCGCCCGCCGCGGCTACGCCGTGCGCATCATGGAATCCGCGCCGGTCGCCGGCGGCTTCCTGCGTCTGGGCATCCCTTCGTACCGCCTGCCGGAGGCGGTGGTCGAGCGCGACATCGATAACGTGCGCGCGCTGGGCGTGGAGATCGTGACCGGTACGACCGTGCGCGACGTGACCGCGCTGCGTGAAGAGGGCTTCGATGCGGTGCTGGTGGCCACCGGCACGCACCGCTCGCTCGGCCTGGGCGTGCCGGGCGAGGATCGCCTGGGTGTCCTGGGTGGCACCGATTTCCTGCGCAAGGTCAAGCTGGGCACCGCGATGGACCTCGCCGGACGCAAGGTGGTCGTGGTCGGCGGCGGCAACGTGGCCATGGACGCTGCCCGGACCGCACGCCGGCTCGGCGCGGCGTCGGTGACGATTGCCTACCGTCGCGGCCGCGACGAGATGCCGGCGCATCACGTTGAGGCCGCCGATGCCGAAGCCGAAGGCGTCCGCTTTGCGCTGCAGGTGGCGCCGGTCGAGGTGACCGGCGACCGGAACGGAGCCGTCAACGGCCTGCGCTGCCAGCGCATGCGGCTGGGTGAGCCCGATGCCTCGGGGCGGCGCCGGCCGGAGCCCATCACGGGCAGTGAACACGTCATCGACTGCGACCTGATCATCGCCGCCATCGGCATGCGCCCCGACACGTCCGCATTCGGCGGGCAGCTGGCCAGCGATGAGCGCGGCCGGCTGCGCGCGGCCAGCGAGACGTGCCAGACCGAGCTGGAATACGTCTTCGCCGCCGGCGACGCCGTACACGGGCCGACAGACATCACGCGCGCCGTCGGCGAGGGTCGCCGGGCGGCACACATGATCGACCGCTGGCTGAGCGGCCAGCCGATGGACGGCTTCGACGACCGTCTGCCGCAGGTCGACAAGCAGCAGGTGCTCGCTCGCCAGAAGGCCTACACGAGCCGCCCACCGACGCCCGACAGCACGCGCCTGGTGGCTGCGCCGACCGATTTCAGTGAGGTCGAGGAGCCGCTCACCGAGGTGCAGGCGCGCAGCGCGGCCGCCCGCTGCATCGACTGCGCGGTCTGCTCGGAGTGCAATGAGTGCGTCGCTGCATGCCCCGTCGACGGCTGCATCGACCTGCACGCGCGCGATGAGCACCTCGAGGCGGGAGTGGGCGCGGTCGTGGTCTCGACCGGCTTCAAGCTCTTCCCGGCCGATCTCAAGCCTGAATACGGCTACGGGCGCTTCAAGAACGTCATCACCGGAATGCAGATGGACCGCCTGTTGGCGCCCACCCGTCCGTTCAACACCATTCTGCGGCCGGGTGACGGCAAGGTGCCCGAGCGCATTGCCTATGTCATGTGCACCGGGTCACGCGACCAGACCGTCGGCAATCCGCTGTGCTCGCGCTTCTGCTGCATGTACTCGATCAAGCAGAACCAGCTGCTGATGGGCGCCCTGCCGCTGGCCGACGTGACGGTCCACTACATGGACATCCGGGCGCCGGGCAAGCGCTACGACGAGTTCTACGAGCAGGCCAAGGCGATGGGTGCCACCTACGTCAAGGGCCGCGTGGCGGACATCAGTGAGAAGGAGAACGGCGACCTCGTGCTCAAGTACGAGGACATCGAGCACGGTGGCCGCGTGGTCGAGGCCGAGTACGACCTGGTGGTACTCGCGGTGGGCGTCCAGCCCAACCGCGACGCCGAGCAGCTGTTCGAGGTCGGCGAGCTGTCGCTCGACGAGTGGAACTACGTCGCCGAGCCGGAGGAGGACCTCAATCCCGGCCGGACCAATATCCCGGGCGTGTTCGTTGCCGGCGCCGCTTCGGGCGCCAAGGACATCGCCGACTCGATCGTGCACGCCGGAGCTTCGGCGGCGCAGGTGGCGGCACACCTGGAGGGGTCCCGGCAGCCGGCTCAACCACTCGAAATGGTGGCTGAGCTGCCCAAGGTGGTGCTGGCATGAGCGAGCCGCTGCAGCCCGTGGAGCAGCCAGTGCAACCGGGGCAACCGGAGCAGCCGGGGCAGCCCGGCCAGGCTGATCAGCCTGAGCGGCCAGACGGCCGGCGCATAGGTGTCTATGTGTGCCACTGCGGCGGCAACATTTCCGATTACGTGGATGTCGAAAAGGTCATCCACGACATCCAGGACAGCGGCGATGTCGTCGTTGCCCGGCACGAGATGTTCGCCTGCTCGGACGCCACCCAGGGCGAGATGGTCGCCGACATTGAGGAGCAGAAGCTCGACGGGCTGGTAGTTGCCTCCTGCTCACCCAAGCTGCACACCTACACGTTCCGCGGCGTGGCCGCCAGGGCGGGACTCAACCCGTATGAGTACACACAGGTGAATATTCGCGAGCAGTGCTCGTGGGTTCACCAGCACGACGAGCAGGCGGCAACGGACAAGGCAACGGCGCTGGTGCGCGCCGGGATCGCCCGGACGCGGCTCACGCAGCCGCTCCAGCCGATGGTCGTCGAGACGGTGCCCCACACCCTGGTCATCGGCGGCGGCATCGCCGGGCTGCGGGCGGCCATCGGCCTCGCAGACATCGGGCTGCGCGTGACTATCGTTGAACGCGAGCTCGAGCTGGGTGGTTGGGTCCGCCGCTTCGGGCGCATGTACCCGCACGGCAAGGAAGGGCGCGAACTGGTGGCGACTCTTGTCGCCGAGGTGCGCCGCCGGCCGGCCATCACGGTGCTCACCGGGGCCGAGGTCGTGGGCAAGGCGGGCAGCTTCGGTAACTACCAGGTGACGGTGCGCGTGGGCGATCCCGGCTCGGGCACGATCGAGATCGCGGTGGGCACCATCGTGGTGACGACCGGTTTCGACAGCTACGAGCCGCAGGCCGGCGAGTTCGGTTACGGCATCGAGGGCGTCGTCACGCTGCCCGAGTTCAAGGAACTCGTCGACGCAGCCAGCGGGCCGGGTCTGGCGTGGCACGGGCGCCCCGTGCGCAGCATCGCCTATGTCTATTGCGTCGGCAGTCGCAACACCGCCGGCTGCGCCAATGCCTACTGCTCTCGCTTCTGCTGTGCGGCGACGGTTCAGGCCGCGGTCGACGTGGCCGGGCTCGACCCGTCAATTCGCCAGTTCCACCTGTACCGCGACATGCGTACCTATGGCAAGTTCGAGCCGCTCTACACGGAAGCGCGCGAGCAGGGATCCGTCTTCCTCAAGTTCGACAACGATGCGCCACCCAGCGTCCAGCGCGCCGAGGATGGCCAATTGGCGGTGACCGTGCGCGACCTGCTGACCGAGAACGTCGAGCTGACCATCCCGGTCGACCTGGTCGTGCTGGTGACCGGCATGATGCCGCGCGAGAACGCCGAGTTGGTCGACGTCCTCAAGTTGCCTGCCGGCTCGGACGGTTTCTTCAACGAGATCCATCCCAAGCTGCGGCCGGTCGAGACTGTCGTTGACGGCGTGCTCATCGCCGGTGCCTGCCAGGGTCCCAAGACGTCGGCCGAGAGCGTGTCCTCCGGGCTCGCGGCGGTCACCCAGAGTGCGGCAATCCTGAAGAAGGGCTACACCGAGCTCGATCCCCTCGTGGCGACTGTCGATGCCCAGGCATGCACCGCCTGTGGCGACTGCCTGACCGCGTGCCCGTACGACGCCATCTCGATGGCGGAGGAGGGCGACCGGCACTTCGCCGTCATCAGCCCGACCGGCTGCAAGGGGTGTGGCGGTTGCGTGCCGCTCTGCCCGGAGAACGCAATCGACCTGCTCGGCTACACCGACGCCCAGGTCACCGCGATGATCGACAACCTGGTGGAGGTGCCCGCCTGATGGCCACTGTCAACCGCGACATACGCGAGGTCATGCGCGAGGAGCCGGTCATGCGCGCGCGCATCCTTGCCGCCCTCAGCGACAGCCCGCTGACGGTGCCGCAGATCGCGGCGGCAATCGGCGCACCGACCCATGAGGTGTTGCTGTGGGTCATGGGCATGCGCCGCTTCGGCTGGCTGTCCGAGGTCAAGGGCAGCGAGGCGGACGGCTACTTCCAGTACGAGCCAACGGGGAGGGAGTCGTGATGACGGCTGCAGCGACCACCGTCGATCCGGGTCTGTACGCGGACATCCAGCGCTACGGCGCCGCCGACGTCGCAGCCTGCTTCTCGTGCGGTACCTGCACCGCGACATGTCCGCTCGTCGAGGACGACGCGACCTTCCCGCGGCGCATGATCCGCTACGCCCAGCTGGGCATGAAGGACGCCCTGCTCTCGTCCAAGGAGCTGTGGACCTGTTACGCGTGTGGCGAGTGTTCCGAGAGCTGCCCCACGCAGGCAGAACCGGGCGAGTTCATGGCCGCGGCGCGGCGCTATGCGATCGCCCATTACGACCGCACCGGCCTCGCGCGACTGATGTACATGCCGTTCATCGGCACGGGCGTGGCGGTGATCCTCGCCGTCTTCTTCGCACTGTTCATGTACTCGTTCCACGGCCCGATGAGTAATGTCGCGCTCGACATCTTCGATTTCATTCCCGAGCCGCTCATCCACAACACGGGCATCGTGCTGATGATCGCCGTCTTCCTGGCCGGCCTGGTGGGGCTGTTGACCATGGCGCGCGGCATTGCCAAGCAGATGGACATTGGCCGCCACGCTCTCTTTGGCAGCCGGGCTGCGCTGTGGCGCGCCGCCCGCTCGGCCTGGAGCGCGTTGGCCGTGGAAGCACTCGGCCAGCGCCGCTATCGGGCCGATTGCGATAAGGACAGCACCTATCCGTGGTATCGCCGGCGGTGGTTCATCCATGCCGCCACGATGTGGGGCTTCCTGGGCCTGCTGGCGGCTACCGTGCTCGACTATGGCCTCGCGCTAATCGGTGTCAAGGCGACGGGAACCCCGGTCCCGATCTGGTATCCGATCAGGCTGCTGGGCACGATCGCCGGATTGGCCCTCGTCTACGGCACGACGATGCTCATCTGGCGTCGGGCTCACCGGGCCGAGCGTTCACTGCGCCACTCGACGGCCGCCGACTGGACCTTCCTGGTGCTGCTCGAAATCGCCGGGGTGACCGGTTTTGGGCTGGAAGTCGCGCTGTACCTGCCGCAACCACCGGTCTGGGGCTACTGGATGTTCCTGTTCCATGTCGCGGTCGCGATGGAGCTGGTGCTGCTCGCGCCATTCATGAAGTTCGCGCATGCCATCTACCGGCCATTGGCGCTGTTCTTCCTTGCACTGGCCGGCCAGCCACTCCCCGTTCAGGCACCCGCCGTAAAGGAGGCAACACCATGACCACCACGCTGATCAGCGAGCCACACGTGGTGCGCGAGCACCACGACCGCTTGGTGCGGTGGGTCGATCGCCTGCCCGAACTTGGCGAACTTATCGATAGCCGCGACCCGGCCCGAGTTGGCCCCCCGCTCGAGGAAATGTGCACATTCGTGCGCGAGCTCCTGCTGCAGCATATTGCGGCGTCCGAGCGCGTCCTCTATCCGGAGCTGGAACGCGTCATGCAGAACCGTCATTCGATGACGCCGATGCGCCGCGAACACGGCCAGATCCGCACGGCCTGCGACCAGCTGTTGACACTGAAACGAACGGTCGATGCAGGCCGGTTCGGCACACGCGAGCAGATCGCCCTGCGTCGTGCCGTGTTCCGGCTGTACGCGCTGCTCAAGGTTCACCTGGCCGAGGAGCTGCTCTACGCGGGCATCGTCGAGCACGGCGCCTCGGCCGAAGACCAGCAGGCGCTGGCGCTGGCTATGGAACATCCCGGCATAAGCCCCCTCTAGACAGTTATCCTCCAGAGGCATATGACTGCCTCGGGACCGAAACCTGGGCCGCGCCGGCGCCAGGACCAGTGGGAAGAGCCAGCCTCAGCGGGCGGGCCAGCCGCTGCGCTGGCGTCGGAACACGACACGGCCGGTGTCCCGGTCCATCGCGGCTGGGCGCCGATGGGCGGGCGGCGACGCTGGATGGAGCCATTCGTGCTGGTGCTGCTGGCCGGGGGCGGGGCGCACGGGTACTCGATCATCGCCCAGCTCGAGGAGCTGGGCATCACCGGCGGCGCGGTAGACGTCGGCCAGGTGTACCGGACCCTGCGTGACCTGGAGAAGGCGGGCCACGTTACCTCGGAGTGGTCGAACGAGCCCACCGGGCCGCAGCGGCGCGATTACCGGCTCACCGAGTCGGGCTACGCCGAGCTGGACGAATGGGCGGCCATCATGAAGGAGCGTGCCCGGCTGATCGCCGAGTTCGACGGACGCTACCTCGAATGGGTCACGGCCAAGCGCTAGCGGCCTGGCTCAGAGTGGTGGCGAGGCGATCAGACCGGTTCCGCCGAGGCGTGGTCGACGCCGCGTTCGAGTTGGTTCTTTTCGTCGTCTGACAGCTCGCGGTCGATGACGCCGAGATACAGCTCTTCCTCCGCGAGATGGACCTTGACCAGCGCGTACAGCCGATAGAGGATCCGTCGCAATCCGATGGCGTCTGCCTCGTCGAGCCTGCCCGCGGCGACATCGAGCCGATAGTGGCACAGCGACTCGACCAGTGACCGTAGCTGCGCGTGCTCCTCGCGCATGGGCTGCATCGTGTGGCGCTTGTCCATCATCCGGTCGAGCTGTGGGTACAGGGTTTCCTCGATGGTGACGATGTGCGGCAGCATCTCGCCCAGGATGAAGTCGCATTCGTCCTCCAGGCGTTCGGCGAACGCGAGCGGCTCGCTGCGGCCGAGCATCTCAGCGAGCTCCGGCAGGGCATCCACGTAGGGCATCATCCGCGCGTGGTGCTCACGGTGCGTAACCAGGTAGCGGCGGCTCGCGGTGGCGGGCGCGGCGAGACTAGGCTTGGCCGGTGAATCCATCACGGGCAAACGATCTCATCCCGCGCCTCGCGGCACAGATGCCGAGCGTCCCGAAACGACGGGCCGACCAGCACGCGACCGCCCGGGCCGACAGTTGAGCCTCGACCCGCAGCACCTGGGCCATGAGCAGGTCGCCCGCTACCTGCGCCGCCACGGTCTTGCTGCGCGCAGGAGTCTCAGCCAGAACCACCTGGTCGACGCTAGCGTGCTCGAGGAGATCGTCGCGCTTGCTGAGCCGCTGGACGGCAGGCAGGTGCTGGAGATCGGGCCCGGCCTGGGGATCCTCACGGGTGCATTGCTCGAACGCGGCGCGCATGTCACGGCAGTCGAACTCGACGCGCGCCTGGTCGAGCACCTGCGCGCGCGATTCGTCGCCCTCGAGCACGGTACGCTACGACTCCTGGAGGGAGATGTTCTCGACCTGGCGGTATCGGGGCTTGTGTCTGCGCCGTACAAGCTCGTGGCCAACCTGCCTTACCACATCACCAGCCCGGTGCTGCACCACGTGCTCGCCGCGGAGCCGCGCCCGGAGCGTTTCGTGCTGATGCTCCAGCGCGAGGTTGCCGAGCGGATCGCCGCGCCCGCGGGACGGTTGAGCTACCTGTCGGTTTTCGTCCAGTACCACGCGGCGGTGCGCGTCGCGCGCATCGTGCCCGCCTCCGCCTTCGAGCCCGCGCCCGACGTCCAGTCGGCCGTTCTGGTCGGCGACACGCGACCGCGTCGCCTGCCGGCCGCAGCCGAAGACGATCTGTGGCGGCTGGTGCAGGCCGGTTTCCGGGAACGGCGCAAGATGCTTCACAACGTGCTGCCGCGTCAGCTGCCGCAGGTGGGCGGCGAGCGCTTCGATGACGCCCTGGCGCAGACAGGGATCGCGCGTGATCGGCGCCCGCAGACGCTGAGCGTCGAGGAGTGGCTGGCACTCTACGCGGCCCTGGGACCGCTCGAAATGACGCCCGACTGATGCACGTTCGCGCGCCCGCCAAGGTGAACCTGACGCTCGAGGTCACGGGCCGCCGGCCGGACGGCTACCACGACCTGCGCTCGGTCTTCCTGCGCATCGGCCTGGCCGACGAGTTGACGGTCGGCGCCGCGGCCACCGGGCCCGACACGCTGGCCGTGACCGACCAGCCCGAATGTCCCGTCGACGACAACCTGGTCATACGTGCCTTTGCCGCGACACGTGCGGCGCTGCGCGAGGAACTGCCGCCACTCGCCGCGCACCTGGTCAAGAGAATTCCGATGGGCGCCGGGCTGGGTGGTGGCAGTTCCGACGCCGCGGCCGCCATCGACGCCGCGCTGGCCGTCTGGCAGCGCGAGCTCGTGGCCGCCGAACTGGCACGGATCGCGCTCGAGCTGGGCTCCGACGTGCCCTTCTTCACCACCTCGGCGCCGCTGGCCCTGGTCGAGGGCAGGGGTGAGCGCGTCGAGCCGCTGGCACCGTTGAGCGACCAGCCGGGCCTGCTGCTGGCGACGCGCACATCGCCACTGTCCTCGGCGGAAGTGTTCGCGCTGTACGACACCCTGGCCGCACGCTCCCGCGACACGAACGTTTCGGCCAGCCTGGCCATCGCGGTCGGTGATGGGTTGAGCGCGGCTGGGCTCGCCGGATGGGCAGATCGCCTGCGCGACGCCAATGACCTGTGGCCGGCGGCGCGGCAACTCCTGCCGGAGCTTGCGGCGGCGCGCGCGGAGCTCGAGCGCATGACCGGCCGCCCGTGGCTGCTGTCGGGCTCGGGCTCCACCCTGTTTGCGCTCTATGCTTCGCCCGATGAGGCGCATGCCGCCGGCGTCGACGTCGCCACCGCCGCCTCGGCCCGTCTCAACAACGCCACCTTTCATGCGGTCGGCCTGATCGGCCCCGCAGCCATCTGGAGGTACCCATGACGCTTCGCGCGATCAAGACGGCGGGCGCGCCCTCGGCCATCGCCTCGTATAGCCAGGCCATTGACGCCGGCGGTTTTGTCTTCGTTGCCGGGCAGGTGGGCATCGACCCGGCAACCGGGGAAATCGTCGCTGGAGTGGTGGCGCAGGCCGAGCGTGCCCTGCGCAGCATTGCTGCCATCCTCGATTCGGCCGGGCTGTCGATGTCCGATGTGGTCAAGACGACCTGCCTGCTGGCCGATATCGACGACTTCGCGGCATTCAACGAGGTCTACGCCAGGTTCGTCGGTGATCCACCACCGGCACGCGCCACCTATGCCGTTGCGGCGCTGCCGCGCGGTGCCCTGATCGAGATCGAGGCCATCGCCGCGCGGAGCAAAGGGTAGCGGCGCAGGTTGCAGGTTTGACCAGCCGCCGAAGCGCCCGTACAGTCAGGCGCAACTAGATGTCGTCCAGCAAACCTCCATCAGCCACCGGCGGTCGTCGACCGTCGTGACGCCCCCGGAGCCGCGCACCAAGGCAATCATCCTCGCCGCCGGGCTGGGCACACGCATGCGGTCGCGGTTGCCCAAAATGCTTCACCCCGTTTGCGGCCGGCCCATGCTCGCATACGTCGTTGCCGCCGCGCGCGAGGCGACCGGCGACCGCCCTTTGGTGGTTTATTCACCTGCGACCGAGCAGGTCCGCGCCGCGTTCCGCGAGCAGGCCGATTTTGCCCTCCAGGCCGAGACTTTGGGCACCGGTGATGCACTGCGCTCCGCCGTCGCGGCGCTGCCCGAGGAAGCAGTCGAGATAGTCGTGCTGTCGGGCGACGTGCCGCTGATCGAAGGGGCATCAGTGGCGTGGATCGCGGCTGCCCGTCGCGAGGCAGGCGTGGCGATGGCGCTCGCGGCAATCGAGCTCGACGATCCTGCCGGCTACGGGCGCGTGTTGCTGGGCGATGGCGACACCGTGACGCGCATCGTCGAGGACAAGGATGCGACGCCCGCGCAGCGGCGCATCGCGCTGTGCAACGCCGGGCTATACGCGTTCGACGGTAGCTGGCTGCGTGACGCCCTGCCGCGCCTGACGCCTTCTGCGGCCACGGGCGAGCTGTATCTGACGGAGCTGGTCGAACTGGCGGCCAACGATGGCCGCACGGCCATCGCCGTCGAGCAACCCGCCGGCGCCGACTGGGAATCGGAGCTGGTCGGCATCAACGACCGCTCCGACCTGGCACAGGTCGAGCTGATGCTGCAGTACGCCATCGTGCAGCGGCACATGGAAGCCGGTGTCACCTTCGCTGACCCGGCAGCGGTGAGCGTCGAGGGCAGCGTCGAGATCGAGCCGGACGTGACCATCGAGCGAAACGTGATCCTGCGCGGTGCGACACGGATCGGGCGCGACACGCTCATCGGCTCAGGCACTCAGCTGGTGGATGCCGTGGTGGGCGAGCGTTGCCGGATCTGGGCCAGCGTGGTGCACGGCTCGACGATCGGGAACGACGTGTGCGTCGGTCCCTTCGCCCATCTGCGCCCGGGCTGCGAGATCGGTGACGGCGCCGAGGTCGGCACTTTCGCCGAGCAGAAGAACACACGCTTCGGTGCCCGCTCGAAGCAGCACCACTTCAGCTACCTGGGCGACACGGAGGTGGGCGAGGACGTCAACATCGGAGCAGGCACCATAACCGCCAATTACGACGGCCGGCGCAAGAGCCGGACGGTCATCGGACGCGGCGCGTTCATCGGTTCCGACACCATCCTGCGCGCCCCCGTGACGGTCGGGGAGGGTGCCTACACGGGCGCCGGTTCGGTGGTCACGCGCGATGTACCGCCGGGCAAGCTCGCGGTGGGCGTTCCGGCGCGCATTCGCAACCGACGGCCCCCGAACTCTGCTGAAACCACCGGCACGGATGCCCAAGCGGCGGTGAAGTCGGGCTGACGTGGACATCCTCGTTCTGGCGCTGCTCATCCTGACCAGCGGCCTGTTCTCGGCCGCCGAGTTCGCCCTCGTCCGCGTGCGCCGCAGTCGCATCGAGCAGCTGATCGACGAGGGCAACAGGGGTGCCGTACGCGTCCATCGCGTCACGTCCCAGCCCGGCCGCTTCCTGGCGGTCATCCAGATTGGCGTCACCTTCTTGTCCGTGCTGGCCGGCAGCTTCGCCGGCGCCAACCTGATCGATCCCTTGGCCGGGGCGCTCGCGGGAATTGACAGCCTCAAGGCGTACGCGGGCACCCTCGCGCTGGTCGTGATCACGATCCTGGTCTCGTTCGCGACCATCGTCCTCGGCGAGCTGGTGCCCAAGTCGATTGCGCTTGCCTACTCCGAGCGGCTGGCCATCTTCTTTGCCGGACCCATTGAAGTGCTGGCGCGCGTCTTCCGGCCGATCGTCTGGTTGCTGACCGGTCTGACCCGCGCGGTGATCATCCTGCTGCGCGTCCCCGAGGCCGAGACCGACCGGCTCACCGCGCAGGAGCTGATGATCCTCGTCGAGCGCGGCGGCGAGCAGGGTGCCATCGAGGCCGAGGAACAGCAGATGATCGGCGCCGTGCTCGAGCTGGGCGAGCAGCGCGTACACGAGGTGATGGTGCCGCGCATCGACATCCAGGCGCTGCCGGTGACGGCGACGCTGGACGAAATCGTCGCGTTGATCGTCAACGAGGGCCACTCGCGCGTCCCCATGTACGACGAGACCATCGACAACGTCGTCGGCATCCTGTATGCCAAGGACCTCATCCCGCACTTCCAGCGCGGCAAGATGCCGGCCATACGTTCGATCCTGCGCACGCCTCTGTTCGTGCCCGAATCGATCTCGGTCGACGACCTGCTGCACAACTTCCAGCGCCGCCGGGTGCACATCGCCATCGTGCTCGACGAGTACGG